>NZ_CAUOLF010000041.1:0-2803 GCF_963456385.1 uncultured Streptococcus sp. | reverse complement strand
ATAATCCCAACAACATAAGAAGCAAAGCTCGGTCCATAATCATTAAAGTATTGACCTGTGTAGTTATATTGGAAGAGTGGCAGAGTCCACATCTTGGAGTCTTTATTGAGTACCAAGAGAGGAAGCATGAAGTCATTCCAGAACCAGAGGGCATTGATAATCATGGTTGTCGCATGCATGGGTTTCATCATAGGAAAGATAATCTTGAAATAAGTTGTAAACTTTCCAGCACCGTCAATTTCTGCTGCTTCATCCAGACTGTCCGGAATGGAAATCTTAATGTAGCCTACATAGAGAAAGAGAGTCTGTGGAACAGCGTAAGCCAGATAGAGGATAATTAATCCCCAAGTGTTAGCTAATCCTAGCTTACTCATCATAACTGTAATAGGAATCATGATAACTTGAAAAGGAACAAAAATCCCTAAAATCAAGAGCGTATACATAATACCAAAAGCTTTTCTCTTAGACATATTACGAGCGATAGAGTAAGCAGCCATGGGAATAAAAATCATGACAACAGCCAAAGATAGAACCGTGATTACAATCGAATTCCAATAGTAGCCTCCGATACCATCAGCCAAAAGGCGTTGAAAATTTTCTAAGGTCGGTTGAGTCGGAAATCCGAAAAAATTATTAACGATGTCTTTGGTAGACTTAAAGGAACTGAATATCGTTGCTAAGAGTGGAATTAAAATGATAATAGATCCCAGTGTTAGCAAGATATATTTACTGAAATTAGCTTTTCTTTCTGCATTTTTCATCGGGCTTCTCCTCTTAGATTTCAAATTTCTTAGATACTCTCAACTGGATAATAGAAATAACCGCAATCAAGAGAAACAAGATAACAGCAATGGCATTGGCATAACCAAATTGATTGCTCTTAAAAGCATAGTTGTATACCAGAAGTCCTAGAGAGGTGGTCGCATTATTCGGACCGCCGCCTGTCATGGCAAAGACCTGGTCAAATGCTGTCAAACCACCTTTTAGAGCCAAGATAAAGACCATGGAAACGCTTGGTAGGAGATAAGGAAGTTCCACCTTCCAAAAAATTTGTTTGCTGCTAGCTCCATCAATTCGAGCTGCTTCTGTAATCTCAGTCGGGATAGACTGAAGACCAGCTAGGAAGATGATAATAGGCATGGCTACCCCTTGCCAAAGCAAGACGAAGATTGCTGCAAAGATTGCACCGCCATTCGTTCCTAGAAGGCTGGTTTTAAGAAATTCAATTCCTAAGGTATTCCCTATAGCTGGCAATCCGTAGTTGAAAAGTTGCTTAAAGATAAGAGCCACAGTCAATCCAGATAGGACAGCGGGGAAGAAAAACCAAGCTCGGAAGAAAGTCTTTCCCTTTATCTTCGAGTTGAGAGCTCGTGCTATCCAGATTCCCAGCATAATCTCACCAACCACCATACAAATAGTAATGATCAATGTAAAGCCTATCGCGTTCATAAACTTAGGATCGCTCATGAGAAGCATAAAGTTATTAAGTCCGACAAACTTATAATTATAGGTCAAACCAGTCCAGTTTGTCAGGCTGTAGAAGGCACCTTGAAACATGGGCACATAGAAGAATACAGCCTGTAGTACAAGGGGAACAAGGACAAAGAGCCAGCCCCAATATTTCTCAATCAATTTTTTCATAGTAGATCTACTCCTACTCTACGTCTGCTTTCATCGGATTGAAGAAGGCATTTAGTGCTTTCGCCATATCCTCTTTGTCTCCAGTTGTAATATAATTCCCAGTCAAGGTATAAAAATCACTTTCACTGGTCCAGTCTTGAGCCAGCCAAACGAGGTGTCGATCTGTAAATGCTAGTTCAGCAAGACCGGCTAGCGGTGCATCTGAACCAGCTTCCTTGACACCTTCAATAGCTGTTGGTGAGCCGTCCACATCATAATATTTCTGCATAACTTCTGGACGTGACATATATTCAACAAAAGCATTGGCTTCTTTCTTGTGCTTACTACTTGACGAGATAGACCAAGCTAGGTCTCCTGCTCCAATGGTCAAGCTTTGTCCTTTTTGCTTTCCAGGGAAAGGAAAAGTTCCAACATTAAACTTAGGATCTTGCGCATTGATTGCTGTGATAGCCCAAGAGCCATTTGGAGTCATCAGGGCATCGCCCCTAGCAAAGGCACCGACAACATCAGTATAGCCTGCTCCCTGCCAGTTGGTTTGCATGGCTCCTTTTTTGCGGAATAAATCTAACAGCCTGAAATCATCTTTAAGCACTGAATCTGAAGACTTAATGGCATTTGGCTTGGAAAAACGTAGGTAATCATTCGCTTCCTTACCGCCACCTGTTGCAGTGGCAAGAGCTAACTGATGATAACCATTCAAGGTCCAAGTATCTGCTCCTGCAATGGCAAAAGGCGTTTCTCCTTTTGCTATAATCGTATCAACTAATTCCTCAAATTCCTCCCAAGTCTCTGGAACTTTCAATCCCAGTTCTTTAAATTTATCTTTGTTGTAATAGATACCATAAGCATTAGCAGTATAAGGAATATTGTAAATTTTCCCGTCAATCGCATATTTATCTGCGTAATGATTCTTAACTCGCTTGAGATAATTTTTATTAGATAAATCTTCAAAGTACCCAGCTTTAGCCCATTCTTGGAATTCAATAGACTGTGGAAAGATATTGACAACATCTGGGATATCTCCAGCCAGAACGCGCGTTTTGAGTACTTCCCCAGCGTTAGGGACGTTCACCACTTTCACATGCACATTCGGATTTTCTTTTTCGAAGTCTTTGGCAATCTCACGAAGGGTATCAACCATTTCACCCTTCTGATTGAAATA
>NZ_CAUOLF010000040.1:0-2929 GCF_963456385.1 uncultured Streptococcus sp. | reverse complement strand
TGAAAAACCAAATATAACAAAAATTGATGAAAATAAAGATTATGGCAAGTTTGTAGTAGAGCCGCTTGAGCGTGGCTATGGTACAACACTGGGAAATTCTCTTCGCCGTGTGCTTTTGGCTTCACTTCCAGGTGCTGCTGTTACTTCAATTAATATTGAAGGTGTTTTGCACGAGTTTGATACAATTTCCGGTGTCCGCGAAGACGTGATGCAAATTATTCTGAACGTCAAAGGGATTGCTGTAAAATCTTACGTCCAAGACGAAAAGATTATTGAACTGGATGTTGAAGGACCAGCAGAAGTAACTGCCGGAGACATTTTGACAGACAGTGATATTGAAATTATAAACCCTGATCATTATCTCTTTACAATCGGAGAAGGCGCAAGCTTTAAGGCAACGATGACTGTCAACAGCGGTCGTGGTTATGTGCCTGCAGATGAAAATAAGAAAGATGATGCACCAGTGGGAACACTTGCGGTGGATTCTATCTATACGCCAGTGACAAAAGTTAATTACCAGGTTGAGCCAGCTCGTGTTGGTAGCAACGATGGTTTTGACAAACTAACCCTTGAAATTTTAACGAATGGAACAATTATTCCAGAAGATGCTTTGGGACTTTCAGCCCGCATCCTTACGGAACATTTGAATCTCTTCACTAACCTGACAGAAGTAGCTATCGCTGCAGACGTTATGAAGGAAGCAGAAAAGACTTCTGATGACCGCATTTTGGAACGGACAATCGAAGAATTAGATTTGTCAGTTCGCTCATACAACTGTTTGAAACGTGCAGGTATCAATACTGTATTTGATTTGACAGAAAAATCTGAGCCTGAAATGATGAAAGTTCGTAACTTAGGACGTAAGAGTCTAGAAGAAGTAAAAGTTAAACTTGCTGATCTCGGTCTGGGGTTAAAAAACGATAAATAAAGGAGGAATACATGGCTTACCGTAAACTAGGACGCACTAGCTCACAACGTAAAGCAATGCTTCGCGATTTGACTACTGATTTGCTGATCAACGAATCAATCGTGACAACTGAAGCTCGTGCTAAAGAAATCCGTAAAACAGTTGAAAAAATGATTACATTGGGCAAACGTGGAGACTTGCACGCTCGTCGTCAAGCTGCAGCTTTTGTACGCAATGAAATCGCATCAGAAAACTATGATGAAGCAACAGAAAAGTATACTACAACTACTGCTCTTCAAAAATTGTTCTCTGAGATTGCACCACGCTATGCAGAGCGCAACGGTGGATATACTCGTATCCTGAAAACTGAACCGCGCCGCGGAGATGCTGCGCCAATGGCAATCATCGAATTAGTATAAGATCATCAATCTTTGTTGAGTGTTATGATGATGGAATAGAATCTCTATTCTTAGTCTAGCTCTGGTCTACCGCTAGGATTTTGTCCTAGCGGGAACACTCATCATATAGTTGATAATAGGTAGACGCTTGTTTACGAAATTGCTTTTAAGGCAAAAACAATTTCGTAAGCAGGCGTTTTTGCATGAAGCTAGGAAAATACCTGAAATTTTGTTATAATACTCTAACACTATCAAAAATTTATAGGAAATGGAAATGACTGATTCAATCCAAATTTTAAAAGAGCGTTATTTAAAGAATATTAAAGAAAATCCAACTGTCTACATTGGCATTGAGTTAGAATTTCCTATTGTCAATTGCCAGGGCGGAGCGACGGATACAAATGTTGCCAAGAATCTTTTGAAGCGTCTATTGGAAGAGTATGATTTTGAGTCGGAACGATTTGATAGAGATGGCAATCCCATCCAACTGAAATCTATTAAAAATGAAGACAGGATTCTTTTTGAGGTCTCTTACAATACTTTGGAATTTGCTTTTGCCAAGGCTAGTAGAATTCAAGAAGTTGAAGAGCGTTTTAAGAAGTATCTAGACATTATTCAGCCAATTCTGCGCGAAGAAAACCATGAAATTCAAGGAGAAGGTATTCATCCTTTATGGGCTGAAAATGATAATAGTCCAGTTAAATATCCAAGATATGAAATGCTGATGCAGTATTTAGCTATGGGAAAGAACATGGAAGGTTTGCACAATTATCCAGAATATGGTGCTTTTATTTGTGGAAGTCAAGTTCAGCTGGATGTCTCAAGAGAAAATTATTTAAGCGTCATCAATGTCTTCAATCAAATTGAAGCTGCTAAAGCATACCTCTTTGCCAATTCAGAGTTTTCAGATTCTTCTTGGGATACAAAAATAGCTCGGGATATTTTCTGGGAGCAATCGATGCATGGCATTTTACAGGAAAATGCGGGTGTGAATTCAAAAGATTTTCAAACTGAAGATGAATTTTTTGCTTATCTTAGTAAATCTGCGCTTTTCACTGCTGAACGGGAAGGTAAATCCTACTATTTCTATCCTATAGCTGCTAATGAATACATGAGTCAGAAAACTATTGAGGCTTATAGCCTTTCAGGTGAAAAAGTAAACTTGACTCCGAGGGAAGCGGACTTCAAGAATCACAGAAGTTACCAGTATCAAGATTTGACGACACGGGGGACAGTAGAGTTTCGGAGCGTCTGCACCCAGCCTTTTGATAAAACTTTTGCTTCTGCCGCTTTTCATCTTGGTATTTTAGAAAACTTGGAGAATGTAAAAGCCTATTTACAAGACGCTCCCTTCTTTCAGGAGGAAGGCCGGGATTACAAAGATTTAAGAAGAAAGTTTTCTAAAAAAGAGTTGTCTGCAAGTGAAAGAGAGCATATTTATGAATTCGCAAAGAGTTTGCTTCAGCTGGCGAGAGCTGGTTTAGTCTCCCGTCGACTAGGTGAGGAAGCTTATCTTCCCTCTCTTTAATAGAGCTGACCTCTGATGAATAAAAAAGTCTAGAAAATTTAAAAAAAATTAGAAAAAGGTATTGACAGGAGGTGTGGTTGGGTGATATACTAATAT
>NZ_CAUOLF010000039.1:0-3579 GCF_963456385.1 uncultured Streptococcus sp. | reverse complement strand
CCATAAACATTTTTTAGATTGTTTTGCATAAAGGCATAGTTTTTTGATAAAAATATAATCACTTGGATATTTTTCTTTAACCTTAGCTTCCAGTCTTAAATAAAAAAACCTAATTAAATCTATAACGAATAATACTGGTAGGATTATTACTCCTAGAATAAACCATAAACATTTTTTAGATTGTTTTGCATAAAGGCATAGTTTTTTGATAAAAATAAAATCACTTGAATATTTTTCTTTATCCTTAGCTTTCGGTCTTAATTTTTTTCTGTTGCTATTTTTGGAATAAAATTTCACAAAATAGAATAAAAAATATAAAAGAACTAGCCCAAATAAAATCAAATCATTTTTTGCCATGATAAATTCTTCTTTCTATTTCTCCGCCACAAAGAACCAGCGAGCGCTCTTGTCAGTTGGCTCCTTGTCCTCAAAGTCCGCATAAACCTTGACATTCTTAAAACCAGCCTGCTCCAGCAAGATATCATAGGTCAGAATCTCATAGGTCCGCTCCTCATGCACCTCATCGTGGCGCGTGAAGCGACCATCCTCATCTTGGACAAAGAAGGTCAACTCATGTACGATGGAATGAGGCGGTTCGTCCGCATAAGAATCCCAGACCATGGCAAAAGTTTCAGCATTTTCATGATAAGAATAGCCTGGAAAAACCTCATCAATCTGGTAAATCGAGTGCACGTCAAAGATAAAGCGACCGCCCTCATTTAGATGCTGGTAAACTTGAGTGAAGACCTGACTGACATCGGCTTCGTCCTCCATATAGCAAATCGAGTCTGAATAGCAAGTTACCAAATCAAACCGACCGACACCACTCAAATCCAGCATATTACCCTGGATAAAGGGAATGTCCAAACCGGCCTCTCTGCTACGCTTTTCTGCCAACTCCAGCATTTCCTGACTCAGGTCCAACCCCGTCACATCAAAACCTGCCTGCTTAAAATAAATAGACTGAATTCCCGTACCGCAGGCCAACTCCAGCAGCTTTTTCTTATCCTTGGGAAAATGACGCAGGCTGAAATCCGTCCACTTCTCATACAAAGAATCATCCATAATCGCATCGTAAACCGACGCGAAGGTTTCATAAGTTGCCATACTTTTCCTTTCAAAAATAGCCCAGCCAGCAGGCTGACTGAGCCGAATTCTGCTTTCTGCCTAAAGGCAAAAAATCACTTGTTTTTTTCTTCCAATAAGGCTGCAACATCCACACCAGTTGCTTCGTGCCATAACTTTTCCAGATTGTAATGCGCCCGCATTTCCTCTGAAAAGACATGGACGACCACCCCACCTAAGTCTAAGAGAACCCAGCCACCAGCTGCGTCTCCCTCAACATGACCAGCAGAAACACCCGCCGCCGCAGCTTTCTCACGGATATTTTCAGCGACTGCATCCAGCTGACGACTGTTCATAGAGCTGACGATGACAAAATAATCTGTCACGGTTGTCAGACCTTGCAAGTCCAAAGCCACAATATCTTCTGCACGCTTTTCATCGGCCGCCTTCACGACCAGTTCCAATAATTCTTGTTCTTTCATAGTTCCTCTTTAATTTTCTTCTATTTCCTTCAAATATCCTACAAAGGCATTGTAGGTCTCCAAGGTCTGCGGATAGATGGGCATTCCTTTGTGAGCTAAATGCTCCACCGTCCTTGCTGTTTCATAGGCCACAGCTTGATTGAGTGAGCGCTGAGCCAGCTCTCTGGCCTTGTCAACTCCCGGAAAGTCCCGGTTGTGCTCGATATAGTCAGCGACATAGACCACCTTGTCCAGCTCAGACATGGTGCCACTGCCCACTGTATGAACCTCGATGGCTCGCAGAATCTCAGTATCTTTGATGCCTAGATCTTCTTGGATCTTATAAATGCCCACCATGCCATGCCAGACATTGTTGCCCCAATTTTTCAGGTCAGGATCCAGTTGATATTTGTCAATCAAGGCCAGAAATTCCTCATCTGAAACCTTTTTGGCATAATCATGTAGGAGGCCTGCAAGACCAGCTTTTTCGACATCAAAACCGAAGTGCTCCGCTAATTCACGAGCAGCCTTTTCCACACCTAGACAATGCCGCAGGCGTTTCTCCGACATGACTGTTTCCATCTTAGCCAGCAAGGCCTCACGGCCCATACTGATATAGCTTTCATAGGTCATAGGTAAAGTCCTTCTTTCTCGATATAGTCTAAGACTGGCTGAGGCAGCAGGAAATTAGGAGTCCGCCCCTGAGTCAGGAAATCCCGTACCATACTGGAGGAAATATCCATAAGGGGTACATCCACCCAGATGACGGGGTAAGAAGTCCCTGCCTTGTAGCGTGGCCGCTGAACACCGACAAACTGAACCAGCTCAACCAGCTCATCAATCCGGTACCACTTGGGTAGATAGTCCACCATATCTGCACCGATGATAAAGTAATAGTCCGTATCGGGATGTTGCTCTGTCAAGAGCTTCATGGTGTCGTAGCTGTAAGAAATTCCCTTGCGTTCCAGCTCAATGGGCTCAATCCCTAATCCTGCAATGCCCTCGATAGCCAGCTCCAGCATTTTCAGCCGATGCTGCTCATCAATGGTCTCTTTCTTATCCACATGGGGCGGCTCGTACTCTGGCATGAGCAGGACCTGATCCAAGCCTAACTGTTGGCGGACCTGATCCGCCACGACCAAATGAGCATTGTGGACAGGATTGAAATTCCCACCTAAAATGCCAATCTGCTTGCGTTTTTTATCTTTAACTTCTGGTTCTAATTCCACCTTGGTAAAGGGGGTCAGTAATTCAATAGCCATAGGCTGATATCTCCACAGAAATTTTTCCTTAAATTTGCTTGACTTTGACAGAGAGTTTGCGATTTTCCTTTTTGCTGGACTGCTTGTAGAGAATCAAGATCCGGCCAATCTTCTGCACCGTATCCACTCCGATCTCTTCTTCCAGAATCTCAGCGACCTCGTGGATATTTTCATCCGTATTCTGCAAAAGCGTAACCTTAATCAGTTCTCGTGCGTCCAGTGCTTGACGTACGCTTGTTTTGATTTGGTCGTTGAGTCCATTTTTCCCTATCTGAATGATAGGTTTGAGACTATGTGCCTGACTGTTGAGAAAGGCCCGTTGTTTTGATGTTAGTGTCATGTTCTTCTATAAGGCTTGATACAGCTAGGATTCGCTTTACTCCCCACTATTCATGGCCTTTTCCTTCCTTATTTTAAGGGGATTTATTCCCCTTGGTGTCTTGAGTATTATATAATAGCTTTCCGAGTGACAACCGCCACACCCTCTGGCGCCCAACCAGCTACTCGGGCAGGACCACTGACGCGAATCCAGCCCAAACCTGAGAAGACGATATCTGTCTTGTCCTTGATGGTAAATTCATGCTTGACCAAAGCTGGAAATTCTTCCTTTTCCTTGCCAACGGGAGGTACTAAGAGACTGCCGACATGCTTGTCATAAAAATCACTAGCACCTTGCAACTTGGTCCGGTGGAGCTTAAGCTCATTGTCAAAATAAGCTGTGAAGCCCTGCTTATCGCCTGCCACAAAGTCAAAGCGACCTAAACCACCCAAAAAGAGGGTTTGCTCAGGAT
>NZ_CAUOLF010000038.1:0-6424 GCF_963456385.1 uncultured Streptococcus sp. | reverse complement strand
AAAGTCAGAAATAGAGAAGGGAGTGGACCGCATGATTAAAATTTACGACACCATGACCCGCAGCCTACGTGAATTTGTGCCCATTGAAGAGGGCAAGGTTCGCATGTATGTCTGCGGTCCGACGGTTTATAACTATATCCATGTCGGCAATGCCCGCTCAACAGTAGCTTTTGACACAGTTCGTCGCTATTTTGAGTATCGGGGATTTGAGGTCAACTATATTTCCAATTTTACAGATGTAGATGATAAGATTATCCATCGAGCCAAGGAAGAAGGCATCACTCCCAAAGAAGTGGCTGACAAGTATATCGCAGCTTTTCGTGAGGATGTGACGGCCTTAGGTGTTAAGCTGGCTACTCAGCATCCGCGCGTGATTGACTTTATGGAGGCTATCATTGACTTTGTGCAGACTTTGGTGGACAAGGGCTACGCCTATGAGTCAGAGGGCGATGTCTATTTCCGAGTGGAAAAGTCTCACAATTATGCCAAACTAGCTAATAAAACCTTGCCAGACTTGGAGCTAGGCGCTTCTGGTCGGACAGATGATGAGACTGCCCGTAAGGAAAATCCGGTGGATTTTGCTCTCTGGAAGGCAGCTAAGCCGGGCGAGATTTCCTGGGACAGTCCTTGGGGAGCAGGTCGTCCGGGCTGGCACATCGAGTGCTCGGTCATGTCGACGGAGATTTTGGGTGATACTATTGATATCCACGGTGGTGGGGCAGACCTAGAGTTTCCTCACCATACCAATGAAATCGCCCAGTCAGAGGCCAAGACTGGTCAGACTTTTGCCAACTACTGGATGCATAATGGCTTTGTCAACATTGACGATGTTAAGATGTCCAAGTCTCTAGGTAATTTTATCACCGTTCATGATGCCCTCAAGACCATTGATGGTCAGGTGCTGCGTTTCTTCTTTGCTACCCAGCATTATCGTAAGCCGATCAATTTCACGGAAAAAGCTGTTCATGATGCAGCGACCAATCTTAAGTATTTGAAGAATACCTATGAGCAGCCTTTCACTGGTCAGGCAGATTCTGCTCAGCTTCAGGCCTTTCTGGACAAGTTCACCGCCGCTATGGACGAAGATTTCAATGCGGCCAACGGTATCACGGTTGTCTTCGAGTTAGCCAAGTGGATCAACTCTGGCAACTACACAGCTCAAGTCAAGGCAGCCTTTGCCAAGCTCTTAGAAGTTTTTGGTATCGTCTTTGTAGAAGAAGTCCTAGACGCGGACATTGAGCGCTTGATTGAGGAACGCCAAGCAGCGCGGGCTAATCGAGACTTTGCGACTGCAGACCGTATTCGGGATGAATTGGTCACTCAGGGCATCAAGCTTTTGGATACAAAGGACGGAGTGAGGTGGACCCGTGACTGATGTCAACCTGATTAACGGCATTGCCCTCGCCTTTGAGGGAGATGCTGTCTACTCCATGTATATCCGGCGTCACCTGATTTTTCAAGGTCTGACCAAGCCAAATCAGCTGCACAGGGAAGCAACCAAGTACGTTTCTGCCAAGGCTCAGGCCAATCTCATCTCTCTTATGCTGGAAGAAGGGATTTTGACGGAGAAGGAAGAGGATATCTACAAGCGTGGCCGTAATGCCAACAGCCACACCAAGGCTAAGAATACAGACATCGTCACCTACCGTATGTCTACAGGCTTTGAGGCAGTCATGGGCTACCTGCATATGACCGAATCTATTAAGCGACTGGAAGAGTTGATTGACTGGTGTATTCGGAAGATTGAGGCCTCGTTCTGATTCTGAAAGGAAGTAATTTATGAGTGATTTCTTACAATTTGATAATTTTAATTTCAAGTTGGCTATTGTTCAGGAGTTGATGTATGAACAAAACGTGCTTGAACCACGATTTGACGTTTACAGTTTTTGTGAATCTGAGAAATTATCTATAGATCCAGAAGACTTCTATGAGACACCAATTCCTGAAGTAGAGGCTTATTTCGAACGGTTGGAAATACCTAAAGAGTATGCGCAGAATGTAGAAAGCCTCTTCTTTGATGGAGGTAATGATATCTATGCGCAATTAATCCCTTTATGGGATGGTGAAGATGATCAATTTGATTTGGAAAATGTGACTGAAAAGGAACTATCGCAGTTTTCGAATTTGAAAACCATTGACGGAACAATCTTTCCATTTTCTAAAGAAGTACGTGATTTATTTGAATCCAAAGGAATTGATATCGAAGAGTAATATTATTGAATAAAGGAATCTTATGAAAAAATTTATATTGTTTGCAGTCTGCTTGTTTAGTCTGATGACACTTAGCGCCTGCATGTTTGTCCCTCTTTTCAGACGAAGTGGCAATACTTCTTCCTCGTCTAGCTCTAGCTACTCTAGAAAACAGAGCTCATCTTCGAAAAAAGAATACTCTGATGACGACTATGACTATAGCTCATCTAGTTCGTCTTCTGCAATTGAAGATGATCCATATACTCTCTTTAATGACTTTGGTCAATCTTTGGATGCCCTTACTGATATGCAAGATATTGATAAGTGGGAAGAATTTAAATCAATCAATCTCATTTATTTTGAAGAGGAGTCTGATCGGGTTGCTACTAAAAAGGATGAAGTACGTGCTAAGCTGGGTCAGCCAACTTCAGAGCTAAGTAGTGGAGGTGACCTGTGGAAGTCAGATAATTATACTATCCTTATTGCTTATGATGAAAATTCTGTTGTCATGAATAAGCTGATTACATTCACTTCTTCTAAACAAGTGGAAAGTTTAAGCGGTATTTCTAAAGGGATGTCAGCCCAAGACGTTGTCAAAAAACTAGGTAAACCACGAGGACTGGATGTGACAGGTATGTTTACTCGCTTCGTTTGGGCGGACGAGGATGATAAGGACTATTACGTCTATTTTAAGGGAAACAAGGTTTATGATACTAAAGAACCTAATTAAAAAGACATCAGTTATATAGCCGATGTCATGAAATGAAAACAAATTATTTTAATTCGGAGATAAAGATGATTAAAGTCCTTTATCTCTTTTTTAGTTTTAGTACTTTATTTGCAAAATAAAACAACTAGTCTTCTTTATATTTTTCGTAAAATTCCACCTTAATTCTAATAAAGGTCTCCAAGTCTCGCAGGAGCTGCAGAAGTATGGCGCGGGTTTCAAATTCCTGGCGGGTTTTAGGGAGTGGTCGCTCGCGAAAAACGGTCAAATAGTTGTCAATCTCGTCCAAGAGGTCTCGGGCGGGATTTTCTTGGCTCAGCTGCTTAGCGGTCTGAGAGAAGAGGCGGGCTAAAATCAAGCTTTCGCTGGCTGCTAGATGGCAGTTATTGATATTGCTGGCCATGTCTTGCAGGATACGATTTTGGGCCTGCCGCATTTCAAAATAGTGGATATGGTAGTTGGTCTGATGAAAGAGGTGGTTGGAGTGGTCCAGATAGACCAGCTGCAAGGCTTGTTGTAGAATCTTGTCCAGCTCCTTGATCAGAGCTGCATCATTTCGGCCGTCTCCAGATTTTAAGAAATATTCAAAGCGCAGGAGAATTTTTTTCAGCTGTTCTTCCACTTTCTCGTGGTAGTTGTCAATCTCTTGCTGGCGCGAGGGCATATAGAGATTGGCTAGCAGAGCAAAGCCAGTCCCAATAAGAAATAGAGCTAGCTCATTTCCAAGCAGAGACCAGGAGGTGGATTTTTCTAAGAGCAGATGGGTGACCAGGACGGTGCTGGGTGTAATGCCAATTTCCCAGCCAAGCCGAAAGGCCAGAGGCACATAGATCACGATATAGATGGCCAATGCTCCGAGATGAAAACCTAAAAAGTGCAAAGCCAGGCTTCCGATAGCCAGAGCCAGCAGGGTAGATAAAAAGCGATTGCCAGCTAGCTTTGCAGTGCTGCGGCGGGTATTGGTCACGCTGAGGATGGCAATAATTCCAGCTGAAGTTGAGTAGGCCAGACCTAAAAAGTCAGCCAGCCAAGCAGCGAGACAAGTAGCTAGTACTAGCTTGATGGTGCGTTGGAGGAGAGACATGAGTGAGAGTTTCCTTTTTTAGACTTCTTTCTATTATAGCATGACAGGCGTAGAATCTTAGGGCCTGCTGATTGCTTTTTATCAGAGCAGAATTATGTCTCGCCCGAGTAAATCCTGCCGCCATTTTTTCGCCTTTGTGTTATACTAGTCCTATGGAAAAAAACGATATTGTCTACGGTGTGCATGCGGTGACAGAGGCTCTCACGGCTAACACTGGAAATAAACTCTACATTCAAGACGACCTGCGTGGTAAAAAGGTCGACAAAATCAAAGATTTAGCAGCGGAAAAGAAGGTTTCTATCTCATGGACGCCTAAGAAAACCTTGCAGGAAATGACTGATGGAGCTGTTCACCAGGGCTTTGTTCTGCGGGTGGCGGAGTTCGCCTATACTGACTTCGAGGTGCTGTTGAAAAAAGCAGAGCAGGAAGACAATCCGCTCTTATTGATTTTGGACGGGCTGACTGACCCGCACAATCTGGGCTCTATCTTGCGGACAGCTGACGCGACCAATGTGGCTGGAGTCATCATTCCCAAGCACCGGGCAGTCGGTGTGACACCAGTCGTGGCCAAGACTTCAACGGGTGCCATTGAGCATATTCCCATTGCCCGTGTGACCAATCTCGGCCAGACTCTGGATAAGCTCAAGGAAGCTGGTTTCTGGATTTTCGGTACGGATATGCAGGGGACGCCTTCTCATAAGTGGAATACAGCAGGCAAGCTGGCCCTCATTATCGGCAACGAAGGTAAGGGAATCTCCAGCAATATTAAAAAACAGGTGGACGAGATGATTTCCATTCCCATGAATGGGCATGTCCAGAGCCTCAATGCCAGTGTTGCAGCGGCTATTCTCATGTATGAAGTCTTTCGCAATCGCCTATGAAAAGAAAAATCTTACTGGTGGACGGCTACAATATGACGGCCTTTTGGCGGGAGACTCGTCCTTACTTTAACCGCGGAGAGCTAGATGCTGCACGAACCATTCTGCTTCAGAAACTCAGCAATTATGCTAGCTTTGAAGGACTGGAAGTTATCTGTGTCTTTGATGCCCAGTATATGCCGGGAGTTCGGCAGACCTACGAGGAGTTTAATGTGACGGTCGTTTTCACTGAAGAGGAGGAAACGGCAGATGACTATATCGAGCGCTTGGCAGCTGAGCTCAATACACCCAAAAATCAGGTGTCGGTTGCGACCAGCGATCTCAATGAGCAGTGGACTGTCTTTGCCCAAGGGGCTTTGAGAGTGTCCGCTAGAGAGCTAGAGAAGAGAGTGGCTGTTACCAAATCAGACCTTAATAAACTGAGCGGACAAATCAACCTGCAAAGACCGCCCTTGCGACCGATGGACAACCAATCTTTGCGTGATTTACAAAAAATGATGGAGAAAAAAGATGACCTTTAAAATTTTAACCGATTCAACAGCAGACCTGCCAGAAAACTGGACCCAGGAAAATGATGTGCAGGTCCTAGGCCTGACTATTCAGCTAGATGGCCAAACTTATGAGACAGTTGGCGCAGGAAAGCTGACCAGCCAAGAACTTCTGGATAAGATGGAGTCCGGCAGCAAGCCGACTACCAGCCAGATTAATGTCGGCCAGTTTGAAGATGTCTTTCGAAGCTATGCCAAGGAAGAGACACCAGTTCTCTATGTAGCCTTTGCTTCGGCTCTATCAGGTACTTATCAGAGTGCTGTCATGGCACGGGAGATAGTCTTAGAAGATTTTCCAGATGCACTGATTCGTATCATTGATACCAAGGCGGCTTCTATGGGTGAAGGACTTTTAGTCATGAAGGCAGCAGAAGCTAGAGCTGCAGGCCAGACTTTGGCGCAGACAGCAGACTTGATTGAGAGTTTGGTGCCTAAGGTTAAGACATATTTTCTGGTTGATGACCTCAATCACCTGATGCGGGGCGGTCGGATTTCCAAAACTGCTGCGCTTATGGGGAGCTTAGTTAATATCAAGCCGATTATCGCTGTCAAGGGAGATGGGACTCTGGACTCGGTCGCTAAGGTTCGCGGCAAGAAGAAGGCGCAGGCAGAAGTGGTCCGCATGACTCTGGAGGGAGTTGCTGACCCGCGGGTGGTCATCGCCTATGCAGGTGCCAAAGAGATTGCTGAGAGTTTGAAAGCCCAGCTGCTGAAAAGTGACCAAGTAGAGGAAGTTCTCCTCATGCCTCTGGGACCTGTCATTTCTACCCATACTGGTCCGGGAACTTTGGGACTCTTTAGTATAGCCCAAGACATTCAAGACTAAGAAAACATGAAATCGCTATTTCATAAATAATTACTTCAAATCTATTGCTTTTGCCTACTATTTTTGATATGATAGTAGGCGGTATTGTTTACCCCATTTGTAAGGCCCCGGAACCTTTCAAATAACTCGCGGACCGGAACATCCGCCCTGTAAACAAAAACGATATTCATA
>NZ_CAUOLF010000037.1:0-7369 GCF_963456385.1 uncultured Streptococcus sp. | reverse complement strand
TAGCTGACTGGAAGAAGCATTATCCTAAGGCAATTGCTTGGTCTAGCCCAGGAGTTGAGGAGAGAGCAGCCAAGCAGAAAATCCCAGTCTCCTTTGATGAAAAGCTGACGGATGAGTCTCCTGAAGCTTGGGCAGGTCAGATAGATCAGTTGGTTTTCAAGGGAAGTACTTATATTGAGGAAGTTGTCTTTTTTCATAAGGACAGTCAAACCTTGATCTTGACAGATTTGATTGAGAATTTTGAAACAGAGCATTTTCCAAGTCAGATTCGCGGCAAGGCTTATAAATTAGTTCGAGTTGCAGCTCCGGATGGCCAGACACCTATTGACTACCGCATGACATTTATCGGTCATCAAAAAGAAGCCAAAGAATGTCTGGAGCAGATGCTGGCTTGGCAACCGGAGAAAATCATACTAGCCCATGGTTCTTGTTTTCTGGAAAATGGCACAGCTGAACTCAAAAGAGCGCTTAGGTGGATAAGATAGGAAAGAAAAGTACTTATTACCTTGTTCTAAGGAAGTTATCTCTAAAATTTTATGATAAAGAGAAGTTTGTTTTTTAATTTTATTTACAAAATCGTTTTTCTTACGCTTCTGATTTTGCTTACCGTTTTTGTTTTTTCTTATTTGATTCATAATGGAAGTGGATATGTACGGGAAGAAGCGAGTAAGAGTGAGAGAAAAAGTGCTTATGTGGGGGTCGCTGGTGGAATTATTATTTCTGGTTTCGCTTTTGTTCGATTTCTTGAATTAACTGAGCATATTAGCAGGCATAGAAAGTATCTTAAAATAATGACGGAGGAATTATCTCCAACTCCTGATTTTGAGACAATAGAAGAAGAGGCTGATTTTCATGATAAAGAATTAAAGATTTTGATTTATAAGAATTGCCTCATTACTTATCATAACTATTTCTGTTTTAGGAAGATTGATTCTCAAATTTGGCAGATTTTCTTGAATAAATATCAGAAATATAGTCGATACAAGGGCAAGAAAAGCAAGTCTCTTTTGCCGCCGAAATTCTTCCTTATTGTCAGAAATCAAGATTATAGGGAACAGTTTATGCCATTTAGGTACAAAGAGAAAAATTGGAGTCGCTTTAGTTCTTATCTAGCCGACCATTATCCGGCCATAGAGCTAGATGAACAAGTTCGTGAAATTGAGACATAAGGAGACATATATGCAGCATTCAGCTTGGCATGCTTTGATTAAGGAGCAGCTGCCGGAAGGTTATTTTGCAAAAATCAATCATTTTTTAGACGAAGTGTATGCTTCAGGGACCGTTTACCCACCTCGGGAAAAGGTGTTTAATGCGATTCAGACGACAGATTTAGCGGATGTTAAGGTGGTTATTTTAGGGCAGGATCCCTACCACGGACCGAGACAGGCACAGGGCTTAAGTTTTTCGGTACCTGATGACATTCCAGCTCCGCCTTCTTTGCAGAATATTCTTAAAGAACTTGCAGACGATATCGGAGTGAAGGAGTCGCATGATTTGACTTCCTGGGCTCAGCAGGGTGTTCTCTTGCTCAATGCTGGTCTGACAGTGCCTGCTGGCCAGGCCAATGCGCATGCCGGCTTAATCTGGGAGCCTTTTACAGATGCTATTATCAAAGTAGTCAATGAAAAGTCTGATCCAGTTGTCTTTATCCTATGGGGTTCCTACGCCCGCAAGAAAAAAGCCTTGATTAGCAATTCCCAACATTTGATAATTGAGTCAGCTCACCCAAGTCCGCTGTCTGCTTACCGTGGCTTCTTTGGCAGTAAACCTTTTTCACGTACCAATGATTTCTTAGTGGCTAAGGGCTTGGAACCTATTGATTGGTTAGCTTAGGAGGTAGTATGGTTCAGTTAGCAACGATTTGTTATATCGATAATGGCCGGGAGTTTCTCATGCTGCACCGCAACAAAAAGCCCAATGATGTCCATGCTGGGAAATGGATTGGTGTTGGTGGCAAGCTAGAGCGTGGAGAAACCCCACAGGAATGCGCTGCACGTGAGATTTTAGAGGAAACAGGTCTAAAGGCCAAGCCTGTCCTCAAAGGCGTTATCACTTTTCCAGAGTTTACTCCCGACTTGGACTGGTATACCTATGTTTTCAAGGTAACGGAGTTTGAGGGGGAACTGATTGACTGCAACGAAGGTACTCTGGAATGGGTGCCCTATAACCAGGTTTTGTCTAAACCAACTTGGGAAGGCGATCATACCTTTGTTGAGTGGCTTTTAGAAGACAAGCCTTTCTTTTCTGCAAAGTTTGTTTATGACGGGGATAAGCTGCTGGATACGCAGGTGGACTTTTACGAATAAGGAGATAAGACGATGCTATTAATCAAAAACGGACGAGTTATGGATCCTAAAACTGGTTTTGACCAAATTGCTGACCTCTTGGTTGAGGGGAAGAAAATCGTCAAAATCGGTCAAGATTTGCAGGCAGAAGGAGCAAAAGTGATTGACGCCAGTGGTTTGGTTGTGGCTCCAGGTTTGGTGGATATACATGTGCATTTCCGGGAGCCAGGCCAGACTCATAAGGAAGATATTCATACGGGGGCTTTGGCAGCAGCAGCAGGTGGCTTTACGACTGTTGTTATGATGGCTAATACCAATCCTACCATTTCAACGGTTGAAACCCTGAAAGAAGTACTGGAGTCGGCTAGTCGTGAAAATATCCATATCAAGTCAGTCGCAACAATTACAGAGAATTTTGATGGGCAGCATCTGACAGATTTTCAAGGTCTTTTGGCAGCAGGTGCAGTAGGTTTTTCTGATGACGGTATTCCGCTGACCAACGCTGGCATTGTCCGTCAAGCGCTCGTAGCAGCGCGTAAAAATAACACCTTTATCAGCTTGCATGAGGAAGATCCTAATCTCAACGGCATACTCGGTTTCAATGAGCATATCGCCAAAGAGCATTTTCATATCTGCGGCGCGACAGGTGTGGCAGAATACAGCATGATTGCCCGCGATATCATGATTGCTTATGATGCAAAGGCTCATGTGCATATCCAGCATTTGTCCAAGGCTGAGAGTGTAAAGGTGGTGGAATTCGCTCAGAAGCTAGGCGCTCAAGTCACTGCTGAAGCAGCGCCTCAGCACTTCTCTAAGACAGAAGCTCTGCTATTGACCAAGGGCAGCAATGCTAAGATGAACCCGCCTCTGCGCATAGAATCGGACCGTCTGGCAGTTATCGAGGGGCTCAAATCTGGTGTCATTTCTGTCATTGCGACGGACCATGCTCCACACCATGCTGACGAGAAAAATGTTGAAGACATCACTAAAGCGCCTTCTGGTATGACTGGGCTTGAGACTTCGCTTTCCCTAGGACTGACCTACTTGGTAGAGGCAGGTCATCTGAGCTTGATGGAACTTTTAGAGAAAATGACTCTTAATCCGGCTCAGTTGTATGGTTTTAATGCTGGCTTCATCGCTCAGGATGGCCCTGCCGATTTGACTATATTTGACCCAGAAGCAGATAGACTTGTGACTGACCACTTTGCCTCCAAGGCGGCCAATTCACCTTTCGTTGGTGAAAAACTTAAAGGCCAAGTGAAGTTTACCATCTGTGATGGGGAAGTTGTCTTTGAAGGATAATACAGATTAGACTCTGATGAATTTCAGGGTCTTTTTTAACACAGAAAATTTTCTAGAAAATTTCTGAAATTACGAATGTTTGGAAATATTAAGGATATAGTTCCTTTTTAAACCAAAAAGAGGTATAATATAACAAAATACTAAAGAGGAGTGTTCGTTATATGAAGAAGAAATTTTTCATCTTACCTGTTCTATCAACAGTGCTTTTGGCACCTGCTTTCTTGGCGCATCAAGTCTCTGCGGAAGAGGCTCAGGCTAATCCAGAGCCGGCAACGACTGAGTTGACCAGTCAGCCAGCTGCTGAGACAGCTTCTGCAGCGCAACCAACTGCTCCAGCAGCTTCAGCAGAAGAAAAACCAGCAGCAGATAGTCAGAATGCAGCTGCTCCGGCTGGTCCAGCTGCGACAGAAGCCGCTGCAGCACCAGCCCAGTCTGAAAATCTACCAGAGGCTACGATTCTCCATACCAACGATGTGCACGGCCGCATCGTAGAGGAAAAAGGTGTTATCGGTGATGCCAAGCTAGCTACTGTTATCAAGGAAGAACGTGCTAAAAATCCTAAAGTGCTAGTTGTGGATGCAGGTGATGCCTTCCAGGGTCTGCCAATTTCCAATAGTTCAAAAGGGGAAGAACGTGCGAAAATCCTCAATGAAATTGGCTACGATGCTATGGCAGTCGGTAACCATGAGTTTGACTTTGGTCTAGATGAGGCAAAGAAATACAAGGAAATTCTTAAATTCCCACTTCTCAGCTCCAATACCTACGCTAATAATGCTCGAGTTTTCCAAGCCTCTACCATTGTAGACAAGGACCCAGCGGTTGAGGGAGATGAGTTTGTGGTAATCGGTGTGACAACACCAGAAACTTCTACAAAAACTCACCCTAAAAACATCCAAGGTGTGACCTTCACTGATCCAATTACAGAGGTTAATCGGGTTATTGACGAAATCGAAGCACGCGCAGCGGCAGAAGGAAAGAACTACAAAAACTACGTTGTTCTAGCTCACTTGGGTGTTGACACGACAACTCCAACTGAGTGGCGCGGTTCAACCCTGGCTGAAGCTCTTTCTAAAAATCCTAAGCTCAAGGGCAAGCGCGTAACCGTTATTGACGGCCACTCCCATACAGTAGAGTCTACGACTTATGGCGATAATGTCACCTACAACCAGACCGGTAGTTACCTCCATAATATCGGAAAAGTAACTTTCAAAGCTAATCAACTTCTGGGAAATCCTCAGCAAATCCCTGCCGAAACAGCTAAAAAAGTCGCTCCTGACCCAGTTGTAGCTGACATGGTCAGCAAGATTAAAGCCAGATACGACGCAGATAATGCTAAGGTTATCGTGGCAAACAGCCCAGTAGAGCTTAATGGCGACCGTGAAAATGTCCGCGTTCGGGAAACCAATCTGGGTAATGTCGTAGCCGATGCTCTCTACGATTATGGTCAAACTGGCTTTGCCAATAAAACAGACTTAGCTGTTACTAACGGAGGCGGTCTGCGCGAAACTATTGCCAAAGACAAGCCAATCACCAAGGGAGATGTCATCGCCGTATTGCCTTTCGGGAACACTATTTCGCAAATCAAGGTAACTGGTCAAAACATCGCAGATATGTTTGCCAAATCTCTGGGCTCTATTCTTCAGGAAAAAGATGGCAAGCCTGTGCTGGATGAGAACGGACAACCCTTGCTAGAACCAAGCGGTGGTTACCTGCAAATCTCTGGGGCTAAAGTCTACTACGACACGACTCTGACAGCTAATCAGCGTGTCCTCCACATTGAGATTAAGAACAAAGAAACGGGTGTTTATGAGCCTCTTGATCCAAATAAGACCTACTATCTGACGACCAATGACTTCTTGGCTGCTGGTGGGGATGGCTATACCATGCTGGGTGGCCCTCGCGAGGAAGGACCATCTATGGATGTGGCCTTCGCAGACTATCTGGCAAAAGCTGATTTGACAGCCTATGCGGTTATCAATCCAAACTCACGCGCTATCTCTATTTCATCCACTAAGGATACAGATGGTGATGGCTACAAAGATATTGAAGAAATCAAGCAAGGAACGGATCCGGCTAATGCGGCTTCCTACCCAGCTGGCTCCAAAGCAGTTGATCCTGGAAAACAGGCAGCGCCACTGGTTAACACGCCAAATCAAACCAAGCAAGTAGCAGTTCATGTTGCCAAGACCTTCACTAAGGATCCTGCAGCTAAAGAACTGCCACAGACAGGCAGCGAATCAACAGTTGCCCTGAGCTTAGTTGGTATGGTTTTAGGATTCTTTGGATTGGCAGGAATCAAGAAAAGTCACAAAGAAGACTAGTTAGAAGACACAATAAAACGGAAGTTGTTCACTTCCGTTTTATTTCTTAGCCTCAGGATTTTGATGTGTGATATTCAAGCCCCAAGGGATTAAGTTTTCTTTTTTCTGCTTTATACGTTGGATATTGTCCTTGTGCCGGAGGATAATAATCAAGGCTAGCGCAATGATAATCAGAGTGAAGAAGAGGTCATAGTTGGGCAGGATAAAGCCGACTAGAGGAAAAAGCAGCGCCGACAGGATGGCGATAACTGCCGAAAGCACACTTGCCAGAGAAATCATACTTCCCAGATAAAGGATGCTGGCAAAGATAACAATCAGATAAATAAAGAAGGCTGGTGAGAAGCCCAGAACAACCCCTGCACTGGTTGCCACAGCCTTGCCGCCCTTAAAGCCAGCAAAGATAGGAAAAGTATGGCCAATCACAGCCAAGAGGCCAAAGACAAGCGGCGAAACTCCCTCAATATGCAAAAAGAAAGGCAGCAGGGTCGCTGCAGTTCCTTTGAGAAAGTCAATAGCAAAAGTAGCCGTCCCCGCCGTCTTTCCCAAAATACGGAAAGTATTGGTCGTTCCGGTATTGCCACTGCCGTATTCTCTCAGGTTCTTTTTAAAGAAAATTTGCCCAATCCAAAGTCCAGTCGGAATAGAGCCCAGTAAGTATGCTAGTATTAATCCAATTATCGTGTTCATCATGATTTTATTATACCATTATTTCGCTTTCTTACAATAGAAAAGGATAGAATTTATAGCAGGAAATGTCTACTCGGATATTGGATTGTTCTTCGTTTGAAATCCGTTCTCATCAGCATTTTTTTCAAAAAAATCTTTGCAATATTTGCCAAAAACTTGTAAGATAGAAAAGATGAATCATTAGGAGGTTCTTGTGGCAAAAAAGGAAATCAATATTAACAATTATAATGACGATGCCATTCAGGTATTAGAAGGGTTGGATGCGGTCCGCAAGCGTCCAGGGATGTATATCGGATCGACCGACGGAGCCGGACTTCATCATCTGGTCTGGGAGATTGTGGACAATGCTGTCGATGAAGCCCTGTCAGGCTTCGGTGACCGGATCGATGTGACTATCAACAAGGACGGCAGTCTGACTGTCGCAGACCACGGACGCGGGATGCCAGTCGGCAAGCACGCTATGGGGATTCCTACGGTTGAGGTCATCTTCACCGTTCTCCACGCCGGCGGTAAGTTCGGCCAAGGTGGCTATAAGACCTCAGGCGGTCTTCACGGTGTAGGCTCCTCTGTTGTCAATGCCCTGTCTAGCTGGCTGGAAGTGGAAATCACACGCGATGGCACTGTTTACAAGCAGCGCTTTGAAAATGGTGGGAAACCTGTCACCACACTCAAGAAAATCGGCACTGCACCTAAGTCCAAGTCTGGGACAAAAGTGACCTTCATGCCGGACGATACGATTTTTTCAACGACAGACTTCAAGTACAACACTATTGC
>NZ_CAUOLF010000036.1:0-8097 GCF_963456385.1 uncultured Streptococcus sp. | reverse complement strand
GGATTGGTTCTGATTGACTTTTGGGCAACTTGGTGCGGTCCATGCCGTATGCAGGCACCTATCTTGGAGCAGTTGGCAGGAGAAGTCCATGAGGATGAATTGAAAATCCTTAAAATGGATGTGGATGAAAATCCAAATACTGCCCGTGAATTTGGCATTATGTCCATTCCGACCCTTCTGTTCAAGAAAGATGGTCAAGTCGTTAAGCAAGTCGCAGGTGTTCACACCAAAGACCAGCTCAAGGCTATTATCGCCGAATTAAGTTAATAGCATAGCCAAAAAAATCGTTACATGTCGTAACGATTTTTTCATTTAGCTGATGACAGTAAAGGTCATACAATTTTGGGAAGAGCAAGTATACTATCATAGTGTGCAAAATACTGAAGAAGTGTTTGCTCAGGCGTTTCCCTATAACTTATCATAAGCACTTATTGTGAAATGTGCAAAATTTCAAATGTTGGTAGTTGTGTGTCGGGTTTATTGGTATAAAAAGTAAAGATACATTTTTTCCATTTATCAGGATTGAAAATAACGGCTTTGCCACTTTCGTTGTTTTGCATTTGCTCGTGAATGGTAAAGGATTTTAAACTTTCAGATGCTTCTATATCAATGACTTCTAATGTAGCATATTTACTTGAGTCAAAATGATCAGATATTTCGACTGATGAAGTTATTCCGATTTCAATATTTTGCCAGCCAAACGAATTTAAAATATGATCAAAGTAACCATCAAATATGAATTTTGTCATTCCGTTGGTATTTTTCCAAATATATAGCGGACAGTAACTGTTAAATAATTGGCCTTCAGATTTTTCAGAGATTAAATAAACTTTGAAAAACAAATCGTCGAATCCATCCATCAAATGACCTGTATTTCGGACACGTTGTCTAATGATATCCATATCATAATCTGATGGTAATTTTATAGTATATTGCATTGCTTGCATTGCGGTACCCCTTTTCTAATGAACTATTCACAGTATAAATGATTTATATCATGTTGAATAATACTTAAAAATGATATAATTATCACAAAAAGTGATAGGGTGTTTTAAATGAATTTTAATGATATGAGCATTTTTGTGACAATCTATGAGACAAGATCAATAAACAAAAGTTCAAAGATATTACAATATGCACAATCTAATCTCAGCGCTAGATTGAAAGTGCTTGAAACTGAATTAGATACGAAATTATTTTACAGAAAATATAATGGTTTAGTCCCGACAGAAAGTGGAGACTTATTTTATCAATTTTGTAAGGAAACTTCTAACAATTTAGAGAAATTAAAAAAGAAATGTGAAACCTCGAAAATATCCATCTTAATTTCAGAATTGTTATTTAATCACGATATTAATAATTCGCAAACAATTGATTTGGATAAAAGTGAGATTAATATCCAAAAAACTTCGGATATACCAATCATTGCTCATCAGGAAGACTTTGATAAAATTTTTTGCTTTCAAAAAATTGAAAATTTAAACCATTATGATGAGACTATCGGACATATTGAGTCAGTTTATGCTTGTTCGAGCATCATAAAGGCTAGTGAAGAAATACCCATATTCGTTAATAAAGATGAAAATTGCCCTTTTAGAAAACAAAGCTTAATGAAGTTTGCTCATTTAAAATCAGTTGTAGAAATTGATTCTTTTGAGAACATTATCAGCTTAGTTGAAAACGGGAAAGGAATCGCACTATTGCCTAAATGGCTAAATAAGAGAGCGAATATCAAGCCATACGACCAAGACATCATTCTTATCCCATTTTATCAGTATGAAAAGCAGAATCAAATTAAGTAGACTATTTTAGAAGAAATATTAGTGCTAGAAAGAAAAAACATTTGACAAATATTATAAATATACTTATAATAAGTATACATATTATAAAGGAGTTATTGTAATGGAATTTAGTTTCAGTTTAAGCATGAAAGCAGCAAAAGAAGATGTATGGTCCTACTATGAAAATATTGAAAAGTGGTATGACTGGGAAGAAGATTTAAAAAATATTACATTAAATGGTGGATTTAAGACAGGATCTTGTGGGATAATGGAACTCGAAGGAATGCCCCCAATGGAATATCAGCTGACACTTGTCAAGCCCTTTGAGGAATTTTGGGATAAAACAGCGACCCCGTTTGGAGATATCCTTTTTGGTCATCAGATCATTGAGAACGATGATGGCACTGTAAATGTCAAGCACACCGTAGCTTTAGATAGCAAAGATCAGCAACATTTGGAATTTTTAAGCCAAGTTTTCTCAGATGTTCCTCAATCTATTTTTATTTTAAAAAATTGTTTGGAAAAATAAGAATTCTCTACTTAGCTAGAGAATTTTTTTCTTTCTCTGGCTTTTGGTGTAAAATGTTATCAAAAGTAAGCTATTAAAGGAGAAAATTTATGGTAGCAGCAGTTACAGATGCAACATTTGCAGAAGAAACAAAAGACGGATTGGTTCTGATTGACTTTTGGGCAACTTGGTGCGGTCCATGCCGTATGCAGGCACCTATCTTGGAGCAGTTGGCAGGAGAAGTCCATGAGGATGAATTGAAAATCCTTAAAATGGATGTGGATGAAAATCCAAATACTGCCCGTGAATTTGGCATTATGTCCATTCCGACCCTTCTGTTCAAGAAAGATGGTCAAGTCGTTAAGCAAGTCGCAGGTGTTCATACCAAAGACCAGCTTAAGGCTATTATCGCCGAATTAAGCTAAGCAAGAAGCCTCTGGGCTTCTTTTTTGTATCAAAAAACGTTTACATGCTTAAATTTTTTTATAAAATATTGACAAAAGGCGAATGTTCTTTTAGAATAATAGAAAATTAATAACCAACACCGAACGAAGTTTTTCAGAAAGAGGTAGGCGCCTCTGACTGTGAAATGGACGGAACTCTGGAGAGACCATGAATGGCACCGAAGGGGCAAGGCGGTTTAGAACCGCTCAAACTCTCAGGTAAAAGGACAGAGCGAAGAGGTAGGGATTTCCCTACTCCAGCACATCCAGAGTACATGTTTTGCATGTGCTCTTTCTTTTTCTCGGTGTGAAAAGGAGCTTATATCATGTTGGAAATATTGAATCGTCTGGATTCTTTTGTTTGGGGTCCGCCCCTGCTCATTTTGCTGGTTGGTACCGGTATCTATCTCAGTTTACGTCTGGGTTTGCTGCAGATTTTTCGTCTTCCGCGTGCCTTTCGGCTAATCTTTGTATCAGACGAGGAGCATCAGGGCGATGTCTCTAGCTTTGCGGCTCTCTGCACAGCTCTAGCTGCGACTGTGGGAACGGGAAATATTATCGGAGTGGCAACTGCCATTAAAACCGGTGGACCGGGGGCACTCTTCTGGATGTGGGTGGCTGCTTTCTTTGGAATGGCGACGAAGTATGCCGAGGGCCTCTTAGCTATCAAGTACCGCCGCAAGGATGCTCATGGTGCTATGGCGGGCGGTCCCATGCACTATATCTTACTAGGGATGGGCGAGAAATGGCGCCCGCTGGCTATCTTTTTTGCGATAGCTGGTATCTTGGTGGCTCTCTTAGGGATTGGGACCTTTACGCAGGTCAATTCCATCACAGAGGCCATGCAGAATACCGTTCAGCTGCCTCCAGCTGTGACAGCTTCTATCTTGGCTATTTTGGTGGCTCTGGTTATTTTCAGTGGCATCCAGTCTATTGCTCGAGTGTCGACCAAGGTTGTGCCCTTTATGGCAGCTATTTATATCTTGGGGACTGTGACTGTCTTAGCGGTCAATCTAGATCGTCTGCTGCCCACTCTCCAGCTGGTCTTTAGCTCAGCCTTTAGCCAGACAGCTGCTGTCGGTGGCTTTGCCGGTGCGACCATCCAGATGGCAATTCAAAACGGGGTCGCGCGTGGAGTTTTTTCCAACGAATCTGGTTTGGGATCAGCGCCCATTGCAGCGGCCGCAGCTCGGACCAAGGAACCGGTAGAGCAGGGCTTGATTTCTATGACCGGAACCTTTATCGACACCCTGATTATCTGTAGTTTGACAGGATTGACAATTTTAATCACAGGGGTCTGGGATGGCAATCTCAATGGTGTGTCCCTGACTCAGGCAGCATTTGCGACTGTTTTTGCTAATTTTGGTCCAGTTCTGCTTTCAGTCTTTCTGGTTCTGTTTGCCTTTACGACTATCTTGGGCTGGAATTACTATGGTGAGCGCTGTTTTGAATTTCTCTTTGGGGTGCGCTATATCCGCGTTTATCGTCTGCTATTTGTCCTTATGATTCTACTCGGTGGTTTTGTGGGTCTAGAGGCGGTCTGGATTATTGCAGATATTGTCAATGCCCTCATGGCCTTGCCAAATTTAATCGCTCTCCTAGCGCTCTCTCCTATTGTCATCGGGGAAACAAAGAAATATTTTGACAAGCATCGAAAGAACTAACTTTTGCACATAAAAAAGCCTCTAGCTTTCCGTAATGATGGAAGTCTAGAGGTTTTTTGTCGAAATTAATAGCGTTTTTCTTTTGGCCAGCTGCTCATCTCGGCCACAGCTGTAAAGAGAACGTCAGTAGAAGAGTTGAGGGCTGTCTCGCAGGAGTCCTGAATGACACCGATAACGAAGCCGACGCTGACTACCTGCATGGCCAAATCATTGGAAATCCCAAAGAGGCTGCAGGCGACCGGAATGAGCAGGAGAGCCCCACCAGCTACACCGGAAGCCCCGCAGGCAGAAATTGCCGCTACGACACTGAGAACTAGAGCTGTGCCAAAGTCAACCTGGATACCCAGCGTATTGACAGCAGCCAAGGTCAGGGTGTTGATAGTGATGGCAGCTCCTGCCATATTGATAGTGGCCCCCAGAGGAATAGAGACTGAGTAGGTCTCTGGATTGAGCCCCAGATCCCGACAGAGTTTCATATTGACGGGGATGTTAGCCGCAGAGCTGCGCGTGAAAAAGGCAGTCACGCCACTGACCCGCAAACAGCGCCAGACCAAGGGATAGGGATTTTTCCGCAGCATGATAAAGGTAATCAAAGGATTGATAATCAGAACGGCAATCAGCATGCTGGCTATCAAGGCCAGCAGCAGAATACCATAGCTTTTTAGAGCCTGGAAACCTTTGCCGGAAATGGTAGTGTAGACCAGGCCAAGAATCCCAAGAGGGGCTAGGTTGATAATCCACTCGACAATCTTAGAAGTTATATCTGCCAAGGTCTGCAGCAGTTCCTTGCTGTGGTGGCTGGCTTCCCGCATGGCAATTCCAAAGATGACAGCCCAGGACAGGATACCAATGTAGTTAGCGGTGATGAGGGCGTTGACGGGATTGTCCACCAGCTGAAGCAGAAGATTGCTGAGGACTTGTCCGATTCCATCTGGCGGAGAAACCTTTTGGGAGGACGATGCCAACTCTATGCTAATTGGAAAGAAGAAATTGACTAGGACCGCTACCAGGGCTGCCGCAAAGGTCCCTAGAAGATAGAGCAATACGACTGTTTTCATATTGCTCTTTTGCCCTTTCTGCTGCTGAGAAAGGGCATTTGCTACCAGAGCGAAGACTAGGAGCGGAGCGATGGCCTTGAGGCCGCCAACGAAGATTTGGCCCAGAAGTCCAATGGCCTGTGCTTGGGGGAAGATGATAGCCAGCAGGATACCAATGCCAATACCGATGGAAATCCGCTTGATTAGATTGGTTTTATTCCAAATGGTGATGAAGCGATGGAGCATGTCAGTTCCTTTCTTGTCTTAGATACTTATTTTATTATACGATAGAAAGGGAGTGAAAGCAATGCTAGGTCGGACTAACCATTCTATGTCCGCGCTGATTGGTCTTTGTGGTATAATGGTAGTAATCCTTTTGGAGGTAGCCTATGTCTAAGACCGGAAATGTCTTTTCCCGCTATATCCAGCAGTTTGACTGGAGCAAGATTGCAGATGACCTTTTTTCCAAGCTGGTCTCTTTACTTCTGCTTTTTATCTTATTTTACATCGTTAAGAAAATCCTGCATTTGTCAGTGACCAAGATCATTGCCCCCTCTCTCAAGCTATCCAAGCAGGATGTAGCCAGACAGAAAACCATTACTCGGCTGATTGAGAATCTGCTTAATTATGTCTTGTATTTCCTCTTGATTTACTGGGTTTTATCCATCTTGGGTTTGCCGGTTTCCAGTCTTTTGGCTGGTGCGGGAATTGCTGGTGTAGCTATTGGAATGGGGGCTCAGGGCTTCCTGTCGGATCTGGTCAATGGTTTCTTTATCCTTCTCGAGCGCCAGTTAGATGTCGGTGACAATGTCCGCCTGACTAACGGTCCTATCAACATCGCTGGAACAGTAATCAGTGTCGGGATTCGGACGACGCAGGTACGGGACGCGGACGGAACGCTTCATTTTGTTCCAAACCGCAATATCATGGTTGTCAGTAATCTTTCCCGTG
Source organism: uncultured Streptococcus sp. (assembly GCF_963456385.1). Classification (GTDB taxonomy): domain Bacteria; phylum Bacillota; class Bacilli; order Lactobacillales; family Streptococcaceae; genus Streptococcus. Next base: position 1,713 of record NZ_CAUOLF010000036.1, on the reverse strand, counting down.
GAGATATGCGTGTCTTGATTGATATTCCGCTTTATGCCCAAACGGATTTGGACGAGATTTACCGCATCATTTCCAAGGTCAATGAAGAAGCAGTGCCAGAACATCCAGAGATTCTTAAAGAGCCGAATATCTTGGGGCCGCAAATGGCTTCAAATGGCCAGTTTAACTTCCGTATCAGCATGATTGTACAAGGTGGCATGCAGGTTTCTATTTACCATATTTTCTACCGCCTTTACCATGAAGCGCTTTTGCGAGAGGGGATTGAGCTTCCGACGCTTGGACCTCTTTCAAAAGGCATGTAATTATTGATTAGAAAGGTCCATATGAATCAGCGAATTCAGCAGGAAATTGTCAGTGAGGACAATCATGTTTACCGTTTAAAACGTCCTCTCCACAAGCAGGGTCTCTTTTGGGCAGCTCTGGTGTCTGGTATTATCATCTTTCTTCTGGCCTTGCTCAGCATTCTCCTCGTCATCACTACGATTGGCCTTATGGAAGAAAATGACCATCTCAAGTCTCTCACAGGCTACCATAACTCGCCATTAGAGTCCTATAACAGCCATGCTTTTGAAAAAACAGTTGAATTTTCCAGTGGACTTAAGGTGACAGTTCATTCGGCAGCGGAAGACAGCAAGAGAGTCATGAGCGATGAGTCAACAGGAGTAGCTGTCGTTGCGACTATCACGGTTGAAAATACTTCTAAAAAGCCCATTCTGGTTAGTCCTTATGATTTTGGACTCTATGACAAGAAGGAAAATGTCTACATTTTGGACGGCTCAACCTTTGACAATACACAAATCGGAACCAATCTGGCGCCAGGCAAGTCCATCCGCTTTGACCTAATCTTTGACGGTGAAGGCGGCGATGAGGATACCTATACCGTGACCTACGAAAATGCTAAGTGGCAAAAGGAGAAAAACAAGACAAAGCAAGAGAAAAAGAAGGAGCAATAGGGAAAATTATCCTATTGCTCTAAGATCTTTGCTACTTTCCGCACTAGATTTGAAAGTGGAGGCAGCAAATGCTATAGATAAAAGAAGATTTGAGACGAAAGTTTCAAATCTTTTTCTTGACCCTGACCTTAGGGGAGGGAGTATACTAATGGTAGATAAGAAAGGAGATAACCATGCAAATCAATATCATTCGTTCAGATAAGGTTTATCAGGAGATGCTCGAGCTGCCATTGGAAAAAAGAGAGGGTTGTTTTCGAGCTAAGATTTTAGCACCTTTTGCAACAAAATATCAAACACGGCACATTCCTCTGAAAGCGAAGTATCCCGGAGGATTTGATGCTCTTTTCCTACTTGGCTTTATGAATCAGCTACCCGGCACTCTGTCAGAAAAGGATAGACCGGCTATTGATGCTCTGAGCTCTGATCAGCTCTGGCAAAATTGTCAAGATACCATCAAGAGGAGTATTGGTCTTTTTGAGCAAGCTGACTATGATTTAGAGGTTGAGGATTACTATTTTACTATTTTGTTAGGCAATCCAGAAAAGCCCATGTTACAGCTCAATAACGGGTACAGTGGAGATGGAGGAATTCCAGGCTACCTCATGCTTAGTCTGCTACCGAATGACTATACTTTGCCACGTGTGCAGGCGGCTCTGGCCCACGAGTGCAACCATAATGTCCGCTTCCAATTTATCAAATGGAACCAGCAGACGACACTAGCAGACTGGGTAGTTAGTGAAGGATTGGCAGAGTCTTTTGC
>NZ_CAUOLF010000035.1:0-10046 GCF_963456385.1 uncultured Streptococcus sp. | reverse complement strand
TCGGACGATAGTCACTTGAACTGATGTTGCTAGCACTTTCGCTTACCGACGGTGTACTAATCGGACGGTAGTCGCTCGAACTGATGTTGCTTAAGCTTGAACTAGAACTAGAATTAGAACTGATTGGCGCATAATCAGAGGCTGAAAAAGAACTTCCAAAACTAGAACTACTAAAACCTCCGCCAAAATCGAAAGCTTTTACCTCGTGAGGTTGAAAAGCCATCGCACTCAGTATGACAGCCGAAGCTATAACAACTTTACGAAATGATTTTTTCATAAGACAACCTTTCTATAATGTAATACCATTAATATTATAACGCATATTTCTTATACTGTTAATATTTTTGGTACAATGTTATAGTTTTTTAATAAAAAGTTGGAGTGTTTTCATATTTATTTTCCTAATTTTTAAGACTCATTTAAGATAGTTATGTATTATTAAATCCCATTCCCACCAGCCTTTCTATCCTATTCTCCCCATGCTCTTTCCTTAAAGAAATGTTAACATTTTCTTAAAACTAACTTATATTAGGAATTTTTAAGCCGCAGTCTGTATACTTTCTACAAATCATCTAAGAAAGAGGTATGGATATGGATTACCTAGTGATTCCGGCCTATGAGCCTGATTATAATCTTATTAAGCTGATAAAAAAAATTCACCATAAGAGTGATTTTCATATCATTGTTATCGATGACGGCAGCTCATCTAAATGCCAGATAGTCTTTGAACAGGCGGAGCAGTACGCGACTGTGCTCCGTCATCAGGTCAATCAAGGCAAGGGGCAAGCGCTGAAAACTGCTTTTACCTTTATCCAAGCACTGAAAATATATGGAACGGTGGTAACAGCAGATGCGGATGGCCAGCACAAGGTCTGGGATGTTTTCCGCGTAGCGAGCAAGTCTTCTGAAAATCCCAATCGGCTGATTCTGGGAGCTCGCGCCTTTACTGGCAAGGTACCTCTGCGCAGCAGCTTCGGCAATAGTCTGACTCGGGCTCTTTTCAAGCTTCAGACTGGCGTGGATGTTTCCGATACTCAGACAGGCTTACGAGCCTTTACGACCAACATGATCCCATTTATGCTAAAGGTAGAGGGCCAGCGCTATGAGTATGAAATGAACATGCTCTTAGAAGCCAGCAAGGAATATCCCATTTTGGAAGTGCCCATTGAGACGGTCTATATCAATGACAATCAAGGCTCGCACTTCCGGCCGATTCGGGATGGCCTCATGATTTATAAAAATATTTTCAAATTTGCCCTGACTTCTCTTAGCAGCTTCGTCGTAGACTACATCGTCTACGCACTGGCTCTCTTGTTTTTAGCTGCTGTGCCTACCAGCCTGAGAATTCTTCTCGCAAATGGGATTGCCCGCGTGACCAGCTCAATCTTTAACTATTCGACCAATAAAAGGCTGGTCTTTAAGAACGACGACAGTATACTCAAGACAGGAACTGGCTATTTCAGCCTAGCTGTAGTGCTCTTTATCCTAGACACACTGCTGATTCGCCTCTTCTACGCTGTCTTTGGTCTCAATCTTCTGATTGTCAAAATCATCGTCGGCATCTTGCTCTTTACCGTCTCTTGGATGGTGCAAAAGAGATTTATTTTTAAGGAAAGGACACACACCGCATCATGAAATTTTTAAAGAAACGCTATGCCTACGCCTCCATTTTCGGGCTGCTTCTGATAGCTTCTTTCAGCTACTCCATGCTGAAAACCTTTGTCATCGCAGAGACCATTTCCACGGTTTCAAGCGCAAGTTCGTCGTCCAATGCCGAGGCTGCCAGCAAGGCTGCGGAAACAGCGACTGTGACGGATACTATCTATTCAGACGACAACATCTCGGTCACGCTAACTGAAAAGACCGTCAGCAACACCCAAGTCTACATCGCTGATGTGACTGTCAGCTCATCGGAATACCTGAAAACAGCCTTTGCCCAAAACACTTACGGAAACAATGTCACCGCCAAGACTTCAGAAACAGCGGCTAATAACAAGGCCATCCTAGCGGTTAACGGAGACTACTACGGGGCCAATTCTACCGGATATGTCATCCGCAATGGCGTCGTCTACCGCGATACCGTCCGAGAAGACTCCAGTAATGGTGATTTAGCTATTTACAAAGACGGCTCCTTCAAGATTATCTATGAAGACCAAGTCTCTGCTGATCAACTAATCAAAGACGGTGTGGTCAATCTCTTGGCCTTCGGCCCATCTCTTGTAGAAAATGGTGAGATTGCCGTTGATACCAACTCCGAAGTCGGCCAGTCTATGTCTTCCAATCCTCGGACTGCTATCGGTATCATTGATGAAAACCACTACATCATCATCGTTTCAGACGGACGCACCTCAGAAAGCGAAGGGCTTTCCCTCTACCAGATGGCAGAAATCATGAAATCGTACGGTGTTAAGACCGCCTACAACCTCGACGGCGGGGGTTCCTCTACACTTTACTTTAACGGTCAGGTCATTAACAAACCTACAACCAACGGAAACACTATCTCAGAAAGGTCGGTGAGTGATATTGTCTACATCGGTTACTAATCCCAGCAAAAAACGTTTTAGAAAAACGGCCCTTATCTACGCCCTATTAACTATTTTCTTCTTTGCATTCAGCAGAATCTATGAATCCTTCAGTTTCGGCGAAACATCTAGTCACATGCACTATCTCTTTGCCATTCCTCTGGTGGGTGGCATCCTCCTCCTGCTCTTTATGAAGGTTATTCCTAATCTCTCTCGGCTCAGCCTCAACCTCTGGAACTCAGCTGTAGCCATTATGACAGCCGGCATGCTCTTCCGTGGTATCGTCAACCTATCTGGCCGCTCCACGACACTGGATATGCCCTACTGGTACCTAGGAGCGGCCTTTGCGGTTCTAGCACTACTCTCCATGGTCTTTACTCGAAGTGAGTGGAAGGCGGAAGATCAAGCACAGCCGATAGTCAGCAAAAAAGAAGACGCAAAACTAAGTCGTCGTGAAACCTACAGTCAAGCATAGACCAAAAAACCTCAGAAAAATCTGAGGTTTTTATTCTAGTGATAATCTTTCTGAGTCTTCATTCACTCTCATACACACTACCCGTTAGCGGATCAATGACTTCTGCCAGCTTAAAGTGTCCCTGCTCATATTGGTAATGGCAGATGGCGCAGTTGCCAAAGCGCACCTTAGGATCCAGAGCTTGGGCTGCAATCTTGAGATAGAAGGCCCACATGGCACCGCCGTGGCTAACAGCCAAGACTGGCTCTGCTCCTGCCTGCTCCATAACCTCAGTCAGAGTGATTAGCACACGCTCACCGACTTGGTCCACACCTTCTCCGCCATAAGGGACAAAAAGGTCTTCAAAAGAGGTGGCTCCTGGTCGAAATTTCGGCTGCAGGCGTTCGGGCTGAGCCTCAAAAAGGCCAAAGTTCCATTCTTTAATGCCTTTAAGGCGAGTATAGTCGGTCCGACCAGAGACAAGTTCCAGAGTATCAGAAGCTCGCTCCTGGGTGGACGAGTAGAGATGACCAAAATGAATGCCCCGCTCTTTCAAATAAGCTCCTGCCTGCCGGGCTTGATCCTGCCCCAGTTCTGTCAAAGGAGAGTCGCAAGCTCCCTGCACCAAGCCTTCTTGATTGAAAAAGGTCTGGCCATGCCGCATCAAATATAAATCTTTCATTTTCCCTCCCAGTCGCTAAAATCATGACCGATGGCCTCTTCTAGATAAAATTGGTCATGTTCAAAAGTAAACTTCAAAATCCCGCAGTTGGTCATGTGACCTAAATCATCCAGACGCCAGTTTTTCCGCCAAGCTCTGGCAAAATTGGCCATAGCTCCGCCATGGGAGACCATGAGTACAGACTGACCATCCGTCTCCTGCATGAGCTGAAGAATGGTCGTTGCCATACGCTCCTGCACCTGATCTTGTGATTCACCGCCATAGGTCACAAAGAAATCTTTATAAGGCAGGGGTGGATTGAGGTCTTCGCTTTCCCCTTCAAAAGTGCCAAAGTTCCACTCCTTGAGTCCCTTGACACGCTTATAGGGAAGCTTACCGTCTGTTACCAATTCCAAGGTATCACAGGCCCGCTCTTGAGTAGAGCTATAAGCATCGTCAAATGTAATACTGGCATCCTTAAAATATTGCCCTGCCACCTTGGCCTGATAAATTCCAAAATCAGTCAGAGGAGCATCGCACCAGCCCTGCACCTTATGGCGCAGATTGAAAAGCGTCTGCCCATGCCGCATCAGATAAAGAGTTTTTGCCATCATTCACATCTCCTTTAGATGAGTTCTAACTTTTCAAAGGCCTTGTAGAGACCGTCTTGGCTGACCGAGTCTGTCACCAGATCGGCTATGGTCTTGATTTCCGCTCCGCCATTTCCCATAGCAACGCCGACCTGACAATAGTCCAGCATAGGAATATCAACCTTGGCATCACCAAAAGCCAGAGTATCTGCTCTGTCAGCATGAAGGTGCTTCAGGAGGACCTCAATGGCATGCGCCTTGGTAATATCTTTGACTCCTAAGTCACCAAAGAGAGCATGCTCTCCCTTGCCTCCCCAAGTACCTGCCTTGAGCTCAGGAAAAGCAGCCTTGGAATCCAGATGGTCTTGGTAACTCTTTAGGATAAAACTGACTTTGTTCAGGTCGTCTCGGTAGAGCTCACCACCATAAACCAGGCCGTGAAGGGCTTCTTCAGCCTCCATATTTACGACTTCTTCTGGCTTAGCACCTTTTCCAAGGACGTAGGTCTGAAGCACTGGTCGTGCCGCTTCGCGAAAGCCTTTGCTTGCAAATAGACCGTTATTACTCTCTAGGTAAAACTCTAGCCTCCGCTCCTGAAGCCAGTCGACTAGCCTTTTAGAGACATCTCGCGGAATCAGCTGGTGCAGAATAACCTGCCCCTTATGCTCCACATAAGAACCGTTGCCACCAATCATGCCATCAAAGCCAATATCCCAAATTTCCGGCGGCATCTCAGCCTTGCTGCGACCGGTACAGACATAGACCAGATGGCCCTTTTCCCGTGCCTTGCGAATGGCAAGTATAGCCGAATCCGGTATATGATTATCATAGTCGATGATGGTACCGTCCACATCCAGAAAGATGATTTTTCTTGTCATAAGGCTCTCTCTTTCTTGTTTTTGACGTAAAATCTGTATAGTTCTCACTCTAAATTAACTTGTTTTAGTGAAGTTATTTAGTTTTCTTTTATTATATACTTATTTGAAAGCCTTTTCCTATAGGATTATCAGAGATAATGGTACTATCCTTTTCTCTCAGAGAAAAAAAGCAAGAAGGACAGCTTTTAATCAGCTTGTTCCTTCTGCTCTTTTCGTTCCCCATCTTATCTACTCATCCTCTGCTTCAAACAGCCAGAGTTTAGAATCAAAGTCATAGCTTGGCTTTTGCTCAGAATCCTCCAGAAGCTGACCGCTGGAAGCGTCCGTGGTAACCAGCCCAACTCGCATAAGCTCAGCCCCAGTATAGACACGCCCCTCTAGCCGATAGACCTTATCCGCAGCCAGCCCTTTCAGTTGCAAACGCTGATGAGAGCGATTGACTTGATTGAGGACCTTGAAAGTGCCTAAAAGTGCAGTGTTCTGATCCTGACTGACAACCATCCAAGCTGTCTGCCCATCTCCCTTAAATGGCGACTGCAATCGATAGAAAGTTCCATTATGAATCAGCTCTCGATAGCTCTTGTAAAAAGCTATCTGTTCCCTGACTTCAGCCAATTCTTCTGGGCTTAGCTGATTAAGATCCAGCTCATAGCCAAAGGAACCGAAAAAAGCGACATTGCCCCGCGTCTTCATCGGAGTCAGACGGTTGGTCTGGTGATTGGGCACGATGGAGACATGAGCCCCCATAGACGAAAGCGGATAGAGAAGGCTAGTCCCGTACTGGATTTTCAAGCGCTCGATAGCATCCGAGTCATCGCTGGTCCAAGCTTGAGGAGCATAGTAGAGCATACCTGGATCAAAGCGGCCCCCACCTGAAGAGCATGATTCAAATAACAAGCTTGGGTAGCGACTGATCAAACGCTCATACAAGTCATAAACGCCCAAGACATAGCGGTGAAAAATCTCTCCTTGCTGATCGGCTGGCCAGGCAGCTGAGAAGACATCCGTCAGAGGGCGATTCATATCCCATTTGATATAATCCAGCTGCGCTTCCTCGATAACCGCTGATAGACGCTCAAATATCTCATCCACTACTTCCGGCCGAGAATAATCCAAAACAAACTGGTTCCGACCATGGTGGGGCTGTCTATCTGGCACTGCCAGCAGCCAGTCAGGATGAGTTCGGTAGAGTTGGCTATCCTTATTGACCATTTCCGGCTCAAACCAAAGACCAAACTGCATGCCCAAACCATGAATACGCTCTGCTAAAGAGCCCAGCCCCTGCGGCAGCCTGTCTGTATTGACAAACCAATCCCCCAGCCCAGCGCGATCGTTAGTCCTCTGGCCAAACCAGCCGTCATCTAGCACAAAGAGCTCCACTCCTACTTCCTGAGCCTTTTCAGCAAGCTCCAGCAACTGATCCTCACTAAAGTCAAAATAGGTAGCTTCCCAGTTATTGATGAGAACAGGACGCGCTCGCTCGCGCCAGTAGCCCCTAGCTAGGCGTTGGCGAAACAGCTGATGAAAGACTTGACTCATGCCGTTGAGGCCCCGCTCAGAGTAAATCAGCAGAGCTTCTGGACTGGTAAAGGACTGACCCGCAGCCAGCTTCCATTCAAAGCCAAAAGGATTGATGCCTATCTGCAGCCGGGTCACATCATAGGTGTCCACCTCAGCCTGAATGAGAAAATTGCCTGAGTACACCAAGGCCGCTCCTAGCACTGGACCTGAAAACTCAGTCGTTTCCGGTCGTTTAAGAGCCACAAAAGGATTGTGGTGAGGACTGGAAATGCCACGGGTTGACTCAATGGACTGAATTCCCTGCTGAAGCGGGCGCTCCTTGATATGGCGTTCCCGGGCCCATGCTCCTGATAGCTGCAGCCACTCATAGTCAGCATCTGGCAGATCCAGCGACAGACTAGCTAGGGATTCCAAATAGCAAGTTTCCTTGCCTTGATTAATCACTTTGCTGGAGCGAGCTATAACCGGCCAATCAGCAAAAATCGTATAAAACAGCTGAACTTCCACTTCTGTCAATGCATCTCGCAGAGTTAGAATAAGAGTCTTAGCCTCCGTTTGAGCCTCTGTATAAGTAGCGGGCAGCCCCTCTAAAGCTGGCTTACCATCTACTATCTGATGACTAACATAGACAAAATCAGTAATACGCGAGCCATTTTCCTGCCGCAGACAGATAGCGGGATGACGAAAATCTGTCGTGCCGTATTCTGGAAATTCCTGCCGCACATGCTCCAAAGAATAGCGTAAATCTCCTTCTTTCCGATAGGTCGTCATGGGCCGATGCTGCAGCTCCACTAGATAAGAATAATCCCGCTCTGGTACCGCCGCTCCGTAGTAAAGCTGCAAGAGTTTACCATCCTCCGAAACCCGAAAGATATAAGAAATCTCACCATTAGTCAGATGAAATTGCCTGCATTCTTCCTTAAACCAAATACTCGCCTTATTCATGACCTTCTCCTTTCACAGTCTCTAATCATACTTCTCCTTTCATTATAAAAAAGGCTCCCCCTTTTGGTAAGCCTTTCTTTCTAGTATTATTTATCCAAATGTGACTTTTTACAGCTCCTGCCCCAGATGAGAGCTTGCCTTGCGAAAATTTAAGGGTGACTGGCCACGCGCCTTCTTGAAGGCTTTTGAAAAGCTCTGTGTTCCGGCAAAGCCCGTCTTATTGGCAATCTCTTCCACCGAAAGCTGGCTGCCCGTCAGCAAATCAGCGGCCAAATTGAGCCGCAAGTCATTGCTGTACTCCTTAATTCCCTTGCCTACTTCATCCTTGAAAAGCCGAGATAGGTAGGAAGGATGCAGAGCCAATTTCTGCGCCAATTCCTGCACAGATAGACTTTCTGGCAGATGACTGCTCAGCAGTTCCAAGACCTGCTGGACATAAGGATTGACCCGACGGCTTTCCGTGATTAAAGATGTCTGCTTGAGACGCTGGGACAAGAGCTCCAAGAAGCGATAAGCTTGCCTTTGCAGAGCTAGTTCAGCTGTTATTCCACTGCCCTCGTAAGCCAGACTTTCAAAGACCAAGGCCTTAAATTCCTGCAAAGAAGTCAGCTCAAAAGACCACTGGTCAGACTGTAAGCCCAGATCCTGCAGATAGCGAGGCAAGAGATGCCCACCCAGTCCCATCCAGACATAAGACCAAGGCTCTTCTCCATCAGCCTGATAAAAGACCGACTGACTCGGCGGCACCACAAAGCCCTGCCCTTCCTGCAAATCATAGCGCTGATTGCCCACGGAGTAAGTCCCCCGTCCCTTCAGTACGATGTGAATGACATAAACATCCCGGACAGCCGGCCCAAAGCTATGATGGGCTTCCGTTTTTGAATAACCACAGAAGGCAAAAAAACAATCTTCTTGGCCAAACTGCATAGACTTAACCAAGGTCAGTGAATGCTCCATCAGCCCCTCCTTAGATTTGGATAAAACTTTTACCCTTATTATAAAACAAAAACCACTAAACAGCAACTGAATCTGATTAGTGGTTTCTTCATTCATCTTAAAAAGATTGGACGGATGGGTTATGATTAAAGAGAGCATGGGTAGCCTTATAGATATGATAGGCTGTTGCAGCGTTATTCATAGTATAAAGGTGTATGCCCGCCACATCCTGAGTCACCAAGTCAACAATTTGATCCACAGCATAAGCCAGACCAGCTGCTCTCAGAGACTCTGGGTCATGTTCGTATTTATCCAGAATAGCCCGGAATTTTCTTGGCAGCTTGATATTCTCACAGGTCTTGAGCAGGCGCAGAGCCTGATTGCGATTGAGAATCGGCATAATCCCAGCATGGATTGGCACTTCAATACCCGCTAAAATACACTTGTCCTGAAAATCATAAAAGCGCTCATTATCAAAGAAAAGCTGGGTCACCAGACTAGAACAGCCAGCATCCACCTTTTTCTTCAGATTTTGAATATCCGAAATCTGATTTGGCGAATCCGGATGGCCCTCCGGATAGCAGGCTCCGATGATGTCAAAGTGCGGTGCTTCTGTCTTGATGTATTCTATCAAGTCAGTCGCATAGGTAAAATCATCCTTAGGCGCCACATCTGGAAAAATATCCCCTCGCAAAGCTAAAATCTGATGGACACCAACCCGATCTAGAGACTGCAAAATATTGGACACCATGTCCTTGGTCAGATAAACCGCGGGTAGGTGAGCAATCGTCGGTATCTTGAGGTCGTTGGCGATGAACTCAGTCAAACGAACCGTCGTCTCCTCAATGTCAAACTTATTATTGCTGGCTGTCACACTAATAAAGTGAGGGGCCAGATCTTGCATCTCTCTCAATGCCTGAAAAATCTTATCATTGCCTACTGCCGGATTGGGAGGAAATACTTCAAATGAGAGACTGGGTGTATGACGACGAACCATATAACAAAAAGTTCCTTTCAATGATGGTAGCGATAGCCGAGGACAATCCTACAAAAACAGCTCCTGCAGGATTGTCATCTCCGCTTCAATTTTGGTATGTTCCTCCATCAAGATCAACTGTTGAGGTTCTAGGAGGATTATTGCAAATGTTGTCTAGCTGCTTTGGCTGCTTCTACTAAGCGCTCCAAGCTAGCCTTAGTTTCTGGGATACCACGAGTTTTAAGACCACAGTCAGGGTTAATCCAGACCTTGCTGCTTGGCACCTTAGCCAAGATAGCTTCGATTGTATGGTCAATTTCCCCTTCATTTGGCACGCGCGGTGAGTGGATATCATAAACTCCAGGCCCCACTTCTGTCTGGAAGTTCTTAGCCTTGAGCTCGTCCAGGATTTCCAAGTTAGAGCGGCTAGCTTCAAAGGAAATAACGTCCGCATCCATGTTGTCGATAGCTGGGATGATATCTGTAAATTCTGAGTAACACATGTGAGTGTGGATTTGTGTGTCTGGCGCTACTGTAGAGTGTACCAAGCGGAAGGCTGGAAT
>NZ_CAUOLF010000034.1:0-11227 GCF_963456385.1 uncultured Streptococcus sp. | reverse complement strand
TCATGCCGGACGATACGATTTTTTCAACGACAGACTTCAAGTACAACACTATTGCTGAGCGGCTTAAGGAATCAGCCTTCCTGCTCAAGAATGTCCGTCTGTCGCTGACCGATGCGCGGACTGGCGAAGAAGTAGAATTCCACTATGAGAATGGGGTCGAAGATTTTGTCAGCTATCTCAATGAAGACAAGGAAACCCTGACTCCTGTCCTCTATTTCGAGGGTGAGGAGAGCGGCTTCCAAGTTCAGGTGGCTCTCCAGTACAACGACGGCTACGCCGATAATATCCTGTCCTTTGTCAATAACGTCCGTACCAAGGACGGCGGTACCCACGAGACGGGGCTCAAGACCGCAATTACCAAGGCTATGAACGACTATGCCAGAAAGACGGGCCTGCTCAAGGAAAAGGACAAGAATCTGGAAGGATCGGACTACCGCGAGGGTCTGGCTGCTGTCCTGTCCATTCTGGTCCCTGAGGCTCACCTGCAGTTTGAAGGCCAGACCAAGGACAAGCTGGGCAGTCCTTTGGCACGTCCTGCCGTGGACTCCATCGTCTCTGACAAGCTGACTTTCTTCCTCTTGGAAAATGGCGAATTGGCGTCCAATCTCATCCGCAAGGCTATCAAGGCCAGAGATGCTAGAGAAGCGGCCCGCAAGGCGCGTGACGAAAGCCGGAATGGCAAGAAGAATAAAAAAGACAAGGGCTTGCTCTCTGGTAAGCTAACTCCGGCCCAGTCCAAGAATCCAGCCAAGAACGAACTCTATCTGGTCGAGGGAGACTCTGCCGGTGGCTCTGCCAAGCAAGGCCGTGACCGTAAGTTCCAAGCCATCCTGCCTCTGCGCGGTAAGGTTATCAATACTGCTAAGGCTAAGATGGCTGACATTCTCAAGAACGAAGAAATCAACACCATGATTTACACGATTGGAGCAGGTGTTGGGTCAGACTTTACCCTTGAGGATGCCAACTATGACAAGATCATCATCATGACCGATGCGGACACCGACGGTGCCCATATCCAAACCTTGCTGCTGACCTTTTTCTATCGCTATATGCGCCCGCTAGTCGAGGCTGGCCGCGTCTATATCGCCCTGCCGCCTCTCTACAAGATGTCCAAGGGCAAGGGCAAGAGCGAAGTCGTCGAGTATGCATGGACCGATGGCGAGCTGGATGACCTGCGCCGCAAGTTTGGCAAGGGAGCCATGCTTCAGCGCTACAAGGGGCTTGGTGAAATGAACGCTGATCAGCTATGGGAGACGACCATGAATCCCGACACCCGCACCCTCATCCGTGTCACCATCGAAGACCTGGCCCGCGCCGAACGCCGTGTCAATGTCCTCATGGGCGACAAGGTCGAACCACGCCGCAAGTGGATTGAGGATAACGTCAAGTTTACGTTGGAGGAGCAAACTGTTTTTTAGAATGTTGTGTGATTATTAAGTTTGAAATATGAGGTTATAAAATGGATTGGAAATTAGAATCAGATGTCAATGATTGGGTGAAAGAACAATTTTACAAATTAGGTTTAAAAAAACGTAGGGATTATAACGAAGAGTCTGCTATGAGTGACTATATGAAAGAAGCACTAAAGGGTGCAGCTAAAACGAAAACCAAAACAAATTTTGGAAAACCTGATTTTCATATTGAAAAATATAGAAAGAGGAAAGTTCCTGTAGTCATTGAAGATAAGCTGAAGTTATCAAAATTAGTGGCAGAAACAAAGGATGGAGTTAAGTTTGACGAAAACTCCATACGTGCAAATGCTGTCAATGGTGCTATTTATTATGCTAGACGTATGATTGATAGTGGAAGTTACCAAGAAGTCATTGCGATTGGGGTAGCTGGAGATAATGAGGAAAATGTTAAAGTTAGCGTTTATTATGTTTTTGGTTCAGCGTTTAATGCCTATAAAATAACAGATGTTAAAACACTAGACTTTCTTGAAAATGAGCAAACCTTTGAGGAATTTTACAAGGAAGCAACTCTGACCGATGAAGAAAAACACCAAATCCTTATTGACAGTCAGGCTAAGTTGCAATCTTATGCTAAAAAACTTAATCGTTTAATGCACAATCATAATATCACAGCTCCACAACGTGTTCTTTATGTATCGGGGATGTTGCTTGCCATGCAAGATATTATTGATGAGAATGGTGAGCAATTAGATGACGGTCTTGTACCAGATGACCTAAAAGGAAGACAAATAACAAATAAACGTGATGGTGAAAAAATCGTCAATCATATTTCCAATTTCCTAAAAGCAAGAGGTATTGAGGAAGAAAAAAGGAAGTTAATGCTGGCTTCTTTCAGTGAGATTTCAAAAGATAGCCAACGTGATGAAATCACTGAAAACGACAAAGAAGTAGCTAAATTTTTAAATGGTAATTCGTCTGTTAATAAACAGATTTTCACCTTTATCTATGAATATATTTTCAAACAGATTGATGGTTTAGGTGGTCATATTGACATTATGGGAGAGATGTACTCCGAATTTCTCAAATACGCTCTTGGAGATGGAAAAGAAATCGGAATTGTTCTCACTCCTCCTTATGTAACGAAGATGATGGCTCAAATCCTTGGAATACACAAGGACAGCCGTGTTATGGACTTAGCAACAGGTTCGGCTGGCTTCTTGATTTCGGCAATGGAATTGATGATAGATGATGCCAATAATGAATTTGGGCGCAACACCACTAAAGCAAAAAACAAGATTGCTTATCTGAAAAAGAATAATTTACTTGGGATTGAGCTCAATGCTGAAATGTATACTCTTGCTACAACAAATATGATTTTGCGTGGCGACGGGTCAAGTCGAATTGAAAAAGGTTCAGCTTTTAATCGTCCAGAAAGTCTTTTCACCAATTTTAAGGCAAACCGTATTTTGCTTAATCCGCCATTTTCTTATGAAGAAAATGGCTTGCCTTTCATCGCTTATGGTTTAGATAAGATGAAGAAAGGTGGCTTGGGGGCTATCATTATCCAAGATAGCGCAGGTTCGGGAAAAGCAACTACAACAGCAAAGAGTATACTTTTAAAACATACTCTTCTAGCCTCTATCAAGATGCCAGTTGATTTGTTTGTACCAATGGCAGGAGTACAGACTTCTATCTATATTTTTGAAGCTCATAAGCCACATGATTATGAACAAACAGTTAAGTTTATTGATTTTAGAAATGACGGCTATAAACGTGCGAAACGTGGTATTTCAGAAATTGATAGTCCTATTGAGCGGTACCAAGATATTATCAAAATTTATAAAGCGGGAACGAAAGCAAAAGTCAATAATGAGCTTTGGGAGTTAGATAAAATCTATATTGAAGATTTTATCACTAGAAATGGTAATGACTGGAACTTTGAACAGCACCAAGTCATTGATACCAAGCCTACACTAGACGACTTTAAGAAAACTGTTGCTGATTATCTTTCATGGGAGGTTAATCAACTTCTGCAAAGTCGTGGAGAAGACCTTTCAAAAAAAGCTTAAGCCCTCGCCTTCAAAGATTGGACAAAGAATTTGAAGAAAACGGGGGCGAGTGGAAGAAAGTAGCTGTTGGAGAACTATTTGATATTCGACCTACTAAAAACTATGGATTAACTAATCAAAAGTTGTTTGCCACTAAAGGTGATATTCCCGTTGTAGTTAATTCTAGTTTGAATAATGGAATAGGAGGCTACACCAATTTAGAGCCGACTGAAAAAGGAAATACGATAACTTTTTCAGACACAACTACTTCAGATAGTATTTTTTATCAACCTAATGATTTTATTGGCTATTCACATGTCCAAGGGATGTTTCCATACGATTATTGGGGTAAGTATCAACTATTATATTTTGTTATCTCTTTCAGAGCTGCTACAAAAGGAAAATTTGATTATGGAAATAAGTTTAATCGTAGTAAAGCAAAAGAAATTATTGTTAATCTGCCATACATAAAATCAGAATTAGCATTTTCATATATGGAAAGCTATATCAAAGCGCTCGAGGCGGAGCGCATCGAGACGCTCGAGGCGGAGCGCATCGAGACGCTCGAGGCGTATCTAACAGTGACTGGATTAAAAGATTATCACCTCACAGAAAAAGATGAGAAAATCCTTGACACATTCGCAAACTTGACAGATACTAAGAGTAGAGTAGAGAAGTCGGGAGTAGTATATCTATCTAATTTCAAGATGAAGACTTTGTTTTCCAATATCGCCCAAGGTCGTCGCTTGAAAAAAGATGACCAGATTGCCGGAGATTTACCTTTTGTTATGGCTGGTACGACGAACACTGGAGTGGTACGGACAATCGGCAATGATGTGAGGATTTTTCCGAAACATTCATTGACGATTGATATTTTTGGAAATACATTTTATCGTAGCTATAAATTTGGAGCGGGAGACGATACCGGTGTATTCTGGAATGATGAGGTGTCTAAACCGAAATCGTTACTATTTATAAAAGCAGTTATTGAAAAATCTTTACAAGGTAAATATGACTTTGGAAATAAATTGAGAGCTTCTCAAACTCATGATTTTGAGTTTTTACTGCCAACTAAAAATAAACAAGTCGATAAAAACTTCATGTCCGATTTTATCAAAGTTATCGAAAAAATCGTTATTAAAGATTTAGTCGAATGGACAGATAAAAAAATCGCTGCTACAAAAGAGGTGATAGAGCATGACTGATTGGAAGTTTTCTTATGAAGAGCGATTAGAAGATATAGAGCGTGCTATTGTTGACTACACATGGTTAAAGCAATCTATGGGAGGACCTATCTCTTTTTCAGATACACTAATTAAAACAATCGAAAATTCTATAGTTATATCTATATATTCTTTGTCGGAGCAACTGCTGAAAGATAAAATTTATAGTATTTTACAGGTGCGTTTTAATGATGAAGAACAAAGTCCAAAAGATAAGTATATCTTAAATCAAATCCCCCCAGAAAAACACCCTATAACTCCAGATTTGGATAGGATAAAAAAAGAATTAAAGATCTTTTATCCAGAATTTAAATTATACCTACCCAAGATAGTTGATAATTATAAAAACTCATATGTCCAATTAGTTAAAGCAAGACACGACTATGCGCATGCGAATAATCATACTGCTAATATTGATTTTGATGCTGCTAAGAGATTTGTTGAGTATTTGAAGTTACAGTATGATGATATTATCGCTAATGAAATTTCAAATATAGGTATATTAGAAAAGAAACTACTTGATTTAAGGGAAATTGAAAATTTTCAACATTTATCTTCAAAACAGACTGAAATTGAAGAAATCAGAAATTTAGTAGATACTATAGACTTGTTGGATGATGAGTATTTTATTGACTATATTAAAGAAGTTTTTGACTCTTTGAAAGAGGCGTTTAATATTATTGATACAGCAAGTGAAGCAGGTTTTAAAGAAGATATTTCAAATTTTCGGAATGCTCTAACAGATTTTATATGAAATTTAAATAGTTCAGAAACATGCCATTTCCAAAAACAAGAAAAGAGGCAATCATGGTTTTAGAAAATAAATTAGGCATTACCAGCAGCGCGGAACTGGCACGCGAGGAGGAGCGCCTGACTAAGGTTAGAGCCAAACAACTCTTTGAGAGCGGGCAGTTGTTTGGCTTTGAGGTCGGCACCTTTGCTGGCTTGTCGGCTATCCACGCCCAGCTTTTTGGCGACATCTACGATTTCGCTGGACACATTCGCGACGTCAATATCGCCAAGGACGATTTTCAGTTTGCGGCCCGCATGTTTTTGGAGCAATCGCTGCGCTACATTGACAAGCTCCCTCATGAGGATTTTGACCAGATTGTCGACAAATACGCGGATATGAACATTGCTCATCCTTTCCGTGAGGGGAATGGACGCGCCATACGGATTTGGCTAGATTGTATGCTTCGTCAGAAGCTGGGTAAAGTGGTAGATTGGAACGCCATTGATAAGGATGAATACCTGAATGCCATGAAGCGTAGTGCAGTGTCGACTGGAGAACTCAAGTATCTCCTCCTCAACAATCTGACGGCTGACCTCACTCAGGCTCGTTTCTTTAAGGGTGTGGATGCTTCATATTATTACGAAGGGTATAACCTTTACCAGACAGGGGAGTTATAGTGTAGAAACTATTCACCAAAAAGAAGAAGCAGATAGCTAGTATCCGAGAAAACGAGAAGGTATTAACATGAGAACTGAAATCGAAATGTTTGATGTGATTTTGCAAACCGCAAGAGTGCTACAAGTTGACGCTGTCGCTATGTCCGGCTCGCGGACAAACCCAAAGGCTCCCAGAGACGAGTTCCAAGACTATGATGTGGTCTACATTGTGGAGAATTTGGACGCTCTGGCGGCTGACCTTGCATGGTTGGAAAAGTTTGGCAAGCGCATGATTGAGCAGTATGTCCTACTAGACCATCGCCGCCTCTATCTCATGCTCTTTGAAGATGGCAATCGGATAGATTTGACCCTTTGCCCAAAGGAGCACATCAAAGAATGGGTGGATAGCGAAGCGGATTTTACGGTGCTGGATGACCCGCAGGGATTGTTTGCTCCTTATACACCGACACCCAAACGCTATTGGACGGCACCAGCCAGTGCGACTGACTTTGGTAAATCCTGCAATGAATTTTGGTGGGTGTCCGCTTATGTAGTTAAGGGCATTTATCGAAATCACCTTGTCTATGCGACGGATCATTTGTATGGAATCTGCCAACAAGAATTGCTCAAGCTTTTAGCTTGGCAAGTGGCAGCAGATAAGGGGACGGTCGATGTTGGCAAGAACTACAAATACCTCTTCCAGCATTTGCCTGCTGAGAAAGAGAAAGAATATACAGCCTTGCTTGACTTTTCTGACCAGAAACAAATCACCAGGTCTCTCTTAGCTACCATGCACTTTTTCCACAAAGAAGCACAAGCTTTCTCTCGCAAAACAGGCTTCCACTATGACAAAGTAACCGCAGAGAAGATGATTGAGTATGCTAAAGAGAGGCTTAGCTTCTAATTATTATTAAAAAGAAAAATAAAAAAGAGAATTATTATGTCCAACATTCAAAACATGTCCCTTGAGGACATCATGGGAGAGCGCTTTGGTCGCTACTCCAAATACATCATTCAGGAGCGGGCCTTGCCAGACATTCGCGATGGCTTGAAGCCTGTTCAACGCCGTATTCTTTATTCGATGAATAAGGACGGCAATACCTTTGACAAGGGCTACCGCAAGTCGGCCAAGTCAGTCGGGAACATCATGGGGAATTTCCACCCCCACGGTGACAGCTCCATCTACGATGCCATGGTCCGCATGTCTCAGGATTGGAAAAACCGGGAGATTCTCGTTGAGATGCACGGGAACAATGGTTCTATGGACGGTGATCCTCCGGCGGCTATGCGTTATACCGAGGCGCGGCTGTCTGAGATGGCTGGCTACCTTTTGCAAGATATTGAGAAAGATACTGTTCCTTTTGCTTGGAACTTCGACGACACCGAGAAGGAGCCGACTGTTCTGCCGGCAGCCTTTCCTAATCTTTTGGTCAATGGAGCAACAGGGATTTCCGCTGGTTATGCGACCGACATTCCACCTCATAATCTAGCCGAAGTCATTGATGCGGTCATCTATATGATTGACCATCCGTCGGCCAAGGTGGACAAGCTCATGGAGTTTCTGCCTGGACCTGACTTCCCGACAGGAGCCATTGTCCAAGGTCGTGATGAAATCAAGAAAGCCTACGAGACTGGTAAAGGTCGCGTCGTGGTGCGCTCCAGAACTGAGATTGAAAAGCTGAAGGGCGGTAAAGAGCAAATCGTCATCACCGAGATTCCTTACGAGATTAATAAAGCGGTCTTGGTCAAGAAAATCGACGATGTGCGGGTCAACAATAAGGTGGCTGGCATTGCTGAGGTTCGGGACGAATCAGATCGGGACGGTCTTCGCATTGCCATCGAGCTCAAGAAAGATGCCAATACTGAGCTGATTCTCAACTATCTTTTCAAGTACACTGATTTGCAAGTCAATTACAATTTCAACATGGTGGCGATTGACAATTTCACGCCGCGCTTGGTGGGGATTGTGCCAATCTTGACCAGTTATATTGCCCACCGCAAGGAGATTATTCTAGCTCGTAGTCGCTTTGACAAGGCCAAGGCTGAGAAACGACTGCATATCGTAGAAGGATTGATTCGGGTTATTTCCATCTTGGATGAGGTGATTGCCCTGATTCGTGCTTCAGAAAACAAAGCAGACGCCAAGGAAAATCTTAAAGTCAGCTATGATTTCACCGAGGAGCAGGCTGAGGCTATCGTCACTCTCCAACTCTACCGTTTGACCAATACAGACGTAGTGGTTCTGGAAGAGGAAGAAGCAGAGCTGCGCGAGAAGATTGCCATGCTGGCAGCCATTATCGGCGATGAGCGCACCATGTATAACCTCATGAAGCGAGAGCTCCGCGATGTTAAGAAGAAGTTTGGCAATCCGCGTCTCAGCGAGCTGCAGGATACGGCAAATGCCATTGAGATTGATACAGCTAGTCTCATTGTTGAGGAAGAGACTTATGTCAGCGTGACTCGTTCTGGTTATATCAAGCGGACCAGTCCGCGTTCTTTCTCTGCTTCAACCCTAGAGGAGATGGGCAAACGTGATGATGATCGACTGATTTTCGTCAGCCCAGCCAAGACGACCCAGCATTTATTGATTTTCACTAGCCTGGGAAATGTCATTTACCGGCCTGTTCATGAGCTGTCAGACATCCGCTGGAAAGAAATAGGAGAACACCTCAGCCAGACCATCAGTAACTTTGATACCAAGGAAGAGGTTATCTATACAGAATTGCTGGATAGCTTTGAGGAGGGCACTTACTTTGCAGCGACCAAGCTGGGCCAAATCAAGCGAGTGGAGCGCAAGGAATTCAGTCCTTGGCGGACTTACAAGTCTAAGTCACTCAAGTTTGCTAAACTGAAAAATGAAGACGACCAGGTCATTGCTCTGGCGCCGATTAAGGTGGATGATGTTATGCTCGTGACCAAAAATGGCTATGCCCTTCGTTTCAATATTGAGGAAGTTCCTGTCATCGGAGCTAAGGCGGCTGGTGTTAAAGCCATCAACCTCAAGAAGGACGATGTCCTTGCGGCAGCTTTTATCGCCAACACAGACTCGCTTTACCTCCTGACTCAGCGCGGTTCGCTCAAGCGTATGGCAGTCGCAGACATTCCTGTTACTAGTCGGGCAAATCGCGGTCTTCAAGTCTTGAGAGAGCTTAAGGCCAAGCCACATCGTGTCTTTGCAGCTGGACCAGTCTATGGCGAAGCAGTGGACTTCGACCTCTTTACTACTGAAGCAGAAGCCAGTGAGGAGCAGATTTTGCAGGTGCTTTCTAATAAAGGAACTGCCTATGAGATCAATCTAGCCGACCTCAGCTTGTCTGAGAGAACTAGCAACGGCAGCTTCATTTCTGATACTATTTCAGACGAAGAAGTCTTCTCAGCTTATATCAAGTAATCATCAAATCAGTTCGTAGGAGCTGGTTTTTTTCAATTTCTATAAGTTTGATAGCGGAACAAAAGACTGAATAACAAAATTTTCTGAAAATTGAAAATAATACTTGAAAATATCTCAAAAAGGTGTAAAATAGGGAGTATCTAAAAATGAAGTTTGGAAGAAGAGGAGAAAGACTATGACGGTAAATCTTGATTGGGAAAATCTAGGATTCTCATATATGAAATTGCCTTATCGCTACATAGCTTACTATCGCAATGGTCAGTGGGAAGAAGGAACATTAACGGAGGACGCTACGCTCCATATCTCTGAGTCGTCTCCTAGCCTTCACTACGGCCAGCAGGCTTTTGAAGGTCTGAAGGCTTATCGAACTAAGGACGGCAGTATTCAGCTTTTCCGTCCAGATAAAAATGCGGAGCGTCTGCAACGAACAGCTGACCGCTTGCTCATGCCGCAAGTTCCTACAGAAATGTTTGTGGAAGCAGTCAAGCAGGTTGTCCGAGCTAATGAAGAATATGTGCCACCTTATGGAACGGGCGGAACTCTTTATATTCGTCCGCTCTTGATTGGAGTCGGCGATATTATTGGTGTGAAACCAGCTGAAGAATATATTTTTACTATCTTTGTAATGCCGGTCGGCAATTACTTCAAAGGCGGTCTGACTCCGACTAACTTCATTGTCTCAGATGACTATGATCGTGCGGCACCGCACGGAACTGGTGCGGCTAAAGTAGGAGGCAATTACGCTGCCAGTTTATTACCAGGAAAGATTGCTAAGGATAAGCATTTCTCAGATGTGATTTATCTGGATCCAGCAACCCATACCAAGATTGAAGAAGTGGGATCTGCCAACTTCTTTGGTATCACTAAGGATAATGAGTTTGTAACGCCGCTCAGTCCCTCAATCTTACCATCCATCACCAAGTACTCTTTGCTTTATCTAGCGGAGCATAGACTAGGACTCAAACCGATTGAGGGTGATGTTCCTCTGGCAGACTTGGGTAAATTTACTGAAGCTGGAGCTTGCGGAACAGCTGCAGTTATCTCCCCTATCGGAGGTATCCAGCACGGCGAAGATTTCCATGTCTTTTATAGCGAAACAGAAGTCGGCCCAGTCACTCGCAAGCTGTATGACGAATTGACTGGTATCCAGTTTGGTGATATAGAAGCGCCAGAAGGTTGGATTGTAAAAGTATAATCTAAAAACTGTCCTTGATTGGGCAGTTTTTCTGTGTTTCTAGCCTAAGATAGCTTGCGCACTCAGCTATTTTCGTGTACAATAGAAATTTGAAAGAGGTAAGTTATGAGTAAAAAAGACAAAAAAATTGAAATTCAAATCACAGACAGCAAAGTGAAGGTCGGAGCAGACCAATTTGACGGTTATAGTCTTGCTATTGGCAAGAAGGTTATCGGCGAGATTGCCGAACTAGATGGCCAGTTTGCAATCATCAAAAATGGAAATGCTGAAAGTTTTTATAAAAAACTTGAAAGAGCTGTGGAAACTTTGATTGAAACCTATAATTTAAGCAAATAAGGCTTGCATTTTCATTGTATCAATGTTATAATAGATAGCGTTGATTGTCGGAGAGATAGCGAAGAGGCTAAACGCGGCGGACTGTAAATCCGCTCCTTCGGGTTCGGGGGTTCGAATCCCTCTCTCTCCATTAGCGTTCATTATGACGATGATAAAGTGACTTTTGTCAGCGCTCTTTTTGGGGTATAGCCAAGCGGTAAGGCAAGGGACTTTGACTCCCTCATGCGTTGGTT
>NZ_CAUOLF010000033.1:0-13083 GCF_963456385.1 uncultured Streptococcus sp. | reverse complement strand
TCAGACTCAGCTCTTCATCTGCATGCTGACGCAGATAGGCTGCCACTTCTTCCATGATGGCTTTAGACATAGACCTGCTCCTTTCCCATTTATTTAAGCCCATTATATCACATCAAAAAGAAAGGACAAAAAATCGAAACCGCAGAAAGAAAATCAGAAATCAAGTGATACTCTGAGAGATGATCTAAGAACTGGCGGAAATAGTCTGCTTTCCAAAATCTCTGTCCAACAAGACTTTTACCTGTAGATAAATGATAAAAAAACTTTAGACGTTTGAATCGTCTAAAGTTTTTAGTTTTTCTTAGGAATTTAGAAACTTGCCTTACCATCAAAAATAGTCAGCTTATGCAAATTTTCCATGCCTGAAATAATGGGTCTAGCTTTTGCAATGAGATTTTGAAAAACTTCCAAGGTCAGACTGTCATTGTGAGCTTGCTCGCTCTCCCAAACTTCGTAAATATAGATGCTGTTGGGTTCATCTGCCTTCTCACCTAAGATATAGCAGAAACAAGTGTCAAGATTTTGCATTTCTTTGACAACTTCTTGCATGTAAGCAGTAAGTTCCTGCACCTTTCCTTCTTGGGCCATTAATTTCCCATAAACACAAAATTTTTCCATTAGGATCTCTCCTTATTACTGAGCTACCAGTGTTTCCAAGCTTTCTCCAATCGCAGCCAAACGTTCCATCACTTCTGCCTGGCTCAAGCCATTTTCAGCCACATAGCGATTGCGAGGGTGAACGCGGCATTCGTGAGAACAGCCACGGAGGTACTTGTCTTCATTTTCTTCTGAAGTCAGGATGCGGCGGTTACACTCCGGATTGCCACAGTTGACATAGCGCTCGCAAGGAGTACCGTCAAACCAGTCTTTCCCAATCACAACTGGATTAACATGGTTGATATCAACCGAGATACGCTCATCAAAGACATACATCTTGCCGTCCCAAAGCTCACCTTGAACTTCTGGATCCTTGCCGTAAGTCGCGATACCGCCATGAAGCTGACCAACATCCTTGTAGCCTTCACGAACCATCCAGCCTGAGAATTTCTCACAACGAACACCACCGGTACAGTAAACAACCACTCGCTTGTCCATGAACTTCTCTTTGTTATCACGGATCCATTGTGGCAACTCACGGAAGTTGCGGATGTCTGGACGGATAGCACCGCGGAAGTGACCTAGATCGTACTCATAGTCGTTACGAGTATCTAGGACAACAGTATCTTCGTCCAAGAGGGCTTCCTTAAATTCCTTAGGTGATAGGTAAGCTCCTGTCGTTTCCAGCGGGTTGATGTCATTATCAAAATCATTGTCTTCCAAGCCCAAGTGCACGATTTCTTTCTTGTAGCGAACAAACATTTTCTTGAAGGCTTGCTCATTTTCTTCGTCAATCTTGAACCAAAGGTCTTCCATGCCCGGAAGGCTGTGCACATAATCCATGTATTTTTGAGTGGTTTCATAATCACCAGAAACCGTTCCATTGATTCCCTCATCTGCTACTAGGATGCGGCCTTTAAGACCAATGGACTTACAGAAGGCCAGATGATCAGCTGCAAATTTCTCAGCATTCTCAATCGGAACATATTTGTAGTAAAGTAGGACGCGAATATCTTTTGCCATAAGATTTCAACTCTCTTTTCTCTATAAAATTTTCTGAATTTTTTAATTCATCTATTTATTATAACCTGATTGAAAAAACTGGGCAAAATATTTGTTTGAAAAATAGCAGAGCTGGAAAGTTTAAGCGAGAAGGACAACTTATCGCTCTTCTTCCAATTGGTCCAAATACTTTTCAAAGCGTTTTTTTCTTCTATTCTCTTACAGATTATCCTTTCACTTTATAAATCTCTATAATACAATATATAATTTACATTTTGTCTTTTATTTTGTACAAAAAAGACTGGGAATCCTCCCAATCTTTCAATTTTTGATGTAATCAATCTTTTTTGAGACTTCCTGCGCGTGTGCGGGTGCGAGCGTAAGCGGTCAGCAAGACAGTTCCGATTACTGCTACTGTCGCAGAATTCACTAGAATTGCTACAATACTTTGGGCAATAACCTTATTGACCGGCTCACCAGATACAATCACATCACCAATTGGGCCGATTAGCCAAGCGATTGCATTGGCTCCAAACTGAATCAAGTTAAAGCGAATAATATCCTTGACTTCAAATTTGCCTTCTTCCACTTGGAAGAATTTTCTAAAGAAGCCAACTAATAGACCGAAGACCCCGCTGCCGGCAATCCAGAACCACCAAAGTCCGCCACCGCTCATAGCGTCTTTAATGGCATGGCCAATGAAGCCCATCAGGAAACCGACGATTGGTCCAAAGATGACGCTAAAAAGAGCTTGCAGAGGGTATTGGAGCTGGATGCTGGTATTGGGTACAGGCGTTGGAATATTGATCATTCCGATGACCACGAATAGGGCTGCTCCAATTCCTGTTGCGACTACGTTTCTGATTGTATTATTTTTCATGTTCTTCTTCCTTAATTCTCAATTCTCTTGATTTCAATATGCCACTGGGCACCGACGCCAACATTGTAGGCCTTAGCAAAGGAACCTTGGTTAATCGCTAAGCCAACCCGATAGAGGGAGTTGATATAGAGGATAGGCTGGCCGATGCGGACATCCGCAAAGGACTTGCCATAGGTTACTTGGTTTTGATAAACCAGCATGTCATTGTTATAGATGGTAACCTCGAATCGGTCACCAAATTCCGGTTTTAAGGTGCAGAATTCCTCGCGGGTGATAGAGGTCCAGAGAGAACCAAAACGGACATCCAGGATATCAATAGCTCCGCTGACATAATGGTCCGCGATTGTAGTCTCTACTACCTGAATTTCGACAATGTCTTCGACCTTGAGTTCTGGTCCAACCTCTTCAAAGCTGATATGGCCGCTGGCTAGCTTAGCACCTGTATAGGCATAGACATCACGGCCGTGGAAAGTATAAGAATGCTCCGTATCCTTGCGGCGATTTTCCACTTCAGAAATTTCCCGAATGGCCTCAATGCCGACATGCTTCTTGATGAAAGACAGGGTGCCGTTATCAGGCGTGACGATGTACTGGCCCTTTTTAGTCTTGGCTACCACACTCTTCCGCTTGGAGCCCACACCCGGATCCACTACTGACACAAAAGTCGTTCCTGCTGGCCAGTAATTAACTGTCTGAAAGAGACGATAGCTCCCCTCAAAGATGTTGTAAGGGGTGATATCGTGAGTCAGATGATGAATTTTCAGAGTAGGCGATTCTTCTAAGGCTACTCCTATCATGGCTGACACAGCTCCATCTACCAGACCAAAGTCCGACTGGAGTACGAGTAAATTGTTCATATTTTCTCCTTAGTTATATTTTCGATGATATTAGACCGAAGCTGACTTGGGAAGTCTCGCTTTAAGGATTTTCCTACCTAACAGGGCTCCAAGTAAAGCGCCCAGTAAAATACTGGCCACAAACCAGAGGACCAAGCTGGGTACAGGCTTAAGCATGACCTGCTCGATGTAAGCCTGAGTCTTTCCTCTGGCAAGAAGACTAGCTTCATACTGCTTGGGCGCCAGCCACATTAGGAAAATAGGACCCGCTGTGCTAAAGCTGAAAACCATAAAAGACAGCAAGTTTCTAACAGTCTTTTGATAGCTGCCTGACCGAGCTATCAGATCCGCTAAAATACCACAAATCAAACCTGGTAGAAAGGCTCCAAAGCCATGTCGACTGAGCAGAAAGAAGAAACCTAGCAGACAGCCTAAGCCGCTGATCAGACCGAAAGTCTTTATTTTCTCTGTATAGAAGATGAACAGAACTCCGCCAAAGAAAGCTGTAAAAGCTGGAGCGTAAAACATATTGCCGGAGCGGTCAAATAGAAGCCCAACCAAGACGCCTAAGAGCATGGCTAGGAAATAAAAGAGGTAAAAGAAGCCAGCCTGCTTCAGTTTGTCTTTTCTTATAGAGTATAGCATAAGCCTTCCTTTCCCGCTAGTCAGCTCGACGATAACTACCAATCAAGTCTTGAATGAGCTCTATGTGAGTATAGTAGTCAGCAATTTTCACATTCTCATCTCCGCCATGGTCTCGGCTGTTAGCATTGCCAAGTCCGAAAGCCGCCATAGGAACCTCCAAGGCTGCATAGACCGTGTGCATCGGACCAGTTCCAGCTGAGGTCGGCAGAACAGAGATGCCCTCTTGGTAATAATCTTTAGCCAGTTCGATAAGATTGAGAATGGAAGGTGCACTCATGTCGCTTCGATAGCTCATCTCTCCCAAGGTATAGGTCAGCTCAACCGCTGGATAGCCATTCTTGTCCAGCTGCTGACGAATCTTGTCCAAAACATCTTGTGGTTCCAGACCTGGCACCAAACGAACCTCCATCTTGGCCTGGGCATCTGAAGGCAAAATGGTTTTAACCCCTTGGCCTTGATAGCCTGATCCGAAGCCTTCAATATTCAGCGAAGGCTCAAAGTAAAATCGACGGAGAAATTCCTTCCGTTCGTCCAGTAAAACCGGTAATTTCAAGCCATAGACTTGACTCAACTCTTCAGGAGTCCGCAGGGCATATTCCTCAATCAGAGCCAGCTCCCGTTCATTTGGCTCTTGAATCTGCTCATGAATGCCCTCAACCAGGATTCGACCGTCTGGACTGCGCAAGCTGTATAGAGCATCGAGCAAATACCAGGAAGCAGAATTGATGACCCCGCCAAAGCTGGAATGGATGTCTACATCTGCACTTTTGACCGTCA
Organism: uncultured Streptococcus sp.; assembly: GCF_963456385.1. GTDB lineage: Bacteria > Bacillota > Bacilli > Lactobacillales > Streptococcaceae > Streptococcus. The sequence continues at coordinate 8,346 of NZ_CAUOLF010000033.1, read as the reverse complement.
TGTCAAAGGTAACAATTCCCTTGTTACCGCCTGAGATTTCCAGCTGACCTAGATTGTTGCGGCTGCCTTGCTCCCAGACCAGCAAATCCGCTCCGCGTAGGCGTTTGCGATGCTTGGCCAAATATTTATCCAAGTCTGTCGAAGCAGACTCTTCTGCCCCTTCCATCATAAAAATGATATTGACTGGCAAATCATCGTGCTCTCGAATATACTTGCGAACGGCCGTCAGACGAGCTGTAATGTGCCCCTTGTCATCATCCACTCCTCGCCCATACATAACTCCGTAATGAACCGACAGTGTAAAGGGATCATTTGTCCATGGCTGGTCATCGTCTGCCGGCACTGTATCGTAGTGGTTGTAGAAAATAATAGTCTTAGCAGCAGGATTTGAAGAAAGAAACTCCGCCAAAACAAATGGAGCAGTATAGCTATCGTCAATCATGACCTTGGCACCTGCAGCTGTAAAAATCTCTCCCAAATAGTTGGCTACTTCCTGCAGGCCAACCTGCTGGGCAAAGATCGATTTTTTAGAAATCAAGGTCCGCAGCACTTCAAAATAGTGCTGGGCCACCTCGTCGTTTTCAAATTTCTTGATTTGTTCAGTCTCAGTTGAGAAAGGCATGCGTTACTCCTATTAACAGCAGATAAAGGGCTGGGGAAATAAGCTTCCCCGCCCTTATCGTATTTCTTGTATCAAAGTCTAGTCAGTCAAATGTAGACTGGACTTGATGGGATTTCTTACTTGATATCTTTTGCGTCTGGCAGGTAAGATCCGCCAAAGAATTCTTGAGATAGCTTTTCAAGCGTACCATCCTCATAGAGTTCCTTAATCCGCTTGTTGACAAATTTTTGCAAGTCTTCCTGACCGCTTGCAATAATCGGATAAACATAAGGCTGCTGGTCGCTTGGAAGTTCAATCACTTCCAGATTATTCAAACCTTGGTCTTTGATAATAGACTCTACAGTTATGCGCTCAAAAACTTTATAGTCCGTACGGCCGTCATTCAGATTGGCCAAGATTTGCTGAATGGTTCCGTCCGTATAATTAATTTTTGTCGGTTTGTCGCTATGCTCCTTGTTGTAGTCCTCTAGTTGCTGAGCTGTTGAAGTCCCCTGAACAACCTCAGTAGACTTGCCGCCAATGTCATCCAGCGATTTGATGCCCTCACCCTTACGGACAACTAAAACCGTTGGATTTTTCGCATATGGACTAGCATAGAGATATTTGTTAGCACGTTCTTCAGAATAGCTGATATTATTAGCACCAATCTGGTAACGGTCACTGTCCAGACCTGAAAAGATAGAAGCCCACTTGGTCTTATTAAAATTGACCTCATACTTGTCTGATCCCTTAAAGATAGCACGAAGGACTTCGATATCATAGCCAGTCAGTTTACCGTCTTTATCCTCGTATGAAAATGGTTTGGTCGTCCCCACTGTTCCGACTTCTACCTTTGTTTTCTCTGTTTTCTTCTCACTTGATGATGAGCAAGCCACCAAGGCACCAATGGCCAAGACACTGACGGCTGCCAGAGAGAAGTATTTCAAGGTTTTCTTCAGGTTCATATTTCGAATTCCTCCTAAAAAGTCTTTCTTTATCATATCAAATAAGGAGAAACTTGACCATTATATATTTTTTATGGAGGTGATAGCTTTTCTTTATCAGCTTTGAGGCAGTCATTCACTAGACTTTCTGCCTGTAGTGCTGCAGGAGAAAGAGGGCACTTTCGACATAGTAAGGAACGGAGACTTTGAAGGCTTCGTCGTCAATGACCATGCTGTCGTGATGGAGATCAGGAGCATTTTCTGCCCCATTTGAGCCGATAAAGGCAAAGACGCCTGGAAGCTCCTCCTGATAAAAGGCAAAATCTTCTCCAGCCGAGGATGGATTGGCTGGCAGGACCTCAGCTAGATTCTGTGAATGCTCATAGAGCAGCTCGGCCAATTCAGGGTCATTATAAGTCACTGGCGGTGTATGGTCCCAAGAAATCCTGGCCTGAGCTCCAAAATTCTCCGCTGTATTCTCTACAATTCGGATAAAGTCTTCTTTGAGACGCTGCTGCAAGGTCGGATTGAAGCTACGGATAGTCCCTTCAAAAAAGCCCGACTGCGGCAGTACATTCCAGGTCGCTCCTGCTTCGATATGAGTCACAGATAAGACAGCTGCTTCAAAAGGAGACACTGTGCGAGCCACTAGAGCCTGCAGGTTTTGAATCATACTAGTCAAGGTCAATACTGTATCAACCCCCAAATCCGGTCTAGCCGCATGGCTGCTGACACCTTCTACTTCAACCTTGAACTTCTCAACCCCAGCCATCATGGCTCCAGCTTTAAGTGCCAGCTGCCCCGCCTTGAGCTGGGGCATATTGTGAAAGCCGATAATAGCAGACACATCGTCCAACAAACCAGTCGTAAGAACCTGACTGGCTCCCTGAGAGGTTTCCTCAGCCGGCTGGAAAATCAGACGAACCGTCCCTCTCAAATCTCCTTCCATAGCCTTGAGCAGCTCCGCTGCCCCCAAAAGGCTGGTCTGATGAAAATCATGGCCGCAAGCGTGCATGACGCCTGAATTCTGACTGGCATAAGGCAGACCAGTCTGCTCCAAAATGGGCAGAGCATCGATATCAGCCCTCAGGGCAATAACCGGCTTGCCAGAGCCAAGCTCGGCAACTAGGCCCGTTTTCAGACCGGATTCTAAAATCCTAATCTCCAAATCTTCCAAATAGCCTTTTAGGAAAGCCGTCGTCTCAAATTCATGCCCAGACAGCTCTGGATGCTGATGAAGATAATGCCGCGTTTGCATCAGTTTATCATAAAATTTTTTCATGGCAGACTCCTTTACTCGAATACACCTATCTATCATCCAGTATAGCACAAAGCTGGACGAGGGCACAAAAATAGAGAGCAAATAATCAATAATTAGCCCTCTAATTTTTGTATTAGGATATATCACCTTCGAAGGAGATGACAATGGATTCATAAGAAAAATCACGCTCCAAAACCCACTTGCCATCTGTCTTTACAAATTTCAGCTGATAATCTCGTTCTGGGGTGAGAAGCGGCCGTGAGTCCAATCCAGCCATCATGTCATCGGCATAATTCTTATCTTGTGCTTTATAGAATTCCGAAAGATTCGCATACTCAGAACGATGCTTGTCAGAAAACTCTTTACTGTAGTTCAGGATGGTTTTGCTTAGACTGACCGTTCTTGGTTTAATCTTGATCACTATCTCATTTGGCATGTACTGGGCTACTGTATAAGAAATTTCGGATCGCTTTGCATTATTTTCCACATAGGCATCGATAAAGGCACTGACTTCCTTATCGGTAAAGGGATAGTCATGCAATTTACGTTTGAAGTCTTCAGCAAAAGATGCTCTAAAGTCGTTTTTATCTTGCTCCAAATCACCGCCCAAGACAAAATCTTCCTTGCCCTTGGATGACTTTGCCTTGTCTTTGCTTTTGGCGTCTCCACCTAAGAAAACAGCATTCAGATAATCAGAAGCTAGTTTCTTTGAATCTTCGATTTGATCAGGATAGCTCGAAGGATCAACATTTAGCTTGATTTCTTCTGTTTTCTCATCAGCATCATAAGTTTTCTTCTCATAGTGCAGCTCATATTTTTTATCCTTTTCAACCTTAAATACAAGATAACCAGAAAGAGTCTTTCCCTTAGCTAAATCTTCATATTTCAGTATTTTAAAGTTTTCTGCATCATCATAAACTCCGACCGGCTGGATTTTCTCACCTTCTGAATCATAAAAGCCAATGTCCGAAGAGGAAATCATGATTTTTTCATCCGTTTTATTCTTAATTTCCAATGACAAAGCTAAGTATTTTGAATCAGAGGCCCCATTGCTTGGCAAAATAAACTGGCCTTCCTTAATCTTGACCTCTACTTGCCCATTGCTGGCTGCTTTCTTGTCCTTCTTCTCCTGACTTTGCTTACTTGGAATATCCTGATTTGAAGTCGGAAGCAAGGCACAGGCTGTTAAGTTCATTCCTGCTAGAAGCAAGGTCGCGTATTGAAATACTTTTTTCATCATTGTCTCCTTAATAACTTAATAATATGACCTTTCTATTCTACCATACTTATCTTGACTGGTAAACACAGTCTGAAAGTTATTATCATACAAAAAACCTGTAGCTCCAACTACAGGTCAAGTATCTTTAGAATCCATCTACATTCGTATAGATTTTTTGGACATCTTCATCGTCTTCTAAAACGCTATAAAGTTTTTCAAAAGTTTCCAGATCGTCACCAGTCAACTCAACTTCAGACTGAGGAATCATTTCCAGCTCAGTTACTTGGAATTCCTGGATGCCAGATTCACGCAGAGCCACGATGGCCTTGTGAAGGTCGGTTGGCGCTGTATAGACAGTGATGCTTCCTTCTTCTGCTTCAACATCATCAACATCCACATCCGCTTCCAGCAGCTGTTCAAAGACGCTGTCAGCGTCGTCACCCGCAAAGACAATCACACCTTTATTATCAAATAAATAGGCTACAGAGCCGCTAGCTCCCATATTACCGCCATTTTTACCAAAAGCAGCACGGACATTGGCTGCAGTCCGATTGACATTTGAAGTCAGAGTGTCAACAATCAGCATAGAACCGTTTGGCCCAAATCCTTCATAGCGGCCTTCAGTAAAGGTTTCGTCAGTGTTTCCTTTTGCCTTATCGATAGCCTTGTCAATGACATGCTTCGGCACCTGAGCCTGCTTAGCTCGGTCGATAACGAATTTCAAAGCTGTGTTAGACTCTGGATCTGGATCACCTTTTTTAGCTGCTACATAGATTTCCACACCAAACTTAGCATATACTTTTGAGTTCGCGCCATCTTTGGCCGTTTTCTTTGCCACAATATTGGCCCATTTACGTCCCATTGGAGATTCTCCTTTTGATAAATTACATTTTTAATCTTTCTTATTATAACACAGGGAATCAGAAAAATCACTAAGAAAAAATGATAGCTTCTAGAAGATTCAGATTGGTTTCTTCAACTTCTGCTGGGCTGAAATCGAGACAAAATTGATTTCAGTTTTCCTTCCATAAAAAATCCAGTCGCTAAAAGAGCAACTGGACGGTACATTCTATTTCCTGAAACTGGCAGGTCTGTCATAGCGGAACTTTATCAAAATCCATTAAAAATATCACTGATAATTTTTCACAATAGGCAAATCCGGTTTGCACCTGCTTAAGCAAGCAAAAACATCCTCTATTCTGCCATCTAAAAAAGTGACATCTACTCGAACGGACTTGCCATGATAAGGCTTGACATATAGGTAGTCTCTCCGATAGTACCTGACTCCCAGTCGAAAAGAAGCCTGCCCATCAGAAGTTCTTCCCCAAGCCGGCCGGTAAAAGACACTTTCCAGCTGATTCCAAGCAAAGCTATGCTCTTTCAAGAAAGCACCTCGCACGGTCAAGCCCCATTCTGTTCCCGCAAGAACAAAGCACTTTTTACTCAGCTTGCGTCCCGCATGGATGATTATAAAAATTTCAAGTAGACTGGCTAAGAGAAAGGTAAGGAAAGAAGGCAAACCGAATGAAATAATTCCTGATCCAGGCATGGCTTTATCAATTGAAAACAGGAGCAAGGAAGCTAAAGCGCTGAAAATGATGCCTGAGACTAAGAAGACAGAGGTCCAGATTACTATGGTCAAATAGAGTCCTCTACGGTAGCGAAAAGCAAACAATAAAGGCATGACTTTTCCTTTCTTTCTCAGCTAATTCTTTAGAAATAATTCTGCTTATGCTTTACTGAGGCGCCTTAAACTCATCTTCATCTATAGTGTTCCAGTCAGAATATTGAGTATCTGTTTGAACATCCATACTACCTTTTTCACCTTTATAAGATAAACCTAGCTTAAATTCTTTTAAGAATAAGGTCTTTTTATCCAAGCGTACTTCTAACTTCTTATCCATATCTGCCTGAGTAACACCTGACAGCTCTAGTTTGAATTCTTCACCAAAAAGCCCCAGTAAATCAGCATTTTTACTACTTAATTTAAAGATATATTCATCACCGCTTTCCTTTACAGTGACATCATCAGCCATTTGATAAAAGCCATCCATAAGTTTGAAATAATCGGGCTGAACATAATAATCTGCCCCGCTTCCAATTTCTTGCTTAGACCATGTTCCATTTTTAGAAGAACGAGTATACAAAAGTTTATCCTCTCCGCCTGGCATAATCGCTTCTTGATAACTCTCCTGACCGCTCTCTTTTCCATCTATGACTAAATGCCCCTTGGCCAGCTCATCCGTGCTTTTATCATACAGAAGATCTCCGCTCATCGTTTGAGTTTTATTGGAACCATCTACAGTGATAGATAGTTTTACCTTCATTTTCATTGAAGTTAGATCTTCATTTGCAGTTTCTGCTTTTTCCAAGAGTTCTTCAATATCGTCAGAAGAAGTATTCTTTTGGATCTCACGGGAGCTATTCTCAGTTCCACCCTGATTCTTTTGAGAATGCTTCTGCCCAATCAAGCTACAAGCACCTAAACTAAGCGTAAGCAAGGCTGTAAGTGCCATAAAGGTAATCTTTTGAATTTTCATGAGTCTTCCTCCTTTGAGACATGGATAGGAAAGATAATCATTCAATCAGCATAGCAATGTTTTATTGACCGAATACTAGCTTTCATACCTACAGTCAAACCGCTAAAAAGCAAATCATGCTCCTTAGTAAAAACAAGTTTATTTGTTTATTATACCATTTTTTATTTACCATCGCAAACAAAGCAAAAAGGCTGAATATTCAGCCTTACTTGTCTTTCATAATCGGAACCCGTCCAAAATTCTGTTCCATAAGTGCAGGATTGCCTAGCTGATAGACCTTATCAGCCTGCTGGGTCAAACTGTCCCACGGCTCCTTGCCGATACGGCTGACTAATTCAACCTTTCCCTTAAGCATGGACAAATGCTGACGCCCCTGCTCGGAAAAGCCTAAAATATGAACACCTGACGGAAGCTCTTCTTGTCTAGCTCCGACCAGGGTATAGGTCAGCAGACGCCGAACCCGAGCCTTGGTATAGCGCTTGGTCGCCACCTGATCAACCAGCTCTTCTATGGTCTCACTGGTTTTCAAAGCCTCTCTAATCCTAACGGCCAACTCCTGATTGACTTGATAAAAATCTGTCAAATCCGGACTTGTCATTATCTGGTAACGGAGATAAGGAAAAAGGTCCGACCAGGTCACCTTGGGAGCCGTTTCAATCAAGCGATAGGCTGGGGTGAATTTTTTGAGAAAGTCTGGCTGATCCAACTTCTGACGAAGGGCAGTTGCAGAGGCAAATTCTTGATTAGCTGATAAGGAATGGTAGCCAGCCCCCTGACGTTGAATCGGACACAGCTTCATAGCCTTTCCCGCCACAGCCTTAGCATAGGCCAAGCCCAAGATATGGTTAGGCGTAGAGCCTGAGAAATTGAGCCCTGCAAACTCCTGCCACATGGCCTGAGTCTTCTGGGGATAGGATAGGGAATCCGGCAAGCCAGCCAGATAAGCCTCCATCTGCTCTGCCTTTTCACCATAGACCCTCGAAATACTATCATAGTCCAACACTTCCTCAGTTCCAAACATCAGATAATCAATGCCCAGTCTCTCTAAGATGTCTACTGCCCCCTTAGCGAAAAAGTCTGCCGCCTGAACGCTGACCAAGAAAGGCAACTCAAGGACCAAATCCGCTCCAGCTTCCAAAGCCATCTGTGCCCGAGTCCACTTATCCACGATAGCCGGCTCTCCTCGCTGAACAAAATTGCCGCTCATAGCGATAATTTTCAGACCAGAAGCCTGCTCCAGCAGATATTTGTGCCCATTATGAAAAGGATTAAACTCTGCGATAATACCTGTGACTGTCATCTCCGTCTCACTTTCGTTTATAAATAGTTAATAATTTAATAATGATATTTGAGCAAGCTAGACAACTTGTAATAAATATAGGTATAATTGTATACGAATCAACCTGATTATTTTTTAAATCATCCAATAAAAGGACATAGGTTCCAAGAATTAAAATAAATAATAGCATAATTGTAAAAAATTGAACCCATCTAGATAGATAAATAAGAGCACCTTTTATTTCAGGTGACTCATATTCTCCGAGACACTTAAATAAATAAGGTAAAACTGATAAACTGACAACAATTAGTAATGTTAATACAACTAATACGTTATTTGATAATTGTGTCAAAATTTTATCATAAAATTTTATAATTAATTCCAATACTTTGCTATTAATATTTACTAATTTTGAGTATTTAACAAAACAAAAAGCTAAAAACATAGGAAATATTATATATCTCAAGAATTCAAAGCCATTTTCTTTCTCTACGTCTAATAT
>NZ_CAUOLF010000032.1:0-17840 GCF_963456385.1 uncultured Streptococcus sp. | reverse complement strand
CGGACAGACTGACCTTGCTCCAGCACAGCATGCTGGTCCAGATAGCCAGCCGTCACATACTTGGACCACTCGACCTTACCTTCGTCTGGCAGCATTTTACCCGTCACAATGCTCATAAAGGTTGACTTTCCCTCACCATTGGCACCGACTAAGCCGATATGCTCACCCTTAAGGAGGCGGAAGGATACATCCTCAAAAATAGCCCGGTCTCCGAAACCGTGGCTGAGATTTTTTACTTCTAAGATACTCATTTTTTCTCCTCTATCATTGATTGCAGTTCCTTGATTATACCATCAAAAGGGATTTTTTGGCAAGACAGAAGAAAAGGAAAAGCGAGCCACTTAAGTCTCGCTTGCTTGTTCTCAATTCGCATGATGTGTATGCTTGGTAATCCACTGGGTCAGCTTGATCTTCAGCCAAAATCCATAAATACCAAAGGTAACAATGGTCAGCAACCACCACTTGATCCAATTCCCAAAAAGTTGCATAGCAGTACCGTCAAAGTAAAGACGGTGCCCGTCAATAACTGTATGTTTTATCTTCCAATTATACAGAATACACATGCCCCAAGGTGCACAAATTCCCAGCGTAAATACTGTAATCAAGGTAGCCAAAATCACATGACCCATGTAAGAAAAGAGACCACCATCAAAATAAGACTCTTTGTACATACTATCTCTCCCTTAAACTAACTCTTTCAGAAACTGAATCAGGGTTTCTGCCGAGCGTTTACCAGCTTCAAGAATGAATTCATCAAAAGTGACATTGGCATCATGGCTAGCTGTGTCGCTCATGGCCCGAATAACCATAAAGGGCAGGCCAATCGAATGTGTGGCTTGAGCAATAGCTGCGCCTTCCATCTCGACAGCCAAGACATCTGGGAAATGCTCCTTGATGCGGTCAATCTTGTCTTGACCAGCAACAAAGCTGTCACCAGTCGCAATCAAACCTACTCTGGCCTTTTGATGGGTCTTATCCAAAATTTTCTTCATTTCGGCAACCAGATAGCGGCTCGCTTCAAAATAGAGTGGCTGCCGTGCCATCTGACCGTAGTCATAGCCAAAAGCCGTCACGTCCACATCATGGTAGACCAGACGATCTGCAACCACCACATCGCCGATAGCTAGACCTTCTGCCACTGCTCCAGCTGAGCCTGTGTTAATCACGGCTGTGACCTTGAAGTCATTGACCAAAACAGCCACGCTCATAGCAGACATAACCTTGCCAATCCCGCTTTCGACCAACACCACTTCATGATAGCCGATGGAGCCCGTATGATAGACATGGCCCAAACGCAGGTGCTTCTGCGGGTTTTCTAAATGCTCCAACAGAATCTTCAACTCCTCGGGCATGGCTGCGATAATTCCAATTTTCATATAATACCTCAAATCATCTGATGAAAAAGAAGCTTAGACAGGCTAGGCTTCCTTTTAAGTGCAATAGAGCAGTTTTTTAAGGCCACCAAATAATAGCTGCAATCAAACCAATCAGTAGGATAACTACCCAAAGGAGAATCTTATTGAGTTTGGCTTGAAAGAGGCTCCGCTTTTGGTTTTCAATCCGACGGCTCTTAGTCACGGTCGGATCAACCTCAATGTGGAGAGTCTCATCCGTAAACTCCTCTTGGTTTTGAGCAGTCTGATAGCCAAAACGACTCTGATTCTGCTGAGACCGAGCTTCTTCATAACCAAAGCGGTTTTGAGGGCTCTGATAACCAAACTGAGTATCCTGTCGGCTAGACTGCTGTGAGCTAAAGGAGCTTCTGCCAGTTGAAAGAATCTTGGTTTCCTCGTCATCCATGAGAGGCGGCCCCGAAATATCCTCACCGCGGTTGGCCCGCTCAATGATTTCATCTGTTAATAAAGCTTTTCCCATTGATCTACGTTCCTAATTTATTCAGATTTTTTTGTTCCCAGTACTGAAGGGCCATGATGGTCTTGGCATCGCAGATGTCACCGTTTTGCAGCAACTGATGTGCCTCCTCCAGACTGACTTCAAAAAGTTCCAATGTTTCATCCTCGTCTTGGGGACGAGGGTTTTCGACCTTTGTCAAATGACTGGCGCTGTAGAGCTTGATTTTTTCATTGCAAAAACCGATGGCAGAGTAGAAATCATAGACTAACTCCAGCTGTCCAGTGTAGCCTGTCTCTTCTTCTAATTCTCGGAGGGCAGCTGCATGAGGATCTGCATTCTCTCCTAGCTCAAGCTTGCCAGCTGGAATCTCGTAAGAAGTCGCTTCAATCGCCTTGCGGTACTGCTTGACCAGAATCATCTTGTCTTCCGGCGTGATGGCTATCACAGCCACTGCTCCATTATGGAAGATCAGATCGCGCTGGGCCTGACCCTTACCTTGCGGCAACTCCACTTGATCCGTGACCACTTGGAAAATCGGGCCTCGATAAATTTCTTTGCGTTGGACGGTTTTTTCTTCAAATTCCATGACTGAACCTACTTATTTTGAGGATGATGAGGAAGACGCTTAGCGTAATCTTCCTTGTTGATCTGACGGCCACGACCCAAAGCAATGGCATCCGCTGGCACATCCTTGGTAATAGTAGAACCTGCACCGACTAGTGAATTGTCACCCAGTTCAACTGGAGCAATAATAGTCGAGTTGGAACCAACAAAGACATTGTCGCCAATGATAGTCTTGTACTTCTTCTGGCCATCATAATTAACCGTAATCGTACCCGCACCAAAGTTGACATTAGCGCCGACTTCAGAGTTTCCAATATAGGTCAAATGACCAGCCTTGGTATTTTCTCCAATTGACGATCCTTTAACTTCTACAAAGTTGCCGACATGGACATCCTTAGCCAGACTAGAACCTGGACGAATGTGAGCGTAAGGCCCGACCGTCACTCCATCTGCAACGCTAGATTCTTCAATCATAGAGTTGGTGATAACGGTCCGTTCTCCAATGACAGAGTCCACGATGTAGGTACCATTGGTCAGAATAGTCTCTGCTCCAATCTTGGTCTGACCTTTTAGGGTCACATTTGCTTCAACCTGAACCTCAGGCGCAATTTCCACATCCACATCGATATAGGTCGCATCTGGATTGACAAAGCTGACACCGTTGACCATATGCTGCTGGTTAATCCGCCGACGCATAATGCTTTCAGCTGTCGCCAAAGCTACGCGGTCATTAACCCCCAGACTCTCATCAAAGTCTTTCAGCGTATAAGCACCGACTTTTTCACCATTTTCGCGGAAAATTCCGATCACATCAGTGATATAGTATTCGCCTTGAGCATTATTGGTATTGATATTTTTGAGGGCTTCAAAGAGACGGGCATTATCAAAGACATAAGTTCCTGTATTGATTTCCTTGATTTGCTGCTCAAAGTCAGAAGCATCTTTCTGCTCAACAATTTTTAATACTTCCTCGTGCTGATTGCGAACGATACGGCCGTAGCCGAAAGGATTGTCTGCTTCTGCTGTCAGGATAGTCGCAACGTTCTTGTGGTTGACATGAAAGTCAATCAGATTTTTCAGGCTTTCTCCTGTAATCAAAGGAGTGTCGCCAGCAATAACCAGCGTCTGACCTGTCAGATTTTCCAAAACAGGCTCTGCCATCATAACGGCATGCCCTGTTCCCAGCTGCTCAGTCTGACGGACAAAGTCTGTCTGACCTGCCAAGACTTGCTCGACTAGCTCTGCCTTGTGGCCAACAACTGTCACGGTCTTTTCTGGATCAATGGCATTGACACTGCGGAAAACATGTTCCAACATGGAAATCCCTGCAACCTTGTGCAGTACCTTTGGTAAATCTGACTTCATGCGAGTACCCTTACCCGCAGCCAAAATAATCGCGTAATTTGTCATCAATTATCTCTTTTCTGTAGGATATCACCTTTATTATATCACTAAAAGGTAATTTTTAAAAATTTAAAATCAAGCCAACCCCATAAAAATCTGCAACAAAAAAACTTTTGCACAAAAAAATCAGCCTTTAAACAGCTGATTTTGCTTCTTTTTCTTTGATTTTCTTTGGAAGATGAACTTTAGCCTTGCCATAATCCTTGAAGACAGCCCGCTGCTTGAAGTAAATTAATTCTCCATCTAAAGCTGTATCTTCGTCCAAATCCATGGTCATATCAATAGAGCGGATGGTCCGAGTCTTAGGGTCAACCACAAAGGCAACCTTACACTTCTCAATGTCGATGGTCGTATCATAATGCTCATCATTATAAGCATAGTAGAAGGCATCGATAAGGTCATAGGCCAAATCACCTTCTGCTGTCACCGAAAACTCATAGCCGCCGTCCACTTTTTTCTTAGTCAGTTCTGACTCATTATCTACCATGACCTGCAGCAAAGCCTTAAAGGAGGACATGCCCGAATAGCCATTGATATGTTTCCGTGAGTCGGTGTCATCAATCGTCTCAAAGCCGTCTTTCTCTTCCAAGTACATCCGATCTTCGCTGAAATAATGGGTCAGTTCTTGATCATCATAGGTTTCGTAAAGCTTGGCTAAATAAGGTGAATCTGAAACAGTCAGCTGTTTAACGGTCTCAGCTTTTCTTTTTTTGTAGCCTTCTAGATAGGTCGACTCAGACAGCCGATCCATGTAGAAACTATCATGGTCGAATTTTTTCAAGGATGCATCCACTACAGCAGATAGCTTAAAGCGGGACTCGATTGCTTCCGCTATGCCTCCTGGTTTAAAGTAGGTATAAAGAAAGGTTCCGCCAATCAGTACAAAGCAGACACAGCCGTAAATGATAAAAAAATGAACCTTCTTCAAAATCAATCCTCCTAGAAGCCTTCTGTCGTTTTATAGCTTTTATTATAAGCTTTTTTAGACCTATTTTCAATCTTTTTTCAGAAACGGTCTTTGAAGACTGTTAAAAAATTAGTTTCTTTGGCCTTATGGATTTATATAGATTACAGGCTTTAATCACTTTCTGTCTTTCCATTAAGATTTTCTTCTTTATCGGCCAATTGTTCCATCCAGATTAGTTCTTTAAATCCTTTGTCAGAAGCTGACTGACAATCCCTTGGTCCCGATAAACCGCATTTACAAGTACATAGTCGATATATCCTGTAGCGGAAAAAATGCTAATTGGTTTTTCAAACTCTCAAAGTCATTGCCAAATGTATCGACAAGGCAAGTATCCTCTGCTTTTTGAATACTTAGTATATCAGCCCTCTTTCTCATTTTTAGCCAACTGCTGGCGAAGCTTGCTAAACCATTCCAACTGGAAGCGGGCCGAATCCAGCCCAAATTCGAGCGTCTTTATTTCAAAATAACCAATCTGGGAAATACTTTCAGCTAAATCAGCCGCCTGACTGGTCTCTATCAGCTCTGTAGCCAGATGGCTGTTCTGCTCTAGATAGGCCTTTACTTTTTCCTGTTCCTCCGTAAAACGAATCGCGTCTTTGACAGCTTCAAACTCTTGGACTTCAACTTCCAGTCCCTCAATGGTCAAATCCAGCATCTGGAGCTGCTCTTTCTTAGGTAGATAACCCATAAAGAGGAATTTCCCCAAGTCCATATTCTTGTTCTTGCTCATGTCGATAGGCGTTTTAAGCCACTCCAAAAACAAGATTCGTCCCGAAGCGGTAATGGCATATTCCTTCTTCATTTTTCCTTTTTCTACGTACTCCGAATAAGTTACAGCCCCTTGCTGGGACAGCTTTTTTAAAGCTGCTTGGATACTGCCTAGACTGTCGCTGCACATGGAGCTGAAATTTTGCCGCATGACCTGACGAATTTCATAAACTGTAAAATGCTTTATCATGAGTAAGCCTAAAATTAATTTGTCCATTTCTCCTCCATATCACGATTTCTTTATATACCTAATAGTAACATTTCTGCTTCGATTTATCAAGGGCAAACAAAAAGCCTATTCAAAAATAGACTTAAGCTTGATCCAGCGGATAGACCTTGCGAAATTCTTCTAGGACGACACCCGTTTCTTGGGAAAATTCCAAACCGGCTTCCGCCAGACACTCCGTGAAAAATTCCTGATGGACTTGTTGCCAGTAGGCCAAGGATTTGTCTCCTTCTCCTTCCTTAAAGGCGTGTTCGGCTGAAACCTCATTAAAAGGCCGCACAGAGACTTTGGTGATTTCAATGATACAGACTGCCCTATCTTGACTGTCTAAAATGACATCAAAACTTCCTGCCTGCGGCAAGGGCTCATTTTCAAGCTTATAGAGCTCATAGGCCGAAGCAGTCGCTGTCTTTTCACCACGAAGCACTAAGTCGGCAAGCTCATCTGCCAAGGCACCAAAGGCCCAGGCGTCAATCTCATCGCCAATCTCTGGATTGATTTTCTTATATGCCTGCCACATTTCTTTTGGGGTCATCATTTCTCCTGTCTTTCTAAAATAAAAATTATTGTTTATAAAAAATCTTCCTACAAAACTGTATTTTTATCAAAATCCATAAAGTCATCATGCTCATAATAGTAAAGCAGAGCCTGTAAACACTCTTGATCAGTTGCTTCTGCTTTCTGCTCCATAACTGACAAGAGAACATCCGCAAAATCTTCACCGTAATAAATCAACTCCAGCTCCTGCTCCCTTACTTGTCTTTGGACTCATTGAAGATACCATTTCTTATGTAAATCCTATTTTTCAAACTGTTTTTAAGACCTTCTTGAAAAACAAGGATAAGATCCTGAACGCACTGGAACTGCCCTACTCAAACGCAAAACTAGAAGCTACTAACAACCTCATCAAAGTCATCAAGCGAAACGCTTTCGGCTTTCGGAACTTTGACAATTTTAAAACTAGAATCCTCATCGCTTTGAACATCAAAAAGGAGAGGACTGATTTAGTCCTCTCCAGATTATAACTTCTCATCAACCCACTACAGTTGACAAAGAGCCCAAAAATCAAACATTTCCCACACTTTCTGAAATCATTTCATCCCCTTACATAGAAAGCAGACACCATTTTATAGCCTCTAGGCATTTCGAGATTTGCTTCCGTAACAAACCTTTGGTAAAATGTTAGTAACACAAGTCTAAAGGAGGCGCTTATGACTCAAAAAACGATCCGTCGCTGGGCTCCCTGGTCTATTTTAGGAAGCTGGCTGATTTATGTTGCAGATATATTGATTGCTATCTCTGACGGTTTTGGAAAGGGATTTTGGCAGCACATGCCTGATTTAGCAGCTTGGAAAGTTGATTTTGCAGGCTATGCCTTACTTCTTTTCCCGCTTTTAGGAATGGGCGTCTATATCCTCTCTATCGGGCTGAGACAAAAATGGCTAGGAATAGTAGGAGCTTGGATTCTCATGACTGTCTGTGTTTTCCTCCACACCAGCTATTTCTATTTTGCCGCCACTTCGCGGCTATATGCCCATAATCCCTCTGCCGATATTGCAAAATTACTAGAAAGCTTTTCAATAGTGAAAAATAACTTTCTGCTTATTTATTTCGTACTTATGGCTGTACTTCTCCTATTTATTGTTATCCTCGTTTTGAGTAAGAAAACGGCTTACCCGCGCTGGTTTGCCCTAACAACTCCCTTAACAGGAATTCTCCTTAGTCGGCTACTCAGCGCTATTGCACCAGCCCTTCGCGAAATGCTTTCTCCTATTCTCATTCCCGCCTTTTGGTTTGCTTTAATGATAACAATAGCCATGATTTTTGCCCTAAAGGACAAAAACTTTACTAACAAGGAAGCAAGTAGCTGTCCTGAAAATTCAGTTCTCCATTTTCCCTAGCATACAAACAGAAATCATCATCTAACTCTTCCGATTTTACAGCCTCAATGATGTCTTTTAAGAAGTAGGTTTGGTTTTTCTTCATTGATCAAAAGTCCCTTTCCATTCATAAGCCGGATAAGCTCCTAGGCACTGATAGCCCAAGCTTTCTGCAACCTTCTTGGAAGCTTCATTGTGCGCATCCCATAGAGGAAAGAGTAAGCGTTTTCGAGCTTCTAAAATCATCTGGGCACCTAAAATTTTGGCCAAGCCCTGTCTTTGGTAGGCTGGCTTGGTGGCAATTTCAATCTCAAGAGCTCCATGATAGACCAATCCTGTCGATACGCCAGCTATGATTTCCTCTCCTGAATAGAGTAAAAAGCCAAAGCCACCCGCCGCTTGAAAATGGTCAAAATCGGAAAAATCACCCTGCAAATCCTGAGACCAGGCTTCCTCAGCCAAACGCTCATAACTCTCCTTATCAATCAGACAAAGGTAGTAGTTTGCAGGTAGCCTGCGCTGCCATTTCTCCAAAGCCTCTGTGTCAAAGGCAACCCTGTCCGCAAAAGCATAGCGAGTAAACTTGCCCAACTCACTCTGACTATCCAAAAACTCTTGCCAGCTGGGCTCCTCGGAGATAATGATCTTGTCAGCCAAGCTGTATTTTGTGCTATAATCCTGCCAAAAATCCGGATCCACCTGACCAGCCGGAAAGATGAAATTTCCTAGTTGGTAAAGGCAGGATGTCTCAGGCATGTTCATAAAGAACTGCCCTAGACCAGCATCCAAGCCATAAATCACCATATTTTTGGTCCAGGATTGGAAAAGGTTCTTAGCTTTTTTCATTGTTCGCATCCTTCATTCACTTACTTCAAACTCCAGCCGCCGTCGATTTTGATAATCTCGCCCTGCATAGCAGCTGCCTTACCACTGGCTAGAAAGAGGCTGATGTCTGCCACTTCCTGAGGATCCAGCCAGCGCTTGATCGGCGTTTCCTCAGCAACCCAGTCTGCCAGTCCGCCTGGCTCAAAATCTGTGGCAGTCATGGCTGTCTTGACTGCGCCCGGCGCTAGGCCAAACACTTGGATATTTTTATCCGCATAGTCTAAGGCTATCTTCTTAGTCAGGCCAGCCAGAGCATGCTTGGAGGCTGTATAGGCAGCACCGCCGCCGCCAGCCAGAAAGCTAGCAATCGAGCACATATTAATGATAATTCCTGACTTTTTCTCCAGCATTTTTTTCAGGTAAAAGCGAGTGATTTTCATAGTCGCGGTCAGATTGAGCGCAAAAATCTGCTCCCAGTCCTCGTCACTTGTCTCGTGCAAGGGACGATAATTGTCCAAGATACCTGCTGTATTGCAGAGAATATCCACCTCGGGCAAGCTGGTGAAGAGCGGTGTCAAATCCCCTGTTAAATCCAACTTGATAAAACGTAGTTCATTGAGAAAGCCTGGATTTTCATCCTTGTCCACCCCATAAACTCGGTAGCCATTTTCCAAAAAGGTCAGAGCCTGAGCTCGGCCGATGCCGGAGCTGGCTCCCGTCACCAATACCGTCTTAGTCATCTACTTCCACCCAATCTGTCGCGAGCACATCACAAGGAGTCGGACTCCACATGGAGAAGCCCTCCCCTTCGCCTGAAACATTGATAAGGAAATAAGGAGTCACTTCAAGAGCCACCCCATTCTGCTCAATCGTATCAAAGAGCTGGACGTAGTTTTCCGCTCCGCCCCAGCCTGTACGCACATATTTTTTCTTGGCCTTAAGGCCAGGTAAAATTTCTTCAAATGTCATGGTTTTCTCCTTTTGTTTAATGATAATCATTGACAAATTCCTTGCTAGCCTTCAGCAGTCATAAGTATATTGAACGACTTTTGCTTGACTGTCAATAATTTTATCTGACGCTTTGCAACAAAGTCTAAAATTAGACCTTCTTCTCCATCTCAACAAAGAGATGAATATCCCCATTGCTTTCCTGCGGGATGCGCCTCACCACTTCAAAGCCCATGTTGAGATAAAGCTGCTGGGCTCGGTGATTGAAGTCAGCCACGGATAGACTTATGACTCGGGGCGCAAATTTTTCCATGATAAAGTCCAGAATTACCTGCAGAAATGCAGCGCCCTGACCTTTTCCACAGTGCATCGGCTTCATCCCCAAACCAAGCTCCAAAGTTCGCTCTCCTTTCTGCTCCAAGCAGAAAAATCCATAAATTTTCTCTTCTCGCATAACTTGATAATAACGGTCCCCACGCGCTTCATGGGAGACCATTTCTTCATAATCCTCCAAGTCATTTTTCAAATCATAAAAGTCATAAGGCGCCTCATAATGCCAGTCCTTAGCAATTTCCAAAGCATGCTGCTGGGTTAGTGGTTCAATCATCATCTACTCCTCCTTTCTCTAAAATTCCCAATAAAAGCGTTTCTGGTCTGCTTTTTCGCTGCAGCCGAGGCTGCGATAGAATTCGTGGGCAGCTGTGCGGGAAATGCCTGAATTAATTCGAATTCCTGTGTAGCCAGCCTCTTTCCCCTTTTCACGCAAAGCTTGCATCAGCGCTCTGCCATGTCCCTGCCCCTGAAAATCCTGAGCGACGGCCAAAGCCAAGAGATTGAGCAAGGACGGGAAATAGAGACAGTCGTATCTAGCCGCATGAGCGTAACCTATGACCTGTCCGCCTTCTTCAGCTACCAAAATCAAATGCTGGTCATTCTCTAGCAGCCTCTTCAGTTGAGCCTTCGTCGCTTCCCTATCGAAGTCATAGCCCAGACACTCAGCATTGAGCCGCTGAATGGCTGCAGCATCTCTTAGTTTTACTTTACGAATCATTTGTCACCTCGTTCTTCTCTTTATTATAGCAGAAAAGCAGTCTCTTTGACTGCTTTCAATGAACTATTCTCCTATCTGTCCCTTCAACCAAGACTCCGCCTCTTCTAAAGGCTGGTCTGTTAGGACATCGGGCTGAATTGCCTCGTTCTCATAAAGCTTGCCCGTGCGATCTAGGATACTCGAGGTAGTCAAGAGCAAAACCGCTCCATCATACAGTTGATAATAATTATTTCCCGTAGTATAGCTTGCCGTTGGCTGACCAAATATTTTAACGCTTTCCAGTCCCTTAAAAGCTAAAACAGTCATTTCTCCTGAGCTTCCTGTACGTTCATTGGTAAGGACGGCTATTGGCACTTTCTTTGCTTTCTCATCAGTCTGTTCCAGACCAAGCTGCTTCAGAACATCTGATCGCGAAACCGCGCTCTTGCTTCCATTTTTTTCAACGAATTGGAAGAGATCTTCATCAGGCAAAAGAGAGGACAGTCCCGCAATCATCGGATACATATTCCCGCCGGTATTGTCTCTCAAATCCACAAGAACCGCCTGATAGTCATCCTTTTTAAGAGCTGCTGACAGTTTCTTAGCATAAGCCTCCGCTGCCTGCGCATCACCTGTGAAAGCAGGAACTTTTACATAGAGAATACCCTCCCGATTCTGCACTTCAGGCTGATTTTTGCTTTCTGGACCGTTTTCGGGATTATCCTGTGGACTTAAAAAATAAGAATGCTTTCCGCCAGCCTCTTTGGTTAATTCTTCCAAGACGGGATAGGTATCTTGATAAGTCTTGGCTGATTCAAGCTTCTCCAAGGCTTTCTTCTTCTCATTTTCCCAATCTTTGTCCGTATAAAGACCGAAATCAAGCTTTTTTACAACCGAGCGAGCGTAGTCCTGCGGACTAGGTGGAAAAAGAAAAATTCCATAGTCTGGACCAAAGTAGGCTAGAAAACCTATTAAAAGAGCAAGCAAAACCAGTACTGTCCCCAAGCAACCTAAAAGGACTTTTTTCATAATCGCACAACCTTTCTAGTGAGGATTTCTGAGCTGATTATAGCAAAATAGAGACACGTTTTCCATGTCTCTACCTTACATTTATCATCGTCAATCTTACATTTTTGTAAGATTCTTTCGTTTAAATCTACAGAAGCTTATTTCCATCTCTCACTCTTGGAACATGCAATCATCAAACCAGACCCAGCTAGAACTGCCAGAATAACAAGACAGATATTTTTCAGTGGATAGAGCCAGTCTTTATTTTCCTCATGCCACCTTGACTTCCAAAGCCGAACATACTCAGCATGCATA
This sequence comes from uncultured Streptococcus sp., assembly GCF_963456385.1. GTDB lineage: Bacteria > Bacillota > Bacilli > Lactobacillales > Streptococcaceae > Streptococcus. The sequence continues at coordinate 6,051 of NZ_CAUOLF010000032.1, read as the reverse complement.
TCTTCAGGCTGGTTCAACTGAATATTGATCACAATCGCCAGTAAGATCAGGGCAAGCAAAGCAAAGGCAAAGAGCCAGATTTTCTTCTTTTGGGTTAGATTAAGGTTCTTCATTCTTTTCTACTTTTACTTTCTTTTTAATAGCAATACTCTATCCCAACTTCTCTTTTACAGCGATTTCAGAGTTTCGATAGCCATAAAAGGCATAGATGAGACTTCCCAGCGCTAGGGCAATTCCAAAGGCCTGCCAGGTTTCCTTGGTATACTGGGTCATGAAGGACAGGCAGATAATAATGGATAAAATCGGTGTCAGAGGTACTAGAGGTGTTTTGAATTCTCCAGCTTTGGGCATTCCTTGATCTTTCCGCAATTTCAAGACTGCCACAGCCAATAAAATCAGATAAGCTAAGGTACAGATATTGAGGAAAGAGGCGATGCTAGCCAAGGGGAAGATACCGGCACAAACAGCCGAGGCAATCCCTACTAAAATCGTGGCATTCTTTGGCACCCGACTGGTCTCTGTCAATTTCTTGAAAGAGCCAGGCAAGAGACCATCACGCGCAATACTGTAAATCATCCGCGACAGGGCGTAGGTCATGGAGATGCAGACAGTAATCAGGGTCAAAATCGCAACGACAGAGATATAGTTAGCTGCCCAGCCAAGTCCGACGCTGCGCAGGGCAAAGGCCACCGCATCAGAGACATCCAGCTTGCTATAGTGGACAATCCCAGTCAAGACCAAGGTCACCAAAATATAGAGAATGGTCACGATGCTCAAGGACAAAACAATCCCGCGCGGAACGTTCTTTTGGGGCTCCTTGATTTCATCGACCGCCATGGAAATGGACTCAAAGCCTAGAAAAGCAAAGAACATGAGTGAAGCCCCAGCCATGATGCCGACCTTACCGCCATAAATTTCTCCAAAACCAAAAGGTGCAAAGTTAGACCAATTTTCTGGTTTGATGAAGAAAAATCCTGCAATGATAAAGAGTGCCAAGGCTGAGAACTTCAAGACCACCAAGGCTGAGTTGAAGCGCAGGGCTGCCTTGGAGTTCAGAAGGACGACTCCTGTAACAAAAACCAAGACCAGAATAGGCAGCAAGTCCACGTAAGTACCTGCTTTTGGATTGAAGGTACCATTCAGAACTGTCGGCAGCTGGATACCAAAGCCGCTCAGCAAGCCCTTCAGATAAGAGCCCCAGCCAGAGGCAACACCTGAGATAGCTGTCATGAACTCCATGATGGTTAGCCAACCAGCCAGCCAAGCAGGAAATTCCCCCAGAACCGCATAGATATAACTGTAAGCTCCGCCATTGGCCGGAATCCGTGAGGCAAACTCAGCGTAAAAAAGTGCCGAAATACTCACACAAAGCGCTGAAATGACGATTGAGACAGTCAGAGCTGGCCCAGCATATTTGGCCGCTCCAGTCCCTGTAATAGTGAAAATTCCAGTTCCTACCATTGCTCCAATACCAAGCAAAATTAAATCAGGAATTTTCAAGTGACGGCGCATGCCCGTTCTATCCTTACTGGCATCTTTTTTTCTAAATATATTCATCTATTTTTACTCTCCTAATTGCATTAACGTTCTATTTTATCATATTTCCACTCTTTTAGGAATCTTTGTCAGAAATTTTCCGAAAAAAGAAAGGCTGAGAGAAGTCTCAGCCTAAGTCTTTAAAATAGATGAAAGGTATATGAAGCCTGTCTCTGCTATTACATAGCCACAATTTTGCGATAGCTGCGAGATGTGATGAGAAAGACACCGACATATACTGCAATAAATAGAGCACAAACACCCAGAGTCACCACTAACATAAGACTTGCGTTGAGCACGCCCAACATCTGTAAAATGAGACTGAGCATGTGATAGGCAAAAGCCAAATGAAGGAAGGCAAAGATTAGGGGCAGGAAGAAGACAGTCTGTACTTGTTTACGAATGGTCTTTCTAGTCTGTTGCTCGTCTAAGCCGACTTTCTGTAGGATGATGAAGCGGTCACGGTCTTCGAAACCTTCGGAAATTTGCTTGTAGTAAATAACCAGCACTGTTCCCATCATGAAGACAATAGAGAGGAAAATCCCTATAAAGAAGACACCACCCAGCATACCCTTAATTTCAAGTATACCAATCACACCAGTTTGACCGTGGACACCACCGGCACCTTCTGGCAGAGACTGGTTATAATCCGCCATTTTCTTTTGATAGATTGTATCCAGCTTAGCCTTTTCATCTTCGGATGCTTCAATATCCAAACTACCATAGAGTACAGGATTAATAGCTTGCTGCTCCATCTGCGGAGCCAAGAGTTGACTAGGATCCTTGGCTACTAGATACAGCCCTTTAGGAATGATGATATTATACTCATCTGGAATATTGTGAAAGATAAAATCTTCAGACAGGACTTTCTTGATCGTCAAGTTTTGGCCAGCCAGCTGCAGAGGCTGCTTATAATCCAGATCCACTCCCTTATTAAAGACAGCAATCTCATTTTCCTGCAAAGATAGATCCTTTCCTGTCAACTTTTCGTAATCCTCGCTGGAAAACATCAAGATATAGGTATTAGGTGACACAGCCCATTGTCCCTTAGGATAAATATCTAGGCTGTTACCCTCTTTTTTCTTGACACCCATTGAATAAAACTGATAGGTCTCCTGTTGCTTGACCTTCAGCTGATTCTCTGCTACAAACTCTGTCAAGACCTGATCCAGCTGTTCTTTTTTTGCATTCACACCGCCATTGATAGAGAAATCATGCGGAAACATAAGTTTCTGCATAAATTCCGCGCCAGAATAGATGTTCATACCGGCAGAGAAGGTCACTAGAACCATTGTCGATAGGATGGAAATAGTAGCCAGCCCCACTGCATTTTTCTTCATCCGGTAAATAAGATTTGAGACGGAAATCATATTATTGGGCTGGTAGTAATACTTTTTGTTCTTTTGCAGAAGCTGCAGAAAGACTGTAATACCAGCATTAAAGAGCAGGTAGGTTCCTAAAATGACTAAGAGGACTGCTCCAAAAAAGATGAAGATTGCTTCCATAGGATTCCGCACAGTCTGAGCCAGATAGTAGCCGTAGAGCAGAGCTGCCAGGCCAATAAAGGTCTGTGGCAGTAAAAAACGGCTCTTCTTCTCTCCGCTGGCCTTTTCCTTAGACATCTTCAGGGAATCAAAACGCAGAATTCGCCAACCATTAACAAAGACCAAGCCTGCAAAAATAAAGCCATAGAAAATAAAAACAAGAATCAAGACCGGTAGCTGGAAAGTCGAAACCAGAACCACCTTGGTTCCCATGAGCTTGAGCAAAAGGGCATAAATCAGCTGGTCAAAGAGAACACCAATAGTCAGCCCCAAGCTTACAGCCACTAGCCCGAAAATCAGAAGCTCAATAAAAGTCATAACAAAGAGATGGCGTTTATTGAGACCTAGCATACCATAAAGCCCCAGCTCCTTGGAGCGATTCTTCATAACAAATTGATTGGCATAAAAGACAATAATTCCAGCTGTGATGTTCACAATAACAACCCCTAGGACCAAAACAAGGACAACAGAGCTGGCACCTGTCATTTTGGATAGATTGGGATTAAAAGCCAAGGAGTTGAAAATATAAGAAATGGCTACAGCCACACAGGTAGCCAGTGCAAACGGATAATAGAGACGGCGGTTCTTAATCAGATTGGATACCGCCAATTTTGCTGCTAATCGAAACACTAGTCCTTCACCTCACTTGCCATAACTGTCAGAGTATCAGAAATCTCTTGGAACATCTGCCGCTCGGTCTTGTCACCGCGGAAGATTTGATTATAAAGAATCCCATCCTTGATAAAGAGCACCCGCTTGGCGCGGCTAGCCGCTGCAGTTGAGTGGGTCACCATGAGAATGGTTTGACCGCGGGCATTGATATCATCAAAGACATCCAACAACGCTGCCGAAGACTTGGAATCCAAGGCTCCCGTCGGCTCATCCGCCAGCAGAATCTCAGGGTCTGTGATGATAGCCCGGGCCACTGCAACTCTCTGCTTCTGACCACCGGAAATCTCATAAGGAAACTTCTCTTGGAGTTTATTTATCCCCAGCTCATTGCAGGTGGTGACCAGCTTTTGCATCATCTCGGTAATGGGACGACGAGAGAGAACCAGAGGCAGAAGAATATTATCCTTGACCGATAGGGTGTCCAAAAGGTTGAAATCCTGAAAGACAAATCCTAATTTCTCCCGGCGGAAGCTGGAAGCCTGGCTGTTTTTGATGGTTGCCGTGTCAGTTCCGTTGAGAAAGACGCGGCCCTCAGTCGGCTTGTCCAGCATGGCTAGGATGTTGAGCAGAGTGGATTTCCCGGAGCCTGACTCCCCCATGATGGCGACATATTCGCCTTTTTCTACCGTAAAGTGAATGTCCTTCAGTGCCTCTACTTGACTGCCCTGAAAGCGGGTTTTATAAATTTTTTTCACATGTTGTACGTCTAATAATGTCATACTCGAACCTCTTCTTTATTTAACTTGATACTACTATCATACCGGAAAGACAGACAAGTTTCCATAACCTAATCTTTCATTTTGCCCGCCAATCTTACATTTTTGTCATCTTGTGCTCCAAGACGGATAAAGAGAAAAGTCAACTGACCTTTCTCTCATCCTTGAATACTGGAAACTCTCAGTGACTGTACTGCAGCCAGAAATAATATTGACTGGAAGCACAGCCTAGACGAGTCTTCTCGATTTCTTCCTTGGAAATCTTTTGAGCTTTAGGTTTACTTTGGCGATGGTTAAAAAGATTGATTTTCATAGCGGGCCTCCTTCTTGAAATCTGATTATTAGTTTGGAAGATAGTTATCTTCTTTTTCTTTACACTTATAGGATACCGAATTCCCAGGCTAGCTGCCATAAGATAACCTTTCATTTTAGCCTTTAAACTTACATTTTTGTCACTTATAAAAAATAGTTTTCGATTGCCCTTAAACTGCGTCAATAGGCCAAAATTCAACGATAACTATCGGCTTCTTTCATCAAGCACATAAAAAACAAGCGTCAACGTTCATTGACACTTGTTTTCTGTTTTATTTTTTGAAACGAATCCCGAAATAAACCCCACAACCAACTATCAGAATCAGACCGAAAGCAAGTAGCGTAAAGCTGATTTCTGTACCTGTGAAAGGTAGAATTTTCTTCGTCTTTCCCCTATCTCCAGGTTTATCTTGGTCTTTTTCTATTGGTTTATCTTGATTTGATTTTTTCGGATCTGGTTCATCTGTTTTTTTAGACGGATCCTTGTCTGGGCCAGTCGGTTTCGTTTGGTCAGTTACGACTAACGTCCCATCCTTGTATTCTACTGTATTTCCATCAGCATTTACAACCGTTACTGTGCCATCGAGATTCACTTGGAACACAATGTCGGTAACAGCTAAGTAACCGGTTGGGGCTGCAGCTTCATGGAAGGTATATACCCCAGGAGCTAGTTCAAGCTCGTGCGATGTATTTGCTTCTGAAGTCCATTTTGCTACAGGATTACCAGTTGCCTCTTTGCCTTGGAAAATTTGAATCTCTGCACCAGCAATCTCAGTACCGCCAAGGTTGACCTTACTGAAGGTCACCTTACGTGGAAGATCATCGTCTTTATCCGTTACTGTAACAGTTGAGCCGTTTGTTACGACCTTGTTCTCTTCACCCTTAGAGTCTTTCTCGCCGACATTGGTTACTTCTACTGTTCCGTCAGTTTTTACTTGGAAAGTAATGTCTGTCACTTTGAGGTAGCCGGTTGGTGCGGCTTCCTCATGGAAAGTATAAGTACCAGGAGTCAAGTTCAATTCTTCAGACTTACCAGCTTCAGATGTCCAGCTTTCTACTGGATTGCCTTCTGCCTTGTCGCCCTTGTAGATCTTGATTTGAGCTCCTGCGATTTCAGTTCCACCAAGGTTAACTTTACTGAAAGTAATGGCTTTTGGACTATCATCGTCTTTATCCGTTACTGTAACAGTTGAGCCGTTGGTTACGACCTTGTTGTCTTCACCCTTAGCGTCCTTCTCACCAACATTGGTCACTTCCACTGTGCCGTCATG
>NZ_CAUOLF010000031.1:0-18931 GCF_963456385.1 uncultured Streptococcus sp. | reverse complement strand
GTTTCTGTTCGATATGCTTTACCAAGCATATCGTTATCATAAACTTCAAAAAAAATATACTCTGTTTTGCTAGTTATTATCGGACTCAAAAAATTCAGAAAATCAATATTATCAAGATTGCTTAGATTATCAATAAACTTATTGTAATTAAAGATTGATAGAGTATGATTTAAAACGTTCTTATTAATAGAGATAGTTACATCAATTTGATCAGAATCAGATATAAAATCGATATAAGTATCATTCAGTGTTACATCATCAATTCGTAGCTTTCGCTCGGCATCATTAGATAAATTAATTATTAATTTATCTCGTTCTGGTACTGCTTTTATAAGAGTTTTAAAGAATGAAATTCTAGGTAGTTCTTCCAGGGAAAATGATTGTTTAGCTTCAAAATAAAGTCGGTCTTCATCAGTTTTAAATTTTTCTAATAGAATATCATATATTGTCATTTCCATGTGTAAATTCTAAATAAGTCGTTTCATCGGTAACTTGTATTTTTAAATACTTTTTTCCTTGTTCTATATAAGTTTCAATAACTTCTCTATTTTCTGACACCGTTAATTTTATGCCCGGGTATACTTCATAATATGTACGGATTCTAGCCTTTACAATATCAGCAACTACCTGAAAATTCCTCTCAAATTTTTTCTTTTCTGGTAATTTAAGTAATTCATTTTTAAATTCCTCTCTTGGAAACGATTCATTAATAGAAGAATAATCATTAAAAATATCATTGATCATAGAATCATAATCCATAGTAGTATTTGTTCTGAAATAATGGATAAAAGAATTCCTTAAAAATGCTCGATCTTCTGGATATTTTTTCTTAATTTTTCTATTCAAGAAACCATCAATAGCATTAAAAGCATTTTTTGTATTTTCCTCATCATTAGTTAATTCAATTAACTCAAGAAATTCATCATACCAATACTTAGTAATTGTATCTTGGTGAAGTTGAACTCCAATCTCTTCGTTACTAGTTTCATCAATATAAAAAATTGCCGATTTATATACTTTAATATCTTTTGGAAAACCTTGTGTATCTGATAAACCTACTTGATTTACAAAAACAACATGAGCTATTTTTGCAAGTAAAAACATATATCTTTGATTATCTCTATCATAGAACAAAGCTTGAATCAGTGACCCAACTTGAACAGATTTTTTCATTTTTTCTATTTTACTCTGTGCAGATATTTCTTTGTCCAATAATCTCATAGAAATTGATTCGAAAAGTTCTTCACAATCAGTTGGTTCGCTTTGATTATCTATTATATTTTTTATACAATTTATGACTTGAGTTGTTTCCGCCTTTGATTTATAATTCTTTACATTTTTATTATTTGCCATTGTAAAAAGAACTTTCTGAAGATACTCATCAAATTTTATGCCATCATCTGGTATATTCTTTGTTGTAGTATTATTTTCTCTATCAATCGTATAAATAGTAACTTCCTTTAATTCCACTAATTTTACTCCTAATTATAATTACTATAACCAGTATACCACAAAAACACGGTTCATCACCGTGTTTCTATGTTTATTTCACCAATTTCCCCATCTCATCAATCCGCGCTACTGTTGCATCGTATTTAGCTTGGTAGTCGGCTTGTTTGTCGCGTTCTTTTTGGACGACTTCTGGTTTTGCGTTAGCTACGAAGCGCTCGTTAGAGAGTTTCTTGCCGACCATATCCAGTTCTTTCTTCCATTTGGCTAGTTCTTTTTCGAGACGAGCTAGCTCTTCCTCGATATTGAGGAGGTCTGCTAGCGGCAGGTAGATTTCTGCTCCTGTGATGATGCTAGACATGACCAGCTCTGGCACGGCAAGGTCTGCTGCGATTTCCAAATGCTCAGGATTGGTGAAACGCTTGATGTAGTTGACATTATCCTTGAAGAAGGTTTCTAGCGCGCTGTCTGTCGTCTTAATCAAGATGGTAATCGGCTTGCTTGGCGCCACATTAACCTCAGCTCTGCTATTGCGCACAGAACGAATCAGATCCTTGAGGGCTTCCACGCCAGCTGCTGCCTCGGCATTTTCAAACTCTGGACGAACCACTGGATAAGCCGCTGTCACAATGGTGCCTTCTGAGATTTGTCCAAAGATTTCCTCGGTCACGAAAGGCATGATTGGGTGAAGCAGGCGCAGGATTTGGTCCAGCGTGTAGAGGAGGACAGAGCGAGTGATGACTTTCTCGTCGTCATTGTCGCTGTAAAGCACTTCCTTGGTCAGCTCCACATACCAGTCGGCAAATTCATCCCAGATGAAGTTGTATAGGATGTGGCCAGCCACACCAAACTCAAACTTGTCGAAGTTCTCAGTCACCTTGCCAATGGTTTCGTTGAGGTTGTGGAGAATCCAGCGGTCGGTGACATTGCCTGCCTGACCAGTCGCCACCTGAGCGACATTCTCACGCGCTGCATCCAGCGTCAAACCTTCATTGTTCATGAGGATATAGCGGGAAATGTTCCAGATTTTGTTAATAAAGTTCCAAGAAGCATCCATTTTTTCATAGCTGAAGCGGACGTCTTGGCCAGGAGCAGAACCGTTTGAAAGGAACCAACGCAGGGCATCAGCACCGTATTTGTCAATGACATCCATCGGATCAATCCCGTTACCGAGAGATTTCGACATCTTGCGGCCTTGCTCGTCACGGATAAGACCATGGATGAGCACATTTTGGAATGGCTGACGACCAGTGAATTCCAAGGATTGGAAGATCATCCGAGATACCCAGAAGAAGATGATGTCGTAGCCTGTAACCAAGGTTGAAGTTGGGAAGTAGCGTTTGAAGTCTTCTGAGTCGACATCAGGCCAGCCCATGGTTGAGAAGGGCCAAAGGGCTGAACTGAACCAAGTATCCAACACATCTGGATCTTGAGACCAACCATCACCTTCCGGCGCTTCTTCGCCTACATAGATTTCACCTTCAGCATTGTACCAAGCTGGGATTTGGTGCCCCCACCAGAGCTGGCGAGAGATAACCCAGTCGTGGACACTTACCATCCATAGGAGGAAGGTGTCATTAAAGCGAGGTGGGTAGAATTCTACCTTGTCCTCTGTTGCTTGGTTGGCAATGGCATTCTTAGCCAATTGGTCCATCTTGACAAACCACTGAGTAGACAAGCGCGGCTCAACCATAACGCCAGTCCGCTCTGAGTGACCAACACTGTGGACACGTTTTTCGATTTTAACAAGGGCGCCGATTTCTTCCAGTTTCTTGACAACAGCTTTGCGAGCTTCAAAACGGTCTAACCCTGCAAATTCAAAGGCCAAGTCATTCATGGTTCCATCGTCGTTCATCACGTTAACTTGTGGCAAGTTATGGCGTTGCCCAACCAAGAAGTCGTTTGGATCGTGAGCCGGCGTGATTTTCACGACACCAGTCCCAAACTCAGGATCTGCGTGTTCGTCCGCCACGATTGGGATTAGTTTATTAGCGATTGGCAGAATAACGTTTTGACCAATCAAGTCCTTGTAGCGTGGGTCTTCTGGATTGACCGCAACGGCCACATCTCCAAACATCGTCTCAGGACGAGTGGTCGCTACTTCAAGGGCGCGTGAGCCATCCTCCAGCATATAGTTCATGTGGTAGAAAGCACCTTCCACGTCCTTATGGATGACCTCGATATCAGACAGGGCTGTGCGAGCTGCTGGATCCCAGTTGATGATAAACTCACCACGGTAGATCCAGCCTTTCTTGTAAAGCTCGACAAAAACCTTGCGAACAGCTTTTGACAGTCCCTCATCCAGAGTAAAACGCTCACGAGAATAGTCCACAGAGAGCCCCATCTTGCCCCATTGTTCCTTGATGGTCGTCGCATATTCGTCTTTCCATTCCCAGACTTTATCGAGGAATTTTTCACGACCGAGGTCATAGCGGGAAATGCCTTGCTCCCGCAAGCGCTCCTCGACCTTAGCCTGCGTGGCAATCCCCGCGTGGTCCATCCCTGGCAGCCAAAGCGTATCAAAGCCTTGCATGCGCTTCTGACGGATGACAATATCCTGCAAGGTCGTATCCCAAGCGTGACCAAGGTGAAGTTTCCCAGTTACGTTTGGTGGTGGAATAACGATCGAATAAGGCTTAGCCTTTTGATCGCCTGAGGGCTTGAAAACATCAGCCTCAAGCCATTTTTGGTAACGACCAGCCTCAACCTCGGCTGGATTGTATTTAGGTGAAAGTTGTTTCATTTTAGTTCTCCTTAATTATCAAACGAATATATTCCAGCTATTCCTAAGGCACCCAAAATTAGAAATGATGTTAAAATTGGATCCCAAAAAAACAACCAGAAGACAACAACAAAAATAATATATATCAATGTTCCAAAATATTTCTTTTGTTTTAAAGTATATAATATTATTCCTAATAGTACGAATATCCAAATTAATCCAACAATCAAATGCTGATAGTAATCTGGTAATTGAACAATCTTGAATGCTTTAGTAACTGTATTTAAGTTCTCATTAGTTGTTATACTTTTTACTACTTGACTATTTTTAAATATATATATATATATACAAGTCGCTATTTCAAATATACTGCTTACAACAAATAACCATACATTCGAAATATAGTCTTCAATATAATCCTTAATTTTCTCCATCACTAATACCTCATTTCTTTGAAATAAACATTCCTAATATAAATGCAATAACGGTCCATATTAGGGTCAATTTAGCAGGCTCAACGGTACTATTTTTGTCTAATAGCCAATTATATATTCGATTGTACAAATAAAATAACAGTTCTATAATTATAAAAATAATATTGAAACACAAATAAAATAAAATCAAAGATAATAAGTTACTGATAGCCATAACTTTGTATGAATTTAAAAAAATCAGAGTGTATATTCCTAAAATTATTAATATTATAGATAAACTAACAATGGATACTTTAAATCTTTTCTTTATTTTTGGAAGTTTTAAAAATGTTGTCAACAATAAAATAGGAGTTAAAATTAAAATAATTATTTCAATCATATTGAATGGCAAATGATTTATAGAATCTTTTAATACATCTAATTTTAACTTTCTAAGTATTATTGATAGTTCAATACTAATTCCCCCAGCTAATGAAATACTAAATAATAAGGTGAGAATATTATTTCTTAGAGACTTGAAAAATACTTTAAGTCTATTAATCATCCCCTTATCTTCCCACTCACTCCTCAGCAATCCATATATCAGACCGTCACAGCGATTGCCTTTGGCATCTTTGCGGTCTCGGATGCGAGCTTCGAGGGTGAAGCCAAGTTTCTCTGCGACTCGTTGACTTTGAAGATTATAGCCAAAGCAGGACAACTCAATCTTATGAAGGTCCAGTTCTTTAAAAGCTAAATCAATCAAGGCACGCGCCGCTTCTGGCACATAACCTCGTCCCCAATAGTCTGAGTGCAAGATATAGCCAAGCTCAAGCACATCATCTTCGTGCCGATGGTTGAAATCCACAGAGCCGATGATCTTATCCGTCCCTTTGACGACAATCCCGTAACCTGCTGGGAGATTCTCCTTTTTATTACGCTCAGGAAGGATATGCTCCAGATAATAAATCTCATCTTCCAAGGTCTTGACGGGCGGAAAGCCTGCTGGGTAGGAGACTTCTGGCCGACTGGCATAGTCAAAGATATCCACTGCATCAGCCACGGTGCGGACTCGTAAGACTAGTCGTTCCGTTTCTAATCGATTTGGTAATCGTACCTGCTCCATTTTCCTACCCCACTTTCTCCAAAAAATCGCCCCTGTCATCAATCTGACAGGGACGAATGTGTTTATCCGCGGTACCACCCAATTTCGGGCAACGCCCGCAACTCTCGTCTTTGAAGTAAATACAAAGACACTTTTATTTCAATTTTTCATCTCATCAGCAACCAGTTTTGACACATTTGTGGACTTCTCAGCGCCGCCACTTTCTGTAAAATGCTTGACTCAAAACACCTCTGATGAACCTATTCTATCACCTTTCCAGTGAAAAATCAATAATTTCTCTCCCCCAAAAGTCCGTCTGGCAGGTCATGAAATCCCTTGCCCGCCTGATAGTTGGCGAATTTCCCTAAAAGGAACTGGTAGGCATCTAGACGACTCTCATAGCGAATCGCCGCTTCCTTGGCTCGCTCGTCCTGGTCCGCCTCGTAGACCGCCTGACTCTCCTTGAGGGCCATCTCGTTAATCATGACCTGGGTCTTGACCCAAGCTTCAAACTCCTGTAAAAATTCCTGTTCGTAACTCATTTTTCTCACTTTCTAACTGCAAATACTTAGTCCAAATCTCGGTAAAAATCACGGTCAATATCACGGAAGGGCTGAATATCCTGCACATACTCCAGTACCCCCTGAAATTCACCAGTCTCATCTCGCACCGCCGCATAGGTCACATGGACAAACTTACCACGCGATTCCGACTTGAACCACATCTCAAACTTGTCCCGCTCTCCCTCGCGCAGAACCTTGAAAATCCGCCGCACCTTGTCCAAAAACTTGGGCGGGTGACAGAGCTCGACATTGCGTCCTATCTGGGACGGCGTCCGCTTGAAAATCATCTCGTCCGCCGGCACGCTGTCATTATAATACTGGAAAATATCGTCCTTATTCACAAAGGTAATCTCCATGGGCAGATGGTCCAAAATCAGATTGGCCTCCGCCACCGACAGATAGCCCTGACCAAAAGGCTGCTGGGACTCCCGATTAAAGCTTTGCTCCTTCTTTTCCTTAGGCTGAAAGGAAATGGTGACCTGACCATCCGGCGTATCAATGACTTGCTGAAACCTGCCATCACTCGTCTGCTCTCTACTGGCTGGCGCTTCGCTTCCTTCATCAGCAGCATCCCCAGCTTCCTCCTCCGAGAATGAGTGCCGCGCAGGAATCCATTTCTCCGTTGGCTTGATGATGGCATAGCCATAAGCATCGCTCTCCTCAGCAATCTTGAGCCAGTCGTCCTGAGTAAAGGACTCGAGGAGTATCATGAGAAGGATGGACTCTTCCTTGAAAATCATAGCTTCAAACTCAGCAGCAAAAGTTTCAAACTTGTCCTTGACTTCTTGAATCGTGCTATCCGGTAGTTGCTCTGCAGCAATCTTAGCCTCTTGGAAAAGGTCTCGAATCTGGTCATCTACCCCCCACATGACCTTGGGCGGCGAATCGTGGCCGTAGCTCTCCATGATAGGAAACATAAGCTCTTCCTTGCGCTGATAGTGGATATCAAACTGCTCCACCAAACCCAGCTGGCGCTGGAGTCCCTTGCGGATTTCAGGAAGAAGCTCCTCATCTTCTGTGCTTTCATAGGTAGATAGGAGTCTTCGAACCCGCATAAGTGCAGCTCGCAGCGCTAGATTTTCCTGCTTAAAAATCTGAACAGGATGGCCTGGATGGTCGGTATCAGCCACCTCCACATCCTGAATGGCACCTTTAAAGAGATTGGCATGGACATTGCAGAGAGACATGACATCTTCAAAGGTCACTCCCGTATCCGAGTTCATCAGCTCATGCTCCATCAGGCTGATTTCGATAGCGGACACACCAGCAAAATGCTTGTTGAAAAGCTCCTGAACAGATTCTGCCGAAGCTCCATTATGTAGGTCCAGCAAAATAGACTTGAGGACTTCAATGCGTTCAGTAGCCATGCCTAAATCCCCACCACTTCATAGCCGTTTAATTCCAGAGTTTGCTTGATTTTATTCAGGTCAATGCCGTTCATACCAGCTCCTTTTTTGATAGAAACCACGCGCCCGACAGTATTTCGCATGACGGGATTGGCCAGAGGCGTAAAGCCCAACTCGACCAAAACATCCAAAACCTCGGGATGCTTCTCAATCACTTCTGCCACTGGGATAGACAAATCAATCACATTATCCATAACTGCTCCCTCATCGTCATTTTTCTACAATTATACCATAAAAAAGCTATCAGACTCAAAGCAAAAAAGTGAGAGAGATTACTCCTCTTATGCTTGTTCAAAAGAAATGGAATGACGAATTAAGATGAACATGATGATGGATTGTTTCAGTTTATTATTTCCTTAGACAACGATAAGAAAATATAAAGCACATTGCTTCGACTTTTTTCCCTTTTGTGATAAGCTAAGATTAGTGAATTGAGAGGGTTTTCGTATGTATCTTGCAGACTTAATGGAAAAGAGTGAAGCGGGGCAGTTTATTGTCCTGTCTTATTTACAGCAGCATTCTACATCCAGTTTGAAGGGCGTCATGTCAGAAACAGGCTTCTCGAAAGCAACCTTGACCAAGTACATTAGCCTGATTAACGACAAGGCTGTAGATCATCATGCAGCCTTATCCATCCAGCTTCAAGACGAAACGCTCAGTCTGGCTATCGGATCTGATACTAAGGGTCGAGATATTCGCAGACTCTTTTTGGGCAATGCTGTCAAATACCAGATTTTAAACTACCTGCTCTATCATCAGCAGTTTTTAGCCCATCAATTAGCTCAAGAGCTCATGATCAGTGAAGCAACACTCGGCCGTCATATATCCGGTCTAAATCAGATTTTATCAGAGTTTGAGCTATCTATCCAAAATGGCCGCTTGAAAGGGCCTGAGCACCAGATCCGCTATTTTTATTTCTGCCTCTTTCGCAAGGTTTGGTCCAGTCAAGATTGGGAAAAGGAACTTCAAAAATCAGAAAGAAGGCAGGAAGTTGCCGTCTTAGAAGAACTCTGCGGAGCCCAGCTCTCTCAAGGGCAGCGATTGGACTTGGCCCTTTGGGCACATATCACCCAACAGCGCCTAAGAGTCAATGCCTGTCAATTCCAAAACATTGAGCAGAAAATGCAGGGCTATTTTGAAAATATCTTCTACCAACGCTTGCATCGCCGGACAAATGATTTCTTTGCCGGACAGCACATCACCCTGAGCCAGGAAGACGGGGAAATGATGATTTTCTTTTCATTTCTCCTGTCCCATCGGATTCTGCCTCTGCACACCATGGAGTATATTCTGGGCTTTGGCGGTGAAATTGCCGGTCTGATTACGCAACTGATTCAAGAGATGAAAGCTCAGGACTTGCTAGGTGACTATATCGAGGACCAGGTGACCTACGAACTCAGTCAACTCTGTGCTCGAGCCTTTCTTTTTAAAGGCTATCTCTTGCAAGACAAATACAAGCACAATCTGGAATTGCGCCATCCTTACTTATGGAGCGAATACGATTATCGACAAGTGGCAGACACTATTTTTAGTAAACTCCCTATTTTTCAACAGGGAACATCTCTGGATAAAAAGGTTTTGTGGGAATGGCTCCAGCTGATGGAGTACATTGCTGAAAACGACGGTCAAGTCATCAAGATAGGCATGGATTTGACAGATAGTTTTATCGTTGTTTCCAGGATGACGGCCATTTTAAGACGCTATTTAGAGTACAATCGCTTTATAACGATTGAATCCTACGACCTTACCAGAAATTATGACCTCATCATCACCAACAATCCTATCCATCAGACCCAGCAAGTTCCTATCTATTATTTAAAAAATGACCTGGATTTGGAAGATTTGGCTCAAATCCGTCACATGATATTTCATTAAGAAACTTGGAGAAATCCAGGTTTCTTTGTGATTTTCGCACAATCTCCTCAGATTTTTTTAAAATTTAAAAAAAGTTGATAAAAAAGAAAGCGTTTTATTTTATATACTAGTTACTGTAGAGGAAACATCCTCAAGATTTTTACCAGGAGGACAGTTCATGTCACAAGAAAAATACATCATGGCCATCGACCAAGGAACTACTAGTTCCCGCGCCATCATCTTTAACAAAAAAGGAGAAAAAGTTAGCTCCAGTCAAAAAGAATTTACTCAGATTTTCCCTCAGGCTGGATGGGTTGAGCACAATGCCAATGAAATTTGGAACTCTGTTCAGTCTGTTATCGCCGGTGCCTTCATCGAAAGTGGAGTCAAACCCAATCAAATCGAAGCCATCGGAATCACCAACCAGCGTGAAACAACTGTCGTCTGGGATAAGAATACTGGTCTTCCTATCTATAATGCTATCGTTTGGCAATCTCGTCAGACTGCTCCTCTGGCTGAACAGCTGAAAAGCCAAGGCTATGTGGAAAAATTCCATGAAAAGACTGGTTTGATTATTGACGCTTACTTTTCTGCTACCAAGGTTCGCTGGATTTTGGACCATGTAGAGGGAGCACAAGAAAGAGCTGAAAAGGGCGAATTGCTCTTTGGTACCATCGATACCTGGCTAGTTTGGAAATTGACTGACGGCGCAGCTCATGTGACCGACTACTCAAATGCAGCCCGTACCATGCTCTATAACATCAAGGATCTTAAATGGGATGATGAGATTTTGGAAATTCTTAACATTCCAAAGGCTATGCTTCCAGAAGTTCGTTCTAACTCAGAAATCTATGGCAAGACTGCTCCATTCCATTTCTACGGCGGAGAAGTTCCAATCTCTGGTATGGCTGGTGACCAGCAGGCAGCTCTCTTTGGACAGTTAGCTTTTGAGCCTGGTATGGTTAAGAATACTTATGGAACTGGTTCCTTTATCATCATGAACACTGGTGAAGAGATGCAGCTGTCTGAAAACAACCTCTTGACAACCATCGGCTATGGAATTAACGGCAAGGTTTATTATGCCTTAGAAGGTTCTATCTTTATTGCCGGAAGTGCTATTCAATGGCTGCGCGATGGTCTTCGGATGGTTGAAAATTCACCAGAATCTGAAAAATATGCCCTCAATTCTCAAAACAATGACGAAGTCTATGTCGTACCTGCCTTTACAGGTCTGGGCGCTCCCTACTGGGATCAAAATGCACGTGGATCTGTCTTTGGCTTGACCCGCGGAACCAGCAAGGAAGACTTTATCAAGGCTACTCTGCAATCCATCGCTTACCAAGTACGCGACATCATTGACACTATGCAGGTGGATGCCAAGACTGCTATTCAAGTCCTCAAAGTCGACGGCGGTGCTGCTATGAACAACTTCCTCATGCAGTTCCAGGCTGACATTTTGGGAATCGATATTGCCCGTGCTAAAAACTTAGAAACAACTGCTCTCGGTGCAGCCTTCTTGGCAGGACTGTCAGTAGGCTACTGGAAAGACTTAGATGAACTCCGCACTCTCAATGAAACAGGAGAACTCTTTGAGCCGTCTATGAATGAATCCCGTAAGGAACAACTCTACAAAGGATGGAAAAAAGCCGTTAAGGCAACTCAAGCCTTTGCAGAAATCGACGACTAAAACTGATTTTCATTTGATAATCAAGTCAGTAGAAGCATGAAACGACTAAGTTAGAAAGTGTGTAATTATGGAATTTTCAAAGAAAACACGTGAATTATCGATAAAAAAAATGCAGGAACGCACCTTAGACCTCCTGATTATTGGTGGTGGGATTACCGGTGCTGGAGTAGCCTTGCAAGCGGCAGCTAGTGGCCTAGATACAGGTCTGATTGAAATGCAGGACTTTGCTGAAGGGACTTCTAGCCGTTCTACCAAATTGGTCCACGGAGGACTTCGTTACCTTAAGCAATTCGACGTAGAGGTGGTTTCAGATACAGTTTCTGAGCGTGCTGTGGTACAGCAAATTGCCCCCCATATTCCAAAACCAGACCCTATGCTCCTTCCAGTCTATGAAGAAGATGGCGCTACTTTCAGCCTCTTCCGCCTCAAAGTGGCTATGGACCTCTACGACCTCTTGGCTGGTGTCAACAACACTCCTGCTGCTAACAAGGTGTTGAGCAAGGAAGAAGTGCTAGAACGGGAGCCTGAACTCAAGAAGGAAGGCCTGGTCGGCGGCGGTGTCTATCTTGACTTCCGCAACAACGACGCTCGGCTCGTAATTGAAAATATCAAACGTGCCAACCAAGACGGTGCCCTGATTGCCAACCATGTCAAGGCAGAAGGCTTCCTCTTTGATGAATCTGGAAAGATTACAGGCGTTGTTGCGCGTGACCTCTTGACGGATGAAGTCTTTGAAATCAAGGCTCGCTTGGTCATCAACACAACTGGACCTTGGAGCGACAAGGTGCGCAATCTATCAAATGATGGTGAACAATACTCCCAAATGCGTCCAACCAAGGGTGTTCACTTGGTGGTTGATTCTAGCAAGATCAAGGTTTCTCAGCCAGTTTACTTTGATACAGGCTTGGGAGACGGCCGGATGGTCTTTGTTCTTCCACGTGAAAATAAAACCTACTTTGGTACGACTGACACTGACTACACTGGCGATCTAGAGCATCCAAAAGTAACACAAGAAGATGTGGATTACCTCTTGGGCATTGTCAATAATCGCTTCCCAGAAGCAAAGATCACAATTGATGACATCGAAAGCAGCTGGGCAGGTCTGCGTCCTCTGATTACAGGAAACAGTGCTTCTGACTACAACGGCGGAAACAACGGTACCATTAGCGACGAAAGTTTCAATGCACTGATTGCGACTGTTGAAAGCTATTTGGCTAAAGAAAAATCCCGTGAGGATGTCGAGGCGGCTGTTACGCAACTCGAAAGCAGCACCTCTGAGAAACACTTGGATCCATCTGCCGTATCTCGCGGTTCCAGCCTGGAACGTGATAACAATGGCCTCTTGACCCTTGCTGGCGGTAAAATCACAGACTATCGTAAGATGGCGGAAGGTGCTATGGAGCGTGTCATTGAAATCCTTAAAGCAGAATTCGACCGCAGCTTCAAGCTCATCAACTCTAAGACCTACCCTGTTTCAGGCGGAGAGCTCAATCCAGCAAATGTGGATTCCGAAATCGAAGCTTTTGCTCAACTTGGTGTATCTCGCGGCTTAGAAAGCAAAGAAGCCTTCTATCTTGCAAATCTTTACGGCTCCAATGCTCCTAAAGTCTTTGTCCTCGCTCACAGTATCGAACAAGCACCAGGTCTCAGCCTGGCAGATACCTTGTCACTGCACTATGCAATGCGCAATGAGCTGGTTCTCAGCCCAGTTGACTTCTTGCTTCGCCGGACAAACCACATGCTCTTTATGCGGGATAGCTTAGATGCGATTTTAGAGCCTGTTCTGGATGAAATGGGACGATTCTACGACTGGACAGAAGAAGAAAAAGCAGCTTATCGCAATGATGTTCAAGCTGCCCTTGCAAATAACGATTTAGAAGAATTAAAAAAATAGAAAATACGAGAAGAGGCGGCTGACCAAGAACTGTCTGCCACCCCTTCTTTTAAATGGAGTAACATAAATGATGAAAGAAATATTTGGCGAATTTTTAGGAACACTGCTCTTGCTCCTTCTGGGTAATGGTGTAGTTGCAGGTGTGGTTCTTCCCAAAACTAAGAGTCACAATTCAGGCTGGATTGTGATTACCATGGGATGGGGGATTGCCGTTGCCATCGCTGCTTTTGTATCTGGCAACCTTGGCCCAGCCCATCTGAATCCTGCCCTAACTATCGGAGTAGCTCTGAAAGGTGATTTGCCTTGGGCATCTGTTCTTCCTTACATCCTTGCTCAGTTTGCAGGTGCTATGGTTGGACAGTTCCTAGTCTTCCTACAGTTCAAACCTCACTATCTAGCTGAAGAAAATCCGGCTAACGTTTTAGGTACATTCAGCACAGGCCCAGCTATCAAAGATACCTTCTCTAACCTGATTAGCGAAATCCTTGGAACCTTTGTCCTTGTGCTGACTATCTTCGCTCTAGGACTTTATAAGCTGCAAGCAGGCATTGGCACTTTTGCAGTCGGAACATTGATTATCGGGATTGGACTATCACTTGGTGGAACAACTGGCTATGCACTCAATCCAGCTCGTGACTTAGGACCTCGCATTATGCACAGTCTCCTTCCGATTCCAAACAAAGGAAATGGCGATTGGAGCTATGCTTGGATTCCTGTTGTCGGACCAATTATTGGTGCCGTCCTTGCAGTCCTAGTCTTCGGTTTATTCTAATATAACTGATTGCCATTGGAGAACACTTGACGAGTGTTCTCTTTTTTTGACTAATTGATTAGGCTAAGACTGAATCCCTATAAAACCATTGTAATTTTGACAAAAGAAAAGACTTAGCCCTGTATTACAAGAAAACTAAGTCCTTTTTAGAATGATTTTGTCAACTCTAGCGAGCTGTTTCTAATTAACTCAAACGAGTGCTATCGCTCTTGGATAATTTCACCACTGCCTCGGTCCGAGCAGTATGCGGAAACATATCAACCGACTGGATGTAGTGGACATCGTAGACCTGACAAAGCTTGACCAGATCCCGAGCCAGAGTTGAGACATTACAGGAAACGTAGACCATCTTTTCAGGTGCATAGCGGACAATCGTCTCTAGCAGCTTATCGTCCAGACCTGTTCGAGGCGGATCGACAATCAAGGCATCCGCCCGATAGCCCTCAGCGTACCAGCGAGGAATAATCTCCTCTGCCGTCCCAGCCTCGTAGAGTGTATTGTCAAAGCCCATCCTTTTCGCATTACGCTTAGCGTCTTCAATGGCCTCAGGGATGATGTCCATACCTCTCAGAGACTTGACCCTTTTAGCAAAGGCAAAACCGATAGTCCCCACTCCGCAATAGGCGTCAATCAAATGATCTTCTTTCGTCACATCCAGCGCCTTAACCGCCTCCCCGTAGAGCACCTCTGTCTGCTCAGGATTGAGCTGATAGAAAGCTCGAGGCGATAGGGAGAACTCATAGTCCAGCACTCCTTCTTGGATAGCCTCCTCGCCCCAGATAATCTCTGTCTTATCCCCATAAATCTCACTGGACTTGCTCGTATGATAATTGACTGCCACGGTTTCCAACTCAGGAAATTCAGCCACTAGGTCTCGGACGACTGGAGAAAATTCTAGCTTGCGCCCCGTCACAAAAATCATCTGCACCTGCCCCGTCTTTCTGGCCCTGCGAATCATGACCGTGCGTACCCCAGCGTTCTTGCGTTCATCATAGATAGGCAGCCTGTACTTGCCTAAAAGCCGAGCCACCTTATTTATGATCTGTTGCGTCACCTTGTCCTGAACCAGACAGTTTTTCAGCGAGATCAGATAGTGGGAATTCTGGGCATAAAGCCCCGCCTTGACCTCATCCTTATATTTCCGAGTCTGAAACTGCAACTTGGCCCGATAATAGAGCGGCTCCTGCATACCAATGGTCGGACGAATTTCATAGTTCTCGTAGCCAGCTGGCGCAAACTTTTTCAAAGCCTGACGCAGCAAATCTTCCTTAAACTCCAACTGCTTATCATAGTGGAGGTGCATGATTTGACAGCCCCCACAGCTATCATAAATCTCACAAGGCGCTTCCACCCGAAATTTTGACCGCTTGTTGATAGTCAAGAGCTTAGCCTCGATGAAATTACGCTGAACCTTAGTCACCTGACAGTAAACTTCCTCACCTTTCAAAACCCCTGGCACAAAGACCAGCGTTTTCTTATAAAATCCAATCCCTTCCCCATTAATCCCCATTTTCTTAATTTTCAAAGGGATTCTTTGCTTCACTTTCACATTCATGATTCTATTATACCACGCTGCCTCGTATTAGATAAGAATATGTTACAATAAAAGTATGAAAGCAGAAAAAATATCCCTTCGACTGGCCCATTTCCCTGAGCAAATACGAACTTATCTAGAAGGAGCCAATTTTTACGACAGCTCCTCACATTCTGGAGCCAGTGTTTTCTATGCTGATACGGGCTATTATTTGAAAATCGACCAAAAAGGCCAGTTAGCCCAAGAAGCGACACTTGCCAAATGGTTTGAGAAGCAAGGACTCGGTGTGCCTGTCATTCACTACCTGGCAGCAGATAAGGACTACCTGCTGACTAAAGAAGCCGAGGGCAAGGACGCCCTAGCCTTTCTCCAACAGCCAGAAGAACTTTGCCAAACGATGGCTGCCGCGCTCAGAAAACTTCATAGCATCCAACCCCAGCATTTCCCAATCCAGCATCGCCTCCAACACTATAAAGAACAAGCAGAGGAAAATTATCGGAAAGGCTGTTTTTATCAAAAAGCTTTATTGCCTCAATTTCATATCCAAAGTCGAGAGGAAGCATACCAGCTTATCCAAGAGCAGGGACACCTACTGACGGCGGACGCCTTGATTCATGGAGATGCCTGCTTGCCTAATTTCATTCTGAAAGACGCAGCAACCTTCTCCTGCTTTATTGACGTCGGCCTCGCCGGCCTTAGTGATCGCCACCTTGACCTTTACTGGGCCATCTGGTCTCTTACTTATAATTTATCTAACCCCCAATACGCAGAGCTCTTTCTTGACTACTATGGCAGGAAGGATGTTGATACAGACAAACTGCGCTTGATAGCTGCCTTTGAAGCATTTGGTTAAAAGAAAGGACTTTACCAAAATCCCTTATGAAAATCACAAAAATCGAAAAGAAAAAAAGACTCTACCTCTTGGAGTTGGACGACAGTGAAAAGCTCTATATTACAGAAGATACCATCGTTCGCTTCATGCTGTCCAAAGGAATGGAAATCACAGAGCAGGAGCTATCAGAAATTCAAGGCTATGCCCAATTTTCTTACGGCAAAAATCTAGCCCTCTATCATCTCTCCTTCAAGCAAAGAACTGCTAAGGAAGTTAAAGACTACTTAACACAGCACGACATCCAACCAGAAATCATCAGTCAGGTCTTGGACAATCTTAAAAAGGAACATTGGATAAATGATAGAAAGTATGCTCATTCTTTTATCCAATCCAACCTTCTCACTGGTGACAAAGGCGCTTTTGTTCTCAAGCAAAAACTCAGTCAAAAAGGGATTTCTAGCACTATCATAGAAGAAGAATTGAATCAGTTTGATTTTACTGAACTAACAGACAAGGTTGCCGAAAAGCTGCTCAAAAAATACCAGGGAAAACTACCCAGCAAGGCCTTACAAGATAAAATTCTTCAATCCTTGATAAACAAAGGTTTTTCATACAGCCAAGCCAAAACCGCCTATCAGCATTTGGAAATCGAAGAAGACCAAGAAAACCAGCAAGAACTGCTCTATAAAGAGCTAGACAAGCAATACCGCAAGTACTCAAAAAAATACGACGGCTATGACTTAAAACAGCGTCTAACCCAAGCTCTAGCCCGCAAAGGCTATGATTTCTCCGAAATCGCTAGCGCTCTGAGAGAATATCTTTAAGATTTTCTATGAAAACTTATGCATTTCTATGAAAATATGTTACAATAAAGAAGATAAACTTATAAATTGTAGAAAGTTGGTAAGTTATGAAACTTCCAAAAGAAGGCGACTTTATTACAATTCAAAGTTATAAGCATGATGGGAATCTTCACCGCACCTGGCGAGATACCATGGTACTAAAGACAACAGAAAACGCCATTATTGGGGTTAATGACCACACACTGGTGACAGAAAGTGATGGCCGACGTTGGGTAACACGTGAACCAGCCATTGTCTATTTTCATAAAAAATACTGGTTTAATATCATTGCCATGATTCGAGACAATGGAACATCATACTACTGCAACCTGGCCAGTCCTTACTATCTGGATAATGAAGCTCTAAAATACATTGACTATGATTTAGACGTCAAAGTCTTTGCTGATGGTGAAAAACGCCTGTTGGATGTAGAAGAATATGAACGCCACAAAAGACAGATGCACTATTCTGATGATTTGGATTTCATTCTCAAAGAAAATGTCAAAATCCTAGTTGATTGGATTAACAACGGAAGAGGTCCATTTTCAGATGCTTATGTCAATATTTGGTACAAACGTTATGTTGAACTAAAGAATCGATAAAGTTGTCAAAGAGCGTAAGCTCTTTTTCTTTTGTCTAATTCGACCTCATCGGAAGTCAAATTCTTGCAATCTCAAGCATTTTCGGGTATCATATAAGAAAATCCAGACTGTAAGAAAGGGGTCTCCCATGGCATTTACAAATACTCTCGGCCGATATGCCAGCTTTGGCATCATGACGAGCCTCCCTGAAGAAATTGTCGACTCATTCTGGTATATCATTGATAACAATCTCAAAGGGGTCTTTGAACTTCGCCCAGTCCTCAAGTTCGAAATCATCAATCGACAAGGAAAAGTATCTCTACGATTCTCACAAAAAAACTTCAACACTATTATTTCATTTGATTTAAACTACCAATTTGACCCTTTCTTTCCCAGAAAAATCTACATCGTTGATAACAAGGGCAAAGAAACCATTATGCTATCTGACGAATACTCTTTGATGTAGTAAATCAAACTCAGCACATATAAAAACCTCTGAAAGCAACTATTCACTGCTATCAGAGGTTTTTTTCTTTAATATTATTCACCTCAAATGGAAAGTACATTTCAGCAGCTTGATACAGCCTAAACTCTCAGAACACTAGCCTTTAAAATCAAACTAAACCTGGTTAAGTAATCAAATCCCTTGCATTCTAATAGGATTATATAAAGAGACAAGACAAGTAGTTATAAAAGATTGTATCTCTAATTAAATCCGACTATAACGACTATAACTAAAAGAGCTTAACACCAGCATATGTTAGCTAAGTTTCGGATAATGAACAAACAGTTTTCTTAAAAACAAAAAAGATAGATCAGTACATCTATCTTCTATGTTATCTAGTCGGGAAGACAGGATTCGAACCTGCGACACCTTGGTCCCAAACCAAGTACTCTACCAAGCTGAGCTACTTCCCGTTGTTTAAACAATCTAAAAACGGAGCCCTACGACTTCGCTTCCAAATGCACCCTAGAGGAGTCGAACCTCTAACCGCCTGATTCGTAGTCAGGTACTCTATCCAGTTGAGCTAAGGGTGCTCACTATTCATATTAAATTAATTATTGCAAAACTTAAGAAAAAATCAAACAATTTAATGCACCCTAGAGGAGTCGAACCTCTAACCGCCTGATTCGTAGTCAGGTACTCTATCCAGTTGAGCTAAGGGTGCTCACTATTCATATTAAATTAATTATTGCAAAACTTAAGAAAAAATCAAACAATTTAATGCACCCTAGAGGAGTCGAACCTCTAACCGCCTGATTCGTAGTCAGGTACT
>NZ_CAUOLF010000030.1:0-19754 GCF_963456385.1 uncultured Streptococcus sp. | reverse complement strand
CAGACCAAGCTTCCAAGATAGACAAATGCTTGATGGCTTCTTCTTCACTTTCTCCAACCTTGTAGCGAGACTTGAAGTAATCAGAAGCAATTTGGAGCAAGTCTGCATTGACGTTGTCTACCGCATCGACACGGACTCCGTCAAAGTTAGCAGTCGGATCATTGGCTACGATGCTACCGAAGTTCATCATAAAGTGCAGCCAGTTGAGTTGCTCAGCCTGAACAGCTGGATTAGAGTTATCAAAGTCGTTAGCTAGCAGGAACTCATAACCACCAGTTGACTTGTCAATGAAGTACTTAGGTGTACCAGTTTGGTTGGTAGGTGTGCGGTTAAGGATGCGGTACTTAGAATTAGCATGAGAAGTCTTGTCACTATTAGTATAAAGCAGAGCTCCGCCTTGCAAGTGGTCCTTATTAGTACCGGTTGTTTCAGACTCTGTCTTGATGTTCCAGTTTGGCTGAGTTTTGACAAATGAGCCCATCAGTGTTCTCAGCCATTTAGTATCGCCTTCTTTACCGATTCTTTCTTCAATTTTGCGCTGAACCTGCTTAGAAGCACCTGTCAGGATAGCTTGTTCCACTTTGTTTTCAAAAGCTCCTGCTCCCAGACCTTGCTGGTTCATATAGTTGAGATAGCTAACCTGCGTTTGCTTATCAGGCCACCAAGCCATCAAAAGCGGACGTAGGTCTGTTTCTGTTGAGGCAATCCAAGTTTTTCCGTCTTTCAAGATGAACTTTGGACGATACCAGCTATCTGCTGTCAGGTAGCCGTCAACTGTTTCAATATCCTTTTCCGTAGTGCCATGGAAGGCATTCTTTTGAGTGAATTCATTATTGAGACTGCTAGTACCTTGCTGGAATTGATACTCAGCTGAATCAATCAGTGCTCCAGTCTCTGCATCGAAATAAAGAATTTTTCCATTGAGCTCAACAGCGAAATTCTTTTTAACTGTACCGTCGTCCTGAACATAGTATTTCTTACCATCAATCGTCTTGATGTGAGATAAGACATCATCATCATGCTCAGTATTAACAGGCGCTGCTTGGGCTTGAGCAGCCACCATTCTTTCAGCTATCGCTCCCTGTCTTTGAGCCGGTTCTGGCAAGCGATCTTTCTTTGCAACCTTTGGATTTGCAACTATCTTGTCTGTAACAGTCTTCTTTGCTTGTTTGTCAGCAGTTGCGGGACTTGCTTGTCTATCCTGACCAGCTGCTTCCGGTTTAGCAGTTTCTGATGTTGCATTAGCTGCTTTTGCTTCTTCAGCAACGGCTGCTTTTTCTGTAGTTGCTGCTTCTGCTACTGCCGGCTTAGCTGGCTCTTGAGCATCTGTTTGAACCGCTGCTTCCGTATTTGCTGCAGTTTTAGCAGTTTTTTCACTGGCTACAGCAGCATCAGTCACCTTGTCTGCAGAAGTTGCTTTTTCTGCTTCCAGCTGAGAAGCTGAGTTAGCTTGTACTTGAACTGGCTGCCCTGAGCCACTATCCTGAGCTGCAGCTGGTTCTTGAACTGCCACCTGCTTAACATCATCAGCGTGGACAAGACCTGCTTCGAGACCAAGTACTTTTGGTGCTACGATAAGTGCTAAGGTAGTCACACCGATGGCTACCCAGTTCTTCTTAACTTTATGCATCTTATAATGAATTTTTTTCTCCATCATAAAACCTCCTTCTGAATTTGGTATAAAGTTATACTCTTATTCTAGTATATTTTTAGAAATGAGTCTATTTTATTTGCACATCTGCAACTGTGAACGGCAAATTCTTTCAAACTGAGCTTTGAGCTTCTGGGCAACACCGAAGGAATCTAAAAATTCCAAGAAAGATAAGCACTCCTCAATATCACTCAGAGCATAGCTATTCCCAACCTTGTAAGAATAAAGAGCCCTATGATACTTAATCAGCATCCGATCATAAAGATCTGTCTCAGGGATTTTAGAATGGTCAAGATAATTGAGGAATCTCATAGCAACCAGCAAATGATTACTCTCTATGCAGACACTGATAACATTAAGCAGCATCTTGATAATACGCCGGCGATTCTCCGGTAGATTATTATAAAACTGGGTGCGGTTAATCATCTCACTAGCAAAGGTCTCCAGTGTTTCCAAGGTCAATAGATCCACACTATTAGTAAAGAGCCAGAGCTCATAACGCCCCCACTCCTCAACGGAAAAGAGATAATCGGTCAGAAATTCTACATCTTTCTTGCTAATCTGAAAATCTGGACTGCAGGAAGACAATACTGCTCTAACAACAATTGTATTAAGCCTATAGTTCTTCTTCTCAGGGAACTTTTTAGCCAAAGCTTCTGAGCTAGCCAATATACTTTGGAGCTTGACGACATTGTTTTCCTGATAAGCATCAGCTACTTTTTTTGAGAAAAGCGCATCATCTGCCTCAATGTAGTTATGGTAAACATACTGAAATTCGTCTAGAGAAACAGCCATATTCTTTAAGCAGCAATAGAAAGAATCAAGCGTAATACCACTGACTCCCCGCTCAAAACGAGACAGCTGAGCCACTGAAATATCTCCGGCTGCCGCCTCTTTAAGAGACATGTTTTTTGATTCTCTAATGACTTTGAAAATTTTTCCAAATGTTTTCAACATATTGAGCCCTCGGTTTCATATATGCAATAAAATTTTTTACTAAATTTAATATACTAGTAATATATTTCGAATGTGTTACAAAAAAATTACTTTATATTTCGAAATAATACAAATAGATTAATTTGAAAGATAGGAATACTCAATATAGTGATTTTTTCTGAAAGTTTTATGGTTTTCAAGAAAATATTGATTTTATAAGATTCTCAGAAGGGTTCAACCTGACAACTTGAAAACACTAGCTTTTTAAATCTAGCCTCCTTACTTATACAAAAATAAACTTGGATAATCTGAGGTTCATGGATGACTGAAATAAAACTGTAACACAATCTGAGTAAACATCTTTTTAGACATGAATGAAAGGAAGTAAAATGAATCTGCCTAATGAACTAAAATAGATTTGCCTAAAAAAAGAGGGAATAGAATCATAAAATTCCCCCTCTTCTATTCCTTTCTGTATCAATCAGGCCAATCAACCATGTGGTCATACCCTTCGTCTATGGAATAGCCTATACTACCACGATAAGAGTATTCTAGCAATGATACTGACCCTTCAGTCAAGTCTTGGTCACTGTCGTTCTTGTTTAACTGGACTAACTTTCCGTCCTTAATTTTAGCAAAAAATTGCTTTTTGCTAGTAACATTATCCTTGTCTGTCTCCTCTATCTCAAAGACATAGTTTCCTGTCTGAAAGAGGGAATAGTCCATATCATGTAAGAATTTTTCTCCTGAATCTGAAGCAAAGAGTCTTTGCTTCAGATTCAGCTCAATTCTAATACTGATCCAAATATCTTCTTTTTCTAGCAATTTCTCATCAGTAAGATCAAAGATAGAATTTAACTTGAAATCTTTTTCCTCAAAGCTCTTGGGTTTTGAGCGCTTAGGATTAGTTATGTACTCTACAGAAACCTCTGTATTCCCATAATGAGGAATGATATTAACACTCTCATCTATATTATCTAGACTTTTTTCTACATTTTCTTTCGTTTTGATTAGATTTTCTTGACTATTTTCCTTTTGGAGAATAACTCGCAGGATGGGAGAAGGAGTTGTTTTCGGATCAATAAACGCAGCTTCTTCAATGCCTCCCGCCTTATTGACTCGAACTTCTTCATAAAAAGAATGCTTGCCAATAGTTACTTTAAATTTCCCAATTGGGTATATATCATTAAAGTCTGGATTATTCGAATCTTCTTCCCCGTATCCACTTGGTACAGTCTCTACCTTAGCATCCATACCTCGCTTTTTGTACTCCTGCTCCAAGCTGCTGAGAACTCGGCTGGTTCGTGTTAGTTGGGGAATGATAGGCTGAAAAAAAGCTACAATCATGAGCAAAATTAGCACTCCATTAACTACATGCCCTGCCCAGAGCAGTGCCTTCTTTCTTTGTCCTTTGAGTCCATACCGAGCGTAAAGATAGCTTAGGAAAGACAAAATCGAGCATAGTGGCACAACCCCTATCAACCAGCGATAAGGTTCTATGGTTCGCGTATCTTTCAAAGCGGAGATGAATGGAAATAGCTGAAGCAACAGAGCCAGAATTAAACTGATTGGAGCCAGATGAAGCGAGTCCTTGCTTGTCTTTATACTCTGAATCAGCGAACGAAAGCTCAAAATCAGATAAATAAACAGATAGATCAGAACAACACACTTAAAAATCATACTAAACATCATAAACTGCATTAATATGCTTGTCTTGCCTGAACTCAGAAATTCTATAGTAGATAGCATTAGAACTATAACTGCATAGCCACCCAAAGGGGCTATTATTATAGACAAAATCCAATTAACAATATAAAAAATTGCAAATAAATCTTTAGAGGCTTTTAGTTTTTTCATTATATTTCCTACTTACTATATTATTCGCCTATCATTATAGCACAAACAATAAAAAAACTGAGATTTCTCCCAGCTTTTACATATGCCTCAAGCGCTCCACCCGTTCTGAGATAGGAGGGTGCGTATAGAAGAGTTTCTTCAGACTGCCTTCTTTTTTGGGGTCGCTGATATAGAGAGCTGCACTGGCATCATCGACATGATGCTCCATAGGCTCGCTGCGATCCAGCTTAAGTAGGGCATTAATCATCCCTTGCGGATTGCGGGTCAGCTCTACACTGGAAGCATCAGCCAGAAACTCCCGTTGACGAGAAATGGCCAACTGCACTAAGGTAGCTGCCAAAGGTGCCAGAATGATGGCAATCAGTGATACGATAAGGAGAATAATTCCCAAACCACTATCGTTATCTCGATCATTACTACTGCGCCGGCCGCCACCAAACCACATCATACGGCCAGCTAGGCTAGACAACATAGTAATAGCACTGGCCAAAGCCACAGCAATCGTTGAAATTCGGATATCGTAATTGCGAATATGACTGACTTCATGGCCTATCACTCCCTCAAGCTCCTCACGATTCATGATTTGCAAGATACCCGTCGTTGCTGCGACAGCTGCATTTTCAGGCTTAGATCCGGTCGCAAAAGCATTGGGAGAGGGATCCTCTACGATATAGACACGCGGCATAGGAATCTGAGCGACCATGGCCATATCTTGAACAATATGATAGAGTTCGGGCGCTTCCTGCTCAGAGACCTCGCGAGCTCCGTTCATCGCCATGACAACCTCTGTAGACTGAAAAATCATCACTCCGGCATAAATAGCTCCGATAATCAAGGCTAGCAAGATACCACCTACAGCAGACCGCAGCCAGAGATAGCCAATAGCTGCTCCAAGGAGAGCCAAGAGACCGAAAAAAGCGATAAGGAGGAGCCAAGTCCTCCTTTTATTGCTGGCAATTTGATCAAATAGCATCTTAGTCACCTAGTCCAGTGCTGCCAAAGTCAACTTTTGGCACAGCCTTTTCTTCTTCTGGTGTCTTGAGGAAGTCCGCAGCTTTAAAGCCAAAGATTCCTGCAACAATATTGCTTGGGAAAGTTTCCAGCTTGACATTGTAGTTGCTAGTTACTGAATTATAAAGCTGACGAGAATAAGCGATTTTATTTTCAGTATTAGTCAGCTCCTCCTGCAATTTCAAGTAGTTGGTATTTGCTTTCAGATCTGGATAGCTTTCAGCTACTGCAAAGATTCCAGAAATCTGACGAGAAAGGGCGTCGCTGGCTTGCATGGCTTCGGCTGGTGAAGCAGCTGAAGCTACCTGGTTGCGCAGTTGTGTTACCTTTTCCAAGGTTGCCTGCTCGTACTTGCCATAGCCTTTGACCGTTTCCAAGAGGTTAGGAATCAGGTCATTACGACGCTTGAGCTGCACATCAATCTGGCTCCAAGCTTCCTGAGTCTGCATGCGGCTTTTAACCAAGGTATTGTAAGCACCAACAACGAAGAACGCTAAAACCGCGACAATAATAAGAATAATAATAAAAGTCATGATATACTCCTTCAATTTTGATTAGACTTATTATATCAAAAAATAGTGGAAGTGTCTTTATTCTTGACATGGATTTAGAAAAGATGTACGATAAAGGAAAGAATAAACCGACTGTCGGTCGAATAAAATTTTACTAATAAAAAGGATGCAAGCATGGCTAATAAAAAAGACTTTATCTTAGATACCGCACAAAAGCTTTTTATGGAGCAAGGCTTTGACCAGACCTCTATCTCCCAGATTTTAGAAGCGACTCAAATCGCCCGCGGTACTCTCTACTATTACTTTTCTTCTAAAGAAGAGATAATGGATGCCATCATTGAGCGAACTATTGAACAAGCATTTACGGCTTCTCAAGCCTTTGCCAATAATCGTGAACTAACTGTCCTAGAGCGCTTGTTTGGCAGCATGGCTGCTCTGAATCTTAATCATCAAGAGGGAGAGGAAGTGCTGCTGCATCTCAATCAGCCGCAAAATGCGCTCCTGCACGAAAAGACCAATCAAATTCTTCTTGAACGGGCACCTCAGATTTTACTTCCCATCATCCAAGACGGCATCACCGCTGGAGATATGAAGACTGACTATCCCTACGAAAGTCTGGAAATGATTCTTACTTATTCGCTTCAAGTTTTTGGCAGCAGTTTTCAGGCTCTACCTCCAGAAAAACAGCAGCAAAAACTTCAGGCTTTTCTCTATCTTTTAGAAACTCTTTTCCACAGCCGGCAAGGCTACTTCAATCCCTTTCTATCTTTGATTCAAACACAAAGCAGCTAGAAAGCTAAGCACTAGATTTACTATTTATACTTACATGCCATTACAAGCATAAGGAGGTAACTATGAAACAATCAGGCTTTAGACTCTTTTTATTGATTTGGATAGGAAGCCTCATTTCAGAAATCGGCTCTGGTATGACTTCTTTCGCTTTAGGTGTTTATATATTCCAGCTGACCGGTTTGGTTTCTGTTTCTTCTTTTGTTACGCTTTGTGCTTTCCTACCCGGTCTTTTGGCTACTCCTCTGGCTGGAATTCTGGCAGATCGCTATGACCGAAGATTGCTGATGGCTCTGGGAGATGGCTTGTCAGGCTTAGGAGTTCTCTGGATTTACTTTAGTCTGAAGAATCCTGCTTTGATTTTTATCTGTATCGGAGCTGCCATTAGCTCGCTCCTTTCAGCCTTGGTCAATCCAGCCTTTCGAGCTACAATTTCCGACTTGCTGCCGGAGGATCAGTTATCAAAAGCAACCGGTTTGTCCCAGATTAATGGCATTGCCCGCTATCTGATTTCACCAGCTTTGGCTGGAATGATTTTGGCGAGTGGACATATCAGCACGATTCTGTTGCTGGACTTTTCAACCATTTTCGTGACAGTAGCCTGCACCTTGCTCGCTCGTAGGGCCATTCATTCGCAAGTTTATAGCAGTGATAGTCGTTTCTGGGCAGATTTCCTTAAAGGTTTTCAAATCGTCTATGGAAAAAAAGGCATCTGGATTTTAGTCCTAGCCGGAACAGGCTTTTCCTTCTTTCTGGGAACAGTCCAAATCCTTCTTTCTCCCTTGATACTAGCTTTCGCAGACGCCAAAACAGCCGGCTGGGTCATGACCATCTCCAGCAGCGGGATGCTGATAGGAGGCTTAGTTCTGGGGATATTTGCTATCAAAAAGCACTTCCATCGTATGCTCTGTCTCTCACTATTTCTACTGGGACTCTTCATGGTTGGGCTGGGAATGAAGGAAAACTTCATCTGGATTTGCAGCTTTGGCTTTCTCCTCTTTGCTGCCCTGCCTTTCGCCAATACAGCCATTGACTATCTGGTCCGCATCAATATTAACAAAGCCGATCAAGGCAAGGTCTGGGGGACCATCGGGATTATTTCTCAGCTGGGCTATGTGCTAGCTTATGCTGGCATGGGTTGGGTCGCGGACACTCTTTTCAAGCCCTCACTGACTTACTTTGGCTGGCTGGCAAATTCTGTCGGAAAAATCATCGGTGTTGGAGGAGGCAGAGGCTACGGTCTGCTCTTTATCCTATCCGGTATCTCTATCAGCATCGGTGCTTATCTGCTCTCCCGAGCACGTTCAGTAAAGGAGCTGGAATATGTTTCAACGCTTGATAAAAAATGATTTAAAAGAAAACAAAGTTAGCATGCTAGTCATTGGACTTTTCCTGCTTCTGACTCTGACTCTGAGCTTTGCAGCCACGCGCCTGACCATCAGTCTCACTAGCTCGATTGAGCGCTTTGTGGAAACAGCTAAAAGTCCTCACCTGCTACAGATGCACAGCGGAAGCGTCGACCGAAAACGGCTGCAAAACTTTGTCCAGCAGCATCCAGAAATTGCCTCTTGGCAGCTGACAGACTTTGTCAATGTGGAAGGATCAGCCATCCGCATCAATGAGAAAAACTCACTTCAGGACAGCTCCCAGGATAATGGCTTTTCCAGTCAGAACCAAAACTTTGACTTTCTGCTGGATCAGAATAACCAGCCTGCCCAGCCTCAGCCAGGGCAAGTTTATATCCCCCTTTATTATTACAATAGCGGAAAAATCAAAATCGGCGACCAAATAAGAGTCGGCAAGCTGCAGCTGACTGTCCAGGGATTTATCCGAGATGCCCAGATGAATGCCGGTCTAGTCTCCTCCAAACGCTTCCTCATCTCACAGACTGATTTGCAGACTCTGAAAAAAGAAGCATTTGCATCTAATGAGAACCTGATTGCCTTTCGAGTGCATAAGCTTAGTCAGATCTCAGCTGTCGAGCAAGCCTATAAAAATGCCGAGCTCGAGTCCAACGGACCGCCTATGATTACCTATCCGACTATCAAGATGATTAACGGCTTCAATGATGCTCTAGTCATCCTAGTCATGGGGCTGCTGGTTGTGGCTATCATTGGCATCACCTTTCTCTGCATGCGCTTTGCCCTCTTGACCAAGATTCAAGAAGAACTGCAGCAGATTGCCGTTATGAAGGTGATGGGATTGCCCCAAAGCTTTATCAGCAGGGTCTACCTGACCAAGTATTATTTCTGTCTGGCTCTAGCAACCATCGCTGGATGGGGACTGTCCTTTCTCCTGAGTTCTCCTTTTAAAAAGCAGATGGCACTGTCTATGGGGCAAAGTCCGACGCCCTTCTATAGCTATCTTTTGGAAATGCTAGTGGCTCTACTGCTCTGTCTCTTGGTCTTCTGGCTGACTGCCCGGCCTCTCAGCTCTTTGAAGAAAATGACGCCTGGCCAAGCTTTAAGATTAGCTTCTTCCAACAGTCTGACCGAGACTCCTTCTACTCCCAAAATGGGATTACCGACTATCCCCCTCTTAGACAGGCCCTATTTCGCTCTGAAAACGATTCTGAATCATAAAAAACTCTATTTGACAATGTTGTTCATTGTCAGTTTGATTAGCCTGCTTATCCTGCTGCCAGCCAGTCTCTACAGCACTGTGATGGACAAGAATTTCATTCAGTATCTGGGAGCTGGTCAGGCAGATGTGTTGGTTGATATTTCTCAGACTGAAGACATTGATACCAAGGCTGCCCAGCTTCTGAAAGAACTGCAGGCAGACAAGGATATCGCAGAGATCAATCAGTACCAGAGCCAGAATTTCTCCTATCAAGACCAGCAAGGTCAGACCCAGCAGTTGCGGGTAACTCTGGGAAACCATGCGGGATTTCCAGTCAAATACAGCCAAGGCCGCTATCCTAAAAACGAGCATGAAATTGCCCTCTCCAAGCTTAAGGCAGAAGAGCTCAAGCTAAAAGTAGGAGACAGCCTGACCTTGACGGTAGACGGTCAAGCCAGAAAATTAAAAGTAGTCGGTATTTACTCAGACCTGACCTACGGAGGCAAGACCGCCAAGGCTGTCTTTGTGACAAAGCAAGCGCAAACGTTCAATAGTCTGACGACCATCCGTCTTAAAGATGCTAGCAACAAAGCTCAAAAAATCAACGAATGGAAAAAACGCTATTCCAACTATAAATTAACCGATGTAGAAGACTTTTTCCATCAGACTTTTGATGACACGCTAGCCATGCTCCGCCTGATTCAGACCAGTGTTTTCTGGACAGGGCTCGGCATTGTCTTCATCCTTATGACTCTCTTTGTCTATATGATTTTCACCAAGGACCAAGCTGACTTG
Source organism: uncultured Streptococcus sp. (assembly GCF_963456385.1). Lineage (GTDB taxonomy): Bacteria > Bacillota > Bacilli > Lactobacillales > Streptococcaceae > Streptococcus. The sequence goes on along the minus strand of NZ_CAUOLF010000030.1, from coordinate 9,641 downwards.
GCACTTTATCGGATGCTGGGATTTGGCACTGAACGACTCAGGAGCCACTACCTGCTCGCTGTCTGCTTCATCTTGATGCTGGCTCTGGCAATAGCCGACCTGCTGCTCCTTAGTCTAGGGCAAGAAGTCTGCAGTCTGCTGCTCAGCAGCTTCGGTATCAGCAAACTCCAGCTCATCATCAATAAGTCGCTTACTTTTCTATGGACACCGCTGACTCTGCTTCTTAGCGGACTCACAGCAGCACACATCAGTCTCCGAGCGCTGAACAAGCTGGAAATTGGACGCTATCTCAAGGAACATTAATCTTAAGCAGATAGCTTTCGAGCGCTTAGCATTTATTTTACATCCGAGGAGAAGCCTATGTTATTAGAAGCACATAACCTCAGCAAAAGCTATCAGGAAAATCAGGACCCCATTCTCCGTGATTTGTCGCTAGAGATTGAAAGCGGCCAATTCATCGCCATCATGGGGCCGTCTGGCTGCGGGAAATCCACTCTTCTCAATCTTCTGTCCACCATTGACAGACCTGACCAAGGACAGATTCTTTATCAGGGACAGGACCTGCTAGCTATGAAAGACAAGGACTTAGACCGCCTTCGCAGAGAGGCTTTCGGATTTGTCTTCCAGCAGGCAACCTTCCTGAAAAATCTCAATATCCTAGACAATATCTGCCTACCGAGTATTATTGGTAAGAAAAGCAGCGAGCGAAAGGCAGCCTATGAGCGAGCCAAGGAGTTAATGGCTCTGACTGGCATTAAGGACATTGCTCACCGCTCTATCCATCAGGTATCGGGCGGCCAGCTCCAGCGAGCCGGCATCTGCCGGGCTCTCATGAACCAGCCTCGAATCATTTTTGCTGACGAGCCGACAGGAGCGCTCAACTCTCAGGCCGGCCGTCAAGCTATGGAGCTCATGCAGCACTTCCACCAGCAGGGCGCAAGCATTCTCCTAGTGACGCATGATGCCAGCGTTGCTACCTATGCAGATAAGGTTCTGCTCATTTTAGATGGCAAGATAAAAAAAGAAATTCTCTTTGACCCAGCTACTAATCAAGATGATCGGCGCCAGCTGCTCTTGGCGGAGCTCAATCAGATTGGTATATAAGACAAGAGGCCCTTCGGCAGAATGCCGGGGTCTCCTTTTTATGATATAATAGGATGAATACTGACAGATAAGGATGAAACTATGACACCGCAAGAATTTTACCAGCTATTGAGCCAGCAGGGAATCGAGCTGACCGACCGCCAGAAAGACCAGTTTGAGCGTTATTTTGAACTCTTGGTCGAATGGAATGAAAAAATCAATCTGACAGCTATCACCGAGAAAAATGAAGTCTATCTCAAGCATTTCTATGATTCAATTGCCCCTGTTTTGCAAGGCCTGATTGATAATCAAGAACTCAAGCTGCTGGACATCGGTGCCGGGGCCGGCTTTCCTAGCCTCCCTATGAAAATCATCTGCCCTCAGCTGGATGTGACCATCATTGACTCGCTCAACAAACGCATCAACTTCCTCAAACTGCTGGCAGAGGAGCTGGAGCTGGACAAGGTTCACTTCTACCATGGCCGCGCAGAAGACTTTGCTCAGGACAAGGCTTTTCGGGCCCAATTTGACCTCGTCACCGCCCGTGCAGTCGCTCGGATGCAGGTTCTGTCTGAACTGACCATTCCCTACCTGAAAGTTGGCGGGAAGCTCCTAGCGCTCAAGGCTTCCAATGCTCCTGAGGAACTGGACGAAGCAAAAAATGCCCTTAACTTACTCTTTAGCAAGGTCCAAGACAACCTCAGCTATGCTTTACCAAACGGTGACCCTCGCTTTATCACAGTGGTAGAAAAGAAGAAAGAAACACCCAATAAATACCCCCGCAAAGCCGGCATGCCAAATAAAAGGCCATTATAAGAAAATAAGCAAGCAATTCAGTGATTGCCTGCTTTTTAAATGCTTCGTTGAGATAAGTCAAAAAGAAAACTGAGGTATAAAGAACTCAATGGCGCGACCGCTTTCTTATTTGATAGTAGATTAAAAGCACTAAAAATGACAAGGTCTGAGCCACGGTGATTCGAAGACTAAGTAGCTGATCCGTTCCGTTTTTTGATAGGACATGAAGCAGATTAACCACTGTGTTATTAACAAAATGAACAGCCATGCCCATATAGAGACTGCCCGTCATCTTAGCCATAAGACCAAACTGAAGACCAATCAGAAAACTAGTGAGAACTAAGATCAAACTATTAATCCAGAAGCCTGTCAAGCTCATTTCCCCATCGAGCAAACTTCTGAAGGGTGCCATGATATGCCAGAAACCAAAAAGGAGACTGGAAAAAAGAGCTGCTTTTATAAAGCTGTATTTTCTTTCAAAAACTTTTTGAAAGAGTCCACGGAAGATTCCTTCTTCCATGAGGACATTGATGAGATTGCCCGCCAGACAGATCAATAGAAAAAGAAAGCCCCTCTGCTGGCCGATATTGCCATTGACTGAATAAGCAGATACATAGAAATCAAGCCCCAGAAAATTTCCTCGACTGAGCAACACAGCGATTTCTACCAGATAAGCTAAAGCAAAAAATAAAATTCCCCAGATTAGACCTAGACTAACACGACGGAACAAGTTTTTTGTCCCCAAGCCAATTTGTTTAAAATTCAGGCCGTAAAAACGCAAAGCTGGGACCAGAAGTACCAGCCCTAGGAGTTTGTGGACAAAAGATTCTCCCCAAAATGTCTGATCCGTCCTCAAAATCATGTATTCTGCAATCCGCAGAATACAGCAAACCAAATAAATAATCAAAACAACTTGAATCTGTCGGACATATTGGTCTTTAATTCTCTTTATTTTCATACTTTCTTATTCCCCTTTCCTACCTCCACGGATTATAAAAGCGACCGTGATTGACTGCGAAGAGAGCAAAGCAGAGTAATAGAAAGGCGACTGCCAGTGCCAGCACTATCATATCTCGCTTAGTCAGAGCCTGATAGGTGTACCAGGTTCGTTTTTTATTTTTCCCAAAGCGGCGCAGTTCCATGGCGGTGGCAATGGTGTTGATACGCTCTAGTGAGCTGAAAATCAGCGGAATGATAATCTGCAGATTTCCCTTTACGCGCTGAGTAAGTTTGGCTTTCTTGGATAATTCCTGCCCGCGCGCTTCCTGAGACATCCTGATGAGGAAAAATTCTTCCTGCAAATCTGGAATATAGCGGAGCGTCAGACTGACCGCGTAAGCAATTTTATAGGAAATACCAAGCTGATGCAGGCTGGAAGCAAACTGACTGGGATGGGTTGTCATGAGGAAAATCACTGCCAGAGGTATGGTCGAAACATACTTGAGCAGGAGATTAAAGAGGTAGAACAGCTCCTGAGCTGTTAGATTATAAGATCCCCATCCGGTCCAGAGGACATCTTTAGTTCCATAGATATCGACACCATACTCAGGCGCGAAAAGATAGACCATCACTAAGTTAAGAGCAGCAAAGGATGCCGCAAAGACCAAAACAAATGAAATGTCTCGGATGCGGATATGGGATAGCCGAAAGAGACAAAGGGACAGCAGGGCTAGCCCCAGCAAAAAACGAGTATCATAGCTAATCATGGCCGCCACTGATACCAGAACGAAGAACAGCATCTTGCTGGCACCGGACAGACCATGAAGAAAAGTCTCGCCTGCATGGTAGCCGATTAATTTTCGCTGATTAAGCATGCTTGTCCTCCTTTTTTCGCATATAAAACTCGGTCAAAGCCAGAGGGTCGGCACTAATTTTTTCAGCCAGAGCAAAGATTGACGTTTCTTTTAGATGAGCCGCCGAAATCAACTCTTGATCTGTCAGCACCTGAGCAGGCGCCTTATCGGCTAAAATCTGACCATCCACCACAACCACTGCCCGATCTGAGTAATCCAGCATCAGCTGCATATCATGGGTAATCATTATAATCGTATGTCCCTGCTGGTTGAGCTCGTCTAGAAAGTCCATCATCTCTGTATAATGGCGCTGGTCCTGACCAGCTGTCGGTTCATCCAAGAGGATAATCTCCGGATTCAGCACCAAGATAGACGCAATGGTCACCCGCTTCTTCTGGCCGAAAGACAGGGCCGAAATCGGCCAACTACGGAATTCATAGAGGCCACAGGTCTTGAGAGCCGCATGGACTCGCTCTTCGATTTCCGATTCTTCCAGTCCACGCAAGCGCAAGCCTAAAGCCACTTCATCAAAAATCATGGCTGCCGAAATCATCTGATTGGGATTCTGCAGGACATAGCCAATCCGCTCAGCTCGCTCCTTGATAGAGTCTCCTTTGATGTCCTGACCTTTCCATCTATAGCTCCCATCAGTCTCGATAAACTGACAGAGAGCCTTGGCCAGAGTTGACTTACCAGCTCCATTTTTACCAACGATGGCTATCCGCTCTCCCTTGAAAATCTTCAGGCTGATATCCTGCAAAATAGGCTTGCCGCCGCTCTGGTAAGCAAAGGAAACATGCTCCAACTCCAACAAAGGCTCCTGAAGCTCTTTGTCAGGGTCAGACCAGTCTCTGCCCTCAAAGGTCACATCTGCCAGCTGCAACTGATCCAAGCGTGACAATCCTTCAGTCTTTTCCACTTCAACGCCCAGCAGGCGCAGGGTCGTAATGTAGAGCGGTTCGCGGATGCCATTTTCAGCTAGCAGCTGGGTCCTGAGCAGCTCATCCGGCTGTCCGTCAAAGAGAATGCGTCCGTCATTGATAAGCACTAGCCGGTCTACCGGTCTGTAAAGAACATCTTCCAAGCGGTGCTCGATAATCAGAGTCGTCGTTCCCGTATCTCGATGAAGCTGGTCAATCAAATCAATGGTATCCTGACCTGACTTTGGATCCAGATTAGCCAAGGGCTCGTCAAAGAGCAGAATGGGACTCTCGTCAATCAAAACCCCTGCCAGACTGACGCGCTGCTTTTGACCGCCTGATAGATCCTGGGGCCGATGCTGCAAAAGCTCCGCTAAATCCAGCTTCTCTGACCAGGTTTTGACTTTTTCGCGCATAAGCGACAGCTCCATCACGTCATTTTCCAGCGCAAAGGCCAGATCTTCTGCTACACTAAGCCCGATAAACTGGCCATCCGTGTCCTGCAAAACCGTGCTGACAAGATTAGACTTATCATAAATGCTGGGCTCAAAGGCTGGCTGCCCCTTAATCAAGAGCTGGCCGCCAGCCTCTCCTTTATAAATGTTAGGAATAATTCCATTGAGACACTGGCCCAGCGTTGACTTGCCAGAGCCAGACGGACCGACAATCAGAACCTTCTCTCCCTCGTAAATAGTCAGATTGATCTGCTTGAGGGTCGGCTCAGACTGGGCCTGATACTGAAAGCTAAAGTCTTCAAATTGGATAATTGGTTTTTTCATCTTATTTCTCTATAGTGCCAGAGCGATTTGAATCGCGAGATTGGCAATCTTATCTTTTTCGTCTAAGTCTGCATGATTGGCTAGGTTGCGCATATCCCAAGCTTCCTCAGATAAGTGGTCAGCTGCATAGAAGAACTGGCAGACGGATATCTCTCGAAAAGCTGCTAAAGCCGCTACGGCTGAGCATTCCATATCCACACAGATCGCTCCCTCAGCCTTTCTCTGGCGGAGTTTAGCTACCGTCTCACGGTAAATGCCGTCTGTCGTCCAGACCTTGCCCTTGCTGTGGGAAATACCGCGCTCATCCAGAAAAGCCGTCAAAAAGTCTTTCAAGCCAAGATTGACTTCCTGCTCACGGCTAGCTGGCTGATAGTGATAGCTAGTCCCCTCATCACGCAGGGCCTCCGTCGGGATAATGACGGACGTTTCCTTAATCTCCTCATCCAAAATGCCGCAAGTACCGAAAAGCACCAGCTTCTTCATGCCAAAAGCAATCAAGTCTTCCAGAATAGCCACACAGGCTGAAGCTCCAACAGGTGCATTGAAGAGAGCCAGTTCCCGTCCATCCGCGAAAACACGATAGATAGGAATTTCAATATTAGCCATGCTAGTCGTCGTAATCAGCTCATGCTCAAAATCAGCCAAAATCCGCGCAAAAGTCTCTCTGGCAAAGCAGGAAACAGCCGTCTCCGGAAAACCTTCTATGGATTCATTCAAGTCTTCTGGGTTGATGATGGCCTTGCGACTTTGGTCAAATTCTTCAAGTATCATAGGCTTGCTCTCTTACCCCTTTCTTCCTGATGAAACAGCCAGCAGATCTCTGCTGACTTCATCTTACCATTGTATCATAAAAAGGCGGTCTGCTGAACGCTGCCTGCATATTTTCTACATAGGAAAAGCCATAGGCAGGCTCTATAGCTACATGTGAAGTGAATGTTTTTTCCAATGATTTTCCAACAAAAAAGACTGGGCATAAATCCCAATCTCATCTTACATAAGGGCCGTTGCAGCAGTAATCAAGCCAAATACGATGCCCGGCATATTAGCCGCTGCCAAAGGAATGTCCCGCTTCTCTTTAAATAGACCATAAATGACCCAGAGTGTACAGTTTAGAGCAGCTACTGAAGGCTGGATAAAGTCACCCTTATTGCCAGCTAGATTATTCATAATCTGTGGAATATAGGAAACATACATCATAACAGACATAAAAGTAGCCACCCAGCCCAAGATTAACATGTGTTTTTCTTTCATTTCGTTCTCCTTTTTATAAAACTGACCTCTATTCTATAGCTTCTTTTTGAAATTTTCAAGATATTTTCAATAATGTTATCAAAACGAAAAGAGTCACAAAATTGTGAGAACTGCTGACAGACCTAAAAAAGCTGCCTTTTGGCAGCTCTGTTAAGATTCAAAAAGTAAATTTTCCTAGCGCTAAAACTTCGGTTCTCCATCGGGAAGTTGATCCAAAATGGCTTCCAGTTCCAGCCGATTGAGTGGCTGAATCCGGATCTGACTGGAATCCAGATAGGTGCAGTGAGTCTCTGGAATCTTCTCCAAAAAAGCTTTTAAATCCTTTGTTGTCAGATATTTATAGCCCTGCGGACTGCTGGCATCCTCTATCAGGATATGAAGATGCCATTCCATATCTTGACTAGCACCGCTCTCAATCATCTCTTTAATCAGGTATCCCTTGGGCATGGGCTGAGTCGGAAGGACTGTGTCCACTTCTTCTGCCAGAACATAAGAACCCAGGTATTTCCCCCCCTGATCCTTATAATACTTAGGAGTAGAAAATTGACTCTGGACCTGCTGCATCTCGGCCATCTGCCTGCCAAACTCCTCCACAGGATCTTCAGCTTTGAATAGTTCCAGAAGTTTTTCCTGCGACATGTACAAATCATGAGCATAGCCTTCAAAAACATGCATAGGCGCAGCTGCAACTCTAGCATCATTCAGACCATAGAGAATATCCGCTTCAAAATCAATATTAAAAATCCCGTCAGCCGTGTAAGTATTGCCGTATTCATCGACAATATCCTGCTTCATCTTCTGAGCCAAACGACTCATGAAGAGAATAGCCCCTTTCCAGTCGCCCACCGTTGATGGTGTCAAGACGCGGACCTGGTAGGTTTCTCGGTCTGGCAGATAATAAACTTCAAACCCACGGCCTGCCCCTTCCCAGTAGACAGCCAGAAAAGTTCCGATCTGATCCAAGGATTGATAAGCCTTATCGCCCTCAAGGCCTACGACCTCCAGCCCTTCCACCAAGGAAACCAAAGACAAGGGTGTTTCGACCGCCTTATAGCTAAACAAGCCCTTTCGGTTCTGAATGTAAAAAGAAATACTCATACCATGCTCCTTTCTAACGACAAAAGCCTTTCAGAAAGCGAGAAAATGCAAAATCAAAACTTAATACAGGTACAAACTAGATTTTCTCCAAGACTTTTAAGGATAAACTTCATTCGCAAAACGGACTCTGGTATTAGTATAACATTTTTGGAAGAAAAAGACGAAAAAACCTGTATCCATGAAGAGACTCTCCGACTGAAAACTTCATCAATACAGATTCTAAGAATATATTTGAACTTCATAAAAAGGTAATGAATAAACTTCTAAGAAAGCAAAACTCATTCTGAGTACTTCTTACTTTTTATCCTGCTGCGTCAGCTCCTGATTGTAGGACAAGGCTAGCTTGATCCAGTAAGATAATTCTTTTTGTCCCTCGACATCTAAATCAATATAGCCATGATAAAGCCTGCCTTTCATCACTGTGACACTGGCACCATTTTTAGGCAGGACCTGCTTTTCCATTTCCTTACCGATGCGTACCATGACGAGCTCTTGACTTCTCGAACTCACAGTAACGGTCATCTTACCTCGGACCATAAAAGCCAAGCTACCAAACATCTTCTTCTCTTCTACCTCTTCTTCAAAAACATAAGGAGGAAGTTCAGTAGCTAAAATGGTACGGACTTGCTGGGCTAAGGATTCACTATAAGCCATCCTTCTACCTCATTTCATCACATCCCAGCCGATACCAAAACGGTCAATCAAGCGGCCATAAAACTCTGCGAAAGCTTGTTCCTCTAAAGGATAGAGAATTTGCCCACCTTCAGCAAGCTTTGCAAAGAGCTCATCGGCTTCTTCTCTACTGTCTGGGCTCAGAACCAACCATTGATTGGGCTGATGATTGCTAGGAATAGATAGGTCATTAAAAACACCTACATCCTCACCATTCAGGGTTAAGTTTTCCGTATCTAAGGCAATCCAGGCAATCTTATCCCGTTTTTCTGCAGGAAGATCTGCTGGATCCATCATCTCACTAGCTCGGACAAGTCCCTTTATCTCTGTCTGAAAAAGATCTGCATAAAAACGAAAAGCTTCTTCAGCCTGACCATTAAAACTTAAAAATACGTCTAATTTCATTATTGTTCCTCCAATTTTTTATATCTGAGAATAAATCTCTAGTATCAGTTTATCAATTAGGATAAAAATTTTCTTATTCTCAATTGCGCTTGTTTGGCTAGGGAACGCATGATTAAAACTGGAAGATTAACTGTAATAGGTGGATCGCTGGGCAAGGGCCTGCGCATGCTGATTTCCTCCTGATAGATGCTATTGCCTGAAAAAGTGAGAGGCTCATCGCTGCCCCAGCGAAAGTTATGCTTCAAGACATAGTTTTTAGTTAGGCGTAAATCCTCCAGCAATTCACAGGCCAAAAGATAGTAGTGACCATCCGGTACATTTTCAAAAGTAAACTTTCTCTTCTGACTCAGTGCTACTCCGATAACTGGCTCTTCTTTGGGTATGCGGGTTTTAAAAAGCCCGACACAGCTAATGCGTGGTTCATACCCCTCAGGATAAGATAGCGCCACAGTCAATCGATTGCCACTTTTACAGTCGGGATCCTGATGCAACAAAGCTCCCTTCTCATCCAACTGTTTGACCATAAAATCATAAGCCTTGGTTGATTCCTGGTAATATTTTTTAGGAGAAAGTCCAGTATGCCGCTTAAAAGTATTGGAAAAACTGCCTAGACTATCATAACCAGCTTCTATAGAGGTCTCAGTCACATTTTGCCGGCCTTCCACAATTTCCTGAATCCCTTTTTCCATCTTAAGAGCTTCCACATATTGCTTGATAGAAAAGCCCATCTTTTTCTTGAAAGTTCTGGATAGATGGGAAGGACTATAGTGGAAATACTGAGCCAAATCGGTCAGACTCAGCTCTTCATCTGCATGCTGACGCAGATAGGCTGCCACTTCTTCCAT
>NZ_CAUOLF010000029.1:0-24644 GCF_963456385.1 uncultured Streptococcus sp. | reverse complement strand
CAATCGAATAAAGTGAGTCCAGACCGCTAAGAGCACGAGATTTGACTGGTACACCGATGACAGGCAGAGTGGTTTTAGCCGCTACCATTCCTGGCAAATGCGCGGCACCACCAGCACCAGCGATGATGACCTTGATACCGCGACTGCGGGCTTCTTCTGCATGCTGAAACATGAGGTCTGGTGTACGGTGGGCAGAGACAACCTTTTTTTCGTAGGTTACACCGAAGCGATCTAAAACTTCAGCTGTTTTTTGCATGGTGGCCCAGTCGGATTTTGAGCCCATGATGATGGAAATAATTGGTTTCATATTAAGATACAAAGGGACGTTTCGCTTGCGAAAAATCCCATAGAAAAATAGGAAAACCAACGACGACGGTTACGTCTAGACAGTTTTATCTTTTTTCCTAGGGATTTAGTCCCGTGTTCAGTTAGGGAAACTAACTGAATACTCCTTTCATACAATTTTCTTTTATTACGACCATTATCGCATTTGGCGACTGCGTCGCTTTTACACTCTTATTTGTTTGCCCTGCTTCCGATATCCGTTCGGTAAAAGAGGCCTGAGGTATCTTGTTTTTTTAGTTGGTCGTAGATTTTTTCCTGCGCAGCTGAGACGGTATCTGCTGTGGTGACCAGCATGTACACTCGACCGCCATTTGACAGCAGTGCTCTGCTATTTTCCGCAAACTTAGCCCCAGCATAGTAGGTGATGATGTCGCCGTCTGTCTTCTCCGGCAGAGGCAAGCCTTTCTCATAGTCCAGCGGGTAGCCCTCTGAAGCGACAACCACGCCAAGGGTCACGCCCTCATCCAGCCAAGTGATAGCCGGCTCCTTCTTGTCAAAAATGTCCGTGATATTCTGCGCAAAGTCAGACGTCAAGCGAGGCAGAATAATCTGGGTCTCTGGGTCACCAAAGCGCGAGTTGAACTCGATAACCTTAGGACCATCTGCTGTCAGAATCAGCCCAGCGTAGAGCACGCCAAGATAAGGTCGGCCCTCAGCTATCATGCCTTTGAGAACCGGTTTGATAATCGTCTCAACTGACTGGTCCACAACGCTTTGTGGCAGGTGAGGCACTGGCGCATAAGCTCCCATGCCGCCTGTATTGGGCCCCTTGTCCCCATCGTAGGCCCGCTTATGGTCCTGGGCCGTCGGCAGGATGTAAAACTTATCGTCATTGACAAAGGCAAATAGGGAAAACTCCTCGCCGTCCAGAAACTCCTCGATAACCACACGCGCACCCGAATCGCCAAATTTATTATCCAAGAGCATATCGTGAGCTGCTTCGACTGCCTGCTCTACGGTCTCAGCGACAACCACGCCCTTGCCCAGAGCCAAGCCGTCTGCCTTGACGACGATAGGAGCACCCTGTTTTTCGATGTAGGTTTTAGCTTCCTCAAAGTCGGAAAATGTGCCATAAGCTGCTGTCGGAACACCATATTTAACCATGATTTCCTTGGCAAAATCCTTGGACCACTCCAGCTCCGCTGCTAAATGAGATGGACCGAAAGCCTTGAGCCCAGCTTGGTTAAAATCATCTACAATCCCAGCTGCCAGGGCATCATCTGGACCGATAAAGGACCAAGCAACATCATTCTCCTTGACAAATTCGATTAGTTTGGAATGTTCGGAAATTCCAATGTTTACTAAATCCAACCCATCCAAGGTCATGCCATCATTTCCAGGAGCGACAAACACCTGCTCCACACCCTGAGACTCCAACAACTTCTTAGCAATCGCATGCTCACGACCACCTGAACCAACGACTAAAAGCTTCATAGCTAAGATACCTCAATATCCAATATCACAGGCGCTTACGCACCAAGCTAACACATCACGTAAAAATCATCGCCATTTTTACGAATTATTTATCTAAATTATACCACAATCGTTCGTTTTATTCCATTCGAATGAGAAAAAGAATATCTCTTCTATATGATTGCCGTAATTATTGTTGGCTTCAGCCTTCTCCTTTTTGAGTGGATTGTACCCATTGTAGACAAAAAATATTCAGGGCTTGTCAAATTTACTATCACTTTCAAATAAGTTTTCCGAATAATACAGGTGGGCCCATCCAAAAACATTCTCACAAAGGAGTTTTATGAAGAAATATCAAAAACTGTTTTTATTATCCGGAGCTGTCCTAGGTCTCTTTGCGAGCCACTCAACAGTTCATGCGGTCGAAACACCTGAATCTGAAGTCAAAATTCTAGGCCCCACTGATCGTGCCAGCAATGTCGATGTGACTGTGAACGATCGTACAGCCTCTATTAGTTATACCCGTTCCCAAGCTCAAGAACCCTATCTTATTGCTCATGCTGTTTGGTCTGAAGAAAACGGACAAGATGATTTGAAATGGTATGATACACCACAAACACCTATCACTGACATTGACTTAAGCAACCATCCAGGATATGGTACGTTTCATATTCATACCTACATACAGATAGGAGAGCGCTTGGTAGCTCTAAATGCCACTACCTTTCATGTAGATAAACCAGCTAGTAAAACGAATGCATCCGTCTCAGGAGGTACAGGGCGCATTAATTTTTCCCGCAACAAAGACCAAACTCACTCAAAGATTGTCCATGCTGTCTGGTCAGAGGAAAAAGGCAGCGACGACCTTCAGTGGTATGACGCAGGAGAAGAATCAACTGAATTTAATCTTTCCAAACATCGTGGTTATGGACGATACTTCGTTGACACTTACGAAAATGTAAACGGAAAAATGATTTTCCTATCTGGTACTACGTTCCATCTTGAAAATCCGAAACCGATAATCGAAACTAGCTTCGCTCAGACCGGCATCATGGAAATCACTGTCAAAAACGTACCTGACACCATGCATCGAATTGTTCTTCCTACTTGGTCTGATAAGAAAGGGCAAGATGATCTACAATGGTACGAAGCAAGCAAAAATCCAGATGGCAGCTACAGCACTCGAGTGGAACTCAGAAAGCATAACTACGACACTGGAACTTACAATATCCACCTTTACGGTGAAAGTTATGTTAAGTCTGGCTTAACAGGTCTCTCAGGGACTACTGTACAAATTGATAGTGGAAAATTGCCTTCTGAAGAGGAGCAAAAGCCGCTTTTTACTGTAGAAAATATCAACCCCAAACAAGGAACCTATACTGTAAAAATCGCTGAAACAGCTTTATCTAAACCTATAAAGTCTGTCCAAGTTCCCATTTGGAGCACTAGCAATCAGAGTAATCTTAAATGGTATAAGGCAACCCCTAACGGAGACGGAACCTTCAGTGCGACCTTTGATATCCGCAATCATCAGGCTTTGTCTGGAACCTATAATAATCATGTCTATGTCACTTACAATGATGGTAGCGAACACAACTACGCAGCAGATGCCGTCTCAATGTCTACCGACCAAATTCAAGCCAAGGTTGCAGTCAGGAAAACTGAGGCCAATCGCTATGAGGTGACAGTGACAGACGCCTACGGAGATGGCGATATTATTCTGCCAACTTGGTCAGAAGTCAATGGGCAAGACGATATCAAATGGTATACTGCAAATAAGGTCGGCAATGGAACCTACAAATTTACCGTGGATACTCAGAATCACAAGGGAAGCGGTCTATTTAACACCCATGTCTATCGTAGAAAAGCGGGACAGTTAATCGGCCTGACTGGAACTAGCTATCAGGTTGAGAAATCAAGCGTTCAATCAGCTAATATTCAGCCAAACTATGCCGCTGCTAATGCGACAACTTATCCTGTCGGTCAATGTACTTGGGGAGCCAAGGCTCTAGCTCCTTGGGCAGGAAATTACTGGGGCAACGGCGGTCAATGGGCAGCTAGAGCCAGAAGAGCTGGATTCCGTACCGGCAGTACGCCTGAGGTTGGCGCCATCGCCTGCTGGGATGACGGCGGCTACGGCCACGTCGGTGTTGTGACTCATGTCGAATCCAATACCCGCATCCAGATCCAAGAGTCTAACTACCTCGGCAAGCAGTACATCAGCAACTTCCGTGGCTGGTTTGACCCAACTGCTTCCTACTGGGGCCGCCTGACCTATATCTATCCTAAATAAATCGCTTTCGCACTCTTCAAAATCACTTCAAACTAGTGCTTTAAGCAGACTGCTACTGCTTAGTTTGTTCATGATTTTCATTGAGTATAAGACTACTAAAAAATCCTCGGTCGAGCCGAGGATTTTTTATATTTCTTAATGCCTAAAATGCCGTACGCCGGTGAAAATCATAGTCAATCCATGCTTGTCAGCTGCGACAATAGATTCCTCATCACGAACGGATCCACCAGGCTGGATGATAGCTTTGATACCAGCGGCTGCGATTTCTTCAATATTGTCCGCAAAAGGGAAGAAAGCGTCAGAAGCCAGAGCAGCACCGTCAAGGCGAACTTTGGCTTGCTCAATAGCAATCTTGACAGAAGCCACACGGTTAGTCTGACCGGGACCGACTCCCAGCACCTGACGGTCATTGGTGATGATGATACCATTGGATTTGACATATTTGACGGACTTCCAAGCAAATTCCAAAGCCACACGCTCCTGCTCGGTCGGCTGGCGCTTGGTCACGACCTGCCAATCAGCTGGATTTTCCTCGATAACATCTTGATTTTGCACGAGGAGACCACCCAGAACACCGGTCACTTCCTTCTCGGCTCCAGAAGCTGCCTGCGCATCAAAATCCAACTCCAAAATACGTAGATTTTTCTTTTTATTGGTCAAAATTGCTAGCGCTTCTGCCGTGTAACTCGGTGCGATGATGATTTCCAGAAAAATACCGTGCATCTTCTCAGCTGTCGCAGCATCCACCTGACGGTTGAGGACGACAATCCCACCAAAAATAGAAACCGGATCAGACTCATAGGCATAGTCCCAAGCTGTCTCGATATCATCCGCTTGACCAATGCCACAAGGATTCATATGTTTTAGCGCCACAACAGTTGGCCGATCCTTAAAATCTCGAATAATCCGAATTGCCGCATCCGCATCACGAATGTTATTGAAGGACAACTCTTTCCCATTCAACTGCTTGGCGGAAGCGATGGAATAGTCCAGTGGTAAAGCAGTCTGATAGAAATCCGCATCCTGCTGGGGATTTTCCCCGTAGCGCATGGGCTGCTTGAGTTCATAGGTCAAGGTCAGCTTTTCAGGCTTGCTTTCGCCCACTTGAGCCGTGAAATAGTCCGCAATCAAAGCATCATAAGCAGCTGTGTGACGGAAAACCTTAGCTGCCAAACATTGACGCGTTTCATAGGTCGTTTGGTCATTTGCTGCCAACTCTTCCAGAACAAGAGCATAATCAGCCGGATCTACAACAACCGTCACGCTGGCATGATTTTTAGCCGCAGAGCGCAGCATAGAGGGCCCACCGATGTCAATATTTTCCACTGCATCCGCATACTCCACACCTGGCTTGAGAATGGTCTCCTTAAAAGGATAGAGGTTGACCACGACGAGGTCAATGAGCTCAATCTGATTGTCCTTGGCCGCTTGTAGGTGGCTAGCCAAATCCCGACGAGCCAAGAGACCACCGTGAATGCTTGGATGGAGGGTCTTGACACGGCCATCCATCATCTCAGGAAAACCAGTCACATCATCGATGGCAATGGTGCCCACTCCTTCATTGTCTAGGGCCACCTTGGTACCACCAGTTGAGATGATATCCCAGCCCAGAGCTTTCAGCTCTTTCGCAAATTCTACAATGCCTGTCTTATCTGAGACACTGATCAAGGCGCGTTTAGTCATGTTTTCTCCTTTATTCTTCAATATTTATTGGTTAAAACTACTTATTATAAAATTGCTTTTTTAATTCTTCATAGTAATAAATTAGATCAGAAAGATTTTCAGACTTATCTAAAATTTTATAATTCCTTTTTGAAATAGGAATTACTCCTTTTTCCCAATATGTACGTGTTACTTCTTGTCCGTTAAAAGATAAATCTTTAATTTTCTTCAACTCTCGTTTATGTGTTTCACATTTCAATAAATAATATTGCTTGAAATTATAAGTGTCCTTTACAATTAGATACTTTATTGTCTCATCATCATTTGAACTATCAAATTCAGAGACTACATTATATCGCAAATTTGAAAATTTTAAATGCGATTCAATATCTTTATATTTTATGACAAACAAAGATCGTACTACGATAAGACAAAGAACTAAATAATTTATATTCCAAAGAAAATTTATCAAACTTTCTTCACTAACTTTTCTTATTAGCACATAGTTATTCTCTATGGAAAAATTTCCCGGTTTAATAATAAAAAGAATAAAAACGTAAACAACATACCAACTTGTTGACAACTTAATTAATAAATTAAATAATCTATTTACTGCACTTACTGGATTCCAGGATTCAGTATATCCATTTACATACTCTATATCTTTTGGAAGTAGATTAAAAACAGGAGTTTTCTCAAACAAGAATAAAATGAGAACCATTACTATAATCACGAAAATATATATTGTTAAAATTCTATCGTAAAATATAGATAAAATCTCTAATAGCAATATGAAAATATTCTTCAGTACAGAATTACTAATAACAAGATCTGAAAGTAGTTGATCTTTATCTAAATAAATTAATAAATTTAGTACTATGAACAATATATAATTTATCGGTATCCTAGTATATTCTTCAGTAACTTTTTTTAGCTTTGACCAGCTATCAACAACATTCTCCATCACTACTGCCCTACTCCCAACTCTTTCAGCACTTGAGGATAAAGCTGATACTCGGCGGCATGGATGCGTTCTTCAAAACTTTTCAGCGTGTCTTCGGCTAAACGCGCCACGCGCACTTGCTGGATAATCTTACCAGTATCCACACCGGAGTCCACCCAGTGAATGGTAACACCACTCTCAGCAACACCAGCATTCCAAGCATCCTCAATCCCATGAGCTCCTGGAAATTCTGGCAAGTAGGCTGGGTGGATATTGATAATGTGGCCTTCATAAGCGCCAAGCAAGGTTGGCCCAACGATTTTCATATAGCCTGCTAGGCAAACTAAGTCAATCTGGTACTCTTCTAGCAGGTCTACAATGGCTTGCTCGTAAGCCGCCTTACTGTCAAACTCTCTAAGCTCAAAGGCATAGTTTTTGACACCTAGCTTATCCGCCCGCTCGAGCACATAGGCATCTCGATGGTCTGAAAAGACAAATTCAACAGGAAACTGCTCAGCAATCACTTGGAAATTTGATCCATTGCCCGAAGCAAAAACGGCAATTTTTTTCATTTGATAAGGACACTTTCACTTTCTTTTTTGACAATCCGCCCAACTTCATAAACAGGCTCGTCAAGAAGTTCTTTGACACGATCCACATTTTCAGGAGCTACGGCCAAAATCATCCCCAGTCCCATATTGAAGATTTCAAACATTTCTTGGTGCTTGATGTGACCATATTTTTCTAAGGCCTTAAAAATCGGCAAGACTGGAATCTTGTCTTCTTCAATCTCAGCAGCCAAGTCATCGGCAAACATGCGAGGCACATTTTCGATAAAACCGCCACCAGTAATATGGGCAATCCCATGAACCAACTTTTCCTTAATCAGCGGCAGCAAAGCCTTGACATAGATACGAGTCGGCTCAAGCAACACTTCCTTGAGTTTTTTACCTTCCAATTCTGACAGTTCTTCCTCACCCGTATAGTCCGCAAAAACACGGCGAACAAGGGAATAACCGTTAGAGTGAATACCGCTGGAAGCCAGCCCCAGTAGCACATCACCCTCAGCGACTTTAGAACCGTCAATAATCTCTGACTTCTCAGCAACCCCGACAGCAAAGCCAGCCAAATCATAATCATCTTCACCGTACATCCCAGGCATTTCAGCGGTTTCCCCGCCAATCAAGGCAGCTCCAGACTGGACGCAGCCTTCAGCCACACCAGCAACAACTTGCTCTAGCTTTGCTGGTTCATTTTTCCCAGTGGCAATATAGTCCAGGAAGTAAAGGGGCTCAGCCCCTGCAGCAATGATGTCATTGACACACATAGCCACACAGTCCTGCCCAATGGTATCGTGCTTGTCATACTGAATGGCCAGCATGAGCTTGGTTCCGACGCCATCCGTACCAGAAATCAGCACCGGCTCCTTGACCCCAGTCTGAGATAGGTCGAACATTCCGCCAAAGCCACCCAGCGCCCCCATGACGCCAGCCCGCTCTGTACGCGCCACATGCTTTTTGATTCGCTCAACAACTTCATAACCTGCTTCAACATCCACACCGGATTGAGCGTATGCATTTTTACTCATTCCAATCCCTCCTTTTGGTACTCGGTCCACTTGAGAATTAAATCCTTTTCAAATTCATCAATCTGTTGAAGATTCTCATGTAAGAATTTGATTAAACTATTGAATGTCTCTGTAAGAAATAAATTTTCTTCAGAAGCATCAAAACTTAAAAATCTATTTGATGTATTAAATCCATATTTACTATAACTACTATGAGTTACCGTAGCCAACTTCTTAGACTGAACTTCTGTCTGATTCTTTAAAGAAATAGATAGATATACAGCGGCCTGAAAATTATCGTAAGTAATTTCATAAAAATATGACGAACCTGTTAACCATTCTCTATTATTATCATTAATAACATTCTCTAAAAAATCATCTAGCTGTTTTGTCCTAAATCGCAAAAAAGTTTTAGAGCAATATTTTTCGTTAAATATTAATCTATTCTGCTCGCTTAGACTATTTAGAATCTCAATAAGTTTTTCACGAAAAACACTGGTAGTGGGTCGATTATCAATAATAAGATCCAAAATTTCCTTGTATTTAAAATAAATTTCTGCACTCAATTCTTTCAACTCTAAATCATTCAAAATATTTCTCCTAATATTGTCATTGTATTCTTTGATAATATAAGCTACTTTATCATCAGTACTATCATCGTGGAATAACTCTTCTAAAATGTCTGAAACTTCTTTGTAAGAAAGTAACTTCCAATAATTTCTTTCCTCAATACTAGCATCTACTGGACTATCTCCATTAGGCGTCAAGTAAATATATATATTCCGGTATCCAACATAGGAATTCTCAACAAATGTTCGATACTTTGTAAGTTGATTATCATGATCAGAAGTAAATATTTTATTTTCAATGATAAGATTAAATTTATACTCCGAGTTAGAAAATAGAATATCAATATTATTTTTACTTTCTCTAAAAACTTCCCCTTTAGAAAAGTCTTTCAATAACACCTCTGTTGTTTCTATCTCAGGTACTACTAAATTATTCTGAATAACTTTAAGTAAAAATTTTTTCAAAAATTTATCTTTTAAATAATGATTTTCTCTTGGATCAAGCAACCATGCTAGGACTCGGCTATGACGGATTTCTGCACTTTCTATTCCAAGAATCTCAAAAATATTTACACCAGTGAGCCATTTTGAAAAATCTTTTTCTGATTGATTTTCAAGATAAAGCAAAAAATTAGCTAGTTTGTCCTCATTTATCAAACCTTATCTACCTCTCAATAAAAACTCGTCTTTTCCTTCAGGCTTTCCAGATAGCGCTCTTCATAATCATAGAGCGGAGTTGGGTACTGACCGTCAAAGTAAGCCACACAAAGCCCGCCATTCGGAGCATCTGTCTCAATACCGACTGATTCAATGAGACCTTCCAGCGACAGATAGGTCAGGCTGTCTGCTCCGATAATCTCACAAACCTCATCAACTGTATGATTGGCCGAGATGAGCTCGCGCCGATTCTGAATATCAATGCCGTAGAAACATGGATATTTAAGTTCTGGACTGCCGATAGCCACATGGACTTCAGCTGCACCTGCATCTCGTAGAAGCTGGACGATACGTCGGCTGGTCGTTCCCCGCACGATAGAGTCATCCACCATGACCACGCGCTTGCCCTTGACAATGCTGGAAACAGCAGATAATTTCATACGAACTCCTTGCTCTCGCAACTCCTGCGTCGGTTGGATAAAGGTCCGTTGGATGTATTGATTTTTAATCAGACCCATTTCATTTGGCAGGCCAGACTCTTCAGAAAAGCCAGAGGCCGCGGACAAGGAAGAATTAGGCACGCCGACAACGATATCTGCCTCATGTTGGAATTCCTGAGCCAGCCTGCGGCCCATTCGTTTGCGGGCTGCATGGACATTGACCCCGTGAATGACGCTGTCCGGCCGAGCGAAATAGACATATTCCATTGAGCAAATAGCCAGCTGGGTATCTGTCGTATAGCTGTCATAGGTCACGCCTTCATCATCGATAATCACGATTTCCCCTGGCTCAAGGTCACGCACCCATTCGGCACCCACCACTTCAAAAGCACAGGTTTCACTAGAAACGACCCAGGCCCCATTTTTCATGCGG
This sequence comes from uncultured Streptococcus sp., assembly GCF_963456385.1. Classification (GTDB taxonomy): domain Bacteria; phylum Bacillota; class Bacilli; order Lactobacillales; family Streptococcaceae; genus Streptococcus. The sequence goes on along the minus strand of NZ_CAUOLF010000029.1, from coordinate 14,322 downwards.
CCGATGGACAGAGGACGAAATCCATTAGGATCCAGCGCAGCGTAGAGCTTGTCCTCTCTCATGATGAGATAGGCAAAGCCGCCCTGAACTCGTCTCAAGGACTCTTTGAGCTTGTCTAAGAAATTTTCCTGCTTGCTATGGCGAATCAAATGCATGAGAATTTCCGTATCAGACGAGCTGGCAAAGATGGAGCCCTTCTTTTCCAACTCCCGTCTCAGTGAGTGGGCATTGGTCAGATTGCCATTATGCGCCAAGCCCATCTGCATATCATAGAAACTGAAGAAGAACGGCTGAACATTATTGATGGAGGCTCCGCCAGATGTTGCATAGCGGACGTGGCCAATAGCTGCTTCTCCTGTCAGATTATCCAAATCTGCTGGGTTTCTAAAAACCTCGGCAACCAATCCCAAATCACGGTGGCGTTTGAGCTTTCCATGGTCGTTTGACAGGATGCCTGCTCCTTCCTGACCGCGGTGCTGCAGACTATGGAGTCCGAAATAGGTGACCTGAGCCGCCTGTGGATGGCCCCAGATTCCAAAAATACCGCACTCTTCATTCAGTGACTTTACTTCGTATGTCATTGTTTTACCTAAATTCTTTTGTCTAGTAAAAGGGAGAAAACCTGGCCTTTCGGGCCAAGCAGACTCCTTTTTTGATTGCTTGCTCTTGCAAGCCAACTTTATTCGTGACTCGCTTGGAAATAACGAACGGCACTTTCAAACAATTTCTGGTCTTTCTGACCTGGAATATTTTGGAAAAGACCGTCTTCATAACGCTCTGAGTGGCCCATCTTCCCGATGATTTGACCGTTCTTGCTCATAATCCCTTCGATAGCGTAGAGAGAGCCGTTTGGATTATACTTGCTGTCCATGCTTGGCTGACCATCAAAGTCTACGTACTGACTCCAAATCTGACCATTGTCACGCAGCTCAGCAAATTCCTCAGCTGTCACGACAAATTTCCCTTCACCATGTGAAACCGGAATGGCATGGATATCTCCCACTTGCACACCAGCCAGCCAAGGCGAGTTGGTATTGGCAATACGGGTTTCAACCATCTTAGCCACGTGCTGGTTGGCATCATTGTAAAAGAGAGTAGGACTGCTAGCCCCTGCTTCTTCAAAGTTTCCGTAAGGAAGAAGACCGGATTTTACCAGAGCCTGGAATCCATTACAGATACCAATGATGAGACCACCGCGAGCGATGAAAGCATCGATGGCTTTCTTAACCTTCTCGTTGAGAAGGATGTTGACGATAAACTTAGCTGACCCATCTGGCTCATCTGCAGCAGAGAAGCCGCCTGCAAAGAAGATGATATTTGCCTTGTCAATGTTGCCAACCATGCTGTCAACGGACTTGACAATGGCTGCTTCATCCAAAGTGACAAAGGGAACTAGATTGACCTTGGCTCCAGCTGCTTCAAAGGCTTTGGCTGAGTCATATTCTGAGTTAGTTCCAGGGAAGACTGGGATGTAAACCAGTGGCTCCACCACTGTCTCTTTGGCTTTGATAACTGTATCAGCGACAAGAGCTGGCACTTCCTCAATAACTGTTTCCTGTTTAAATTCTGTCGGGTAGATAGGCTCTAGTCGGCCTTCAAAGCTTGCCAAAAGCTCTGCTCCCTCAAGCTGGACACCATTGACAATCAGTGTAAAGTCTGGCTTGGTCTGACCGATCTTCACTGCACCTGGAATATCCTGCTCAGGACTGGTAAAGACAAATCCGCCCAACTGCGCCTGCAAAATGGAAGGCAAGTCAGCAACATCCACTTGGGCACCAATGCGATTACCAAAGCTCATCAAGGCCAGACTCTCTGCCAAACCGCTGTATTTGACAGCGGCGGCGGCCGTAATCTGATACTTGTCCTGAATGGCCGCAAAATTTTCAAAGTTATTCTTGATTAAGTCAAAGTCAATATCCTGAGACAGGACCTGTCCTGGCAGATAGTAGATGGACTCTCCTGCCGCCTTAAACTCTGGAGACAGGATACGCCCAGCAGTTGAAGTAGTCACGCCAAAAGCTACTAAGGTCGGCGGTACGGTCAATTCTTCAAAAGTTCCGCTCATTGAATCCTTGCCACCAATAGACGGCAAACCTAGCTGAATCTGAGCTTCAATCGAACCAAGCAGAGCAGAAACTGGCTGACCAAAACGCTCGGCCTGCTTGTCCATCCGCTCAAAGTATTCCTGATAAGAGAAGCGAGCCTTGGACCAGTCTGAACCAGCAGCAACCAGGCGAGCTGTCGCTTCAATCACTGCATAAGCTGCTCCATGATAAGGCGACCAAGCTGCCACATAAGGATTGTAGCCCTGGGCCATCACAGAGACCGTCTCAGTCTTGCCATGCTCAACTGGCAGTTTCTGCACAGAAGCCTCAGTCGGCGTGATTTGGTAGCGCCCGCCAATTGGATGATTGACAGTAGAACGGCCAACAGAGCTGTCAAAGATTGTCTGTAGCCCCTTTTGACTGGTATGATTGAGGTCGCTGAGCAAGCTCTTGAGGTCCTGCTCCAAAGTATCTTCAGAAGTCACAGTCTGCCCTGGCAGTGCTTCTTGGGCATCCACAACCTTAGCATCCACAACCACGCGCACACCATTGGTATCCAGAAAACTCCGCTCTATATCGACGATGGTTTCCCCGTTCCAGTGCATGACCAGATTGGGCTTTTCCGTCACTTTAGCCACAACGACTGCCAGCAGATTTTCCTTAGCTGCTGCAGCGATAAATTGTTCCACATCTTCTGGGCGTACCACTACTGCCATCCGCTCCTGCGATTCAGAAATCGCGATTTCTGTACCATTAAGTCCTTGGTATTTGAGCGGTACCTTGTCAAGGTCAATTTCCAGCCCGTCTGCCAATTCACCAATAGCTACGCAGACTCCGCCAGCCCCAAAGTCATTGGATTTCTTGATGAGACGAGTCACATTGCCATCGCGGAAGAGACGCTGAATCTTGCGCTCCTCTATAGCATTTCCTTTTTGTACTTCCGCACCAGCCGTCTCCACAGACGCAGCTGTCTGTACCTTGGACGAGCCAGTAGCTCCACCAACACCATCACGGCCCGTCTTGCCTCCCAGCAAGATGACCACATCACCTGCCGCTGGTTTTTCACGGACGACGTTTTCCTTAGGAGCCGCACCGACAACCGCACCCAGCTCCATCCGCTTAGCAACAAAGCCTGGATGGAAATACTCACGGACATAGGTCGTTGCTAGACCAATTTGATTCCCGTAAGAAGAATAGCCGTGCGCTGCAGTTTTTGAAATGACCTGCTGAGGGAGCTTGCCAGCCCGCGTTTCAGCAATCGGCTGAGTAATATCGCCCGCACCTGAAATCCGCATAGCCTGATAAACATAAGAGCGGCCAGAAAGCGGGTCACGAATGGCTCCGCCGATACAGGTCGCAGCCCCACCAAAGGGTTCAATTTCTGTTGGATGGTTATGGGTTTCATTTTTAAACATCAGCAGCCAAGGCTCCTTGACACCATCCACATCCACTTCAATCTCTACTGAGCAGGCATTGATCTCATCAGACACTTCCATGTCATCCAGACGGCCATTGGCTCGCTCATAGCGACCAAAAATAGTCGCCATATCCATAAGTGTCTGCGGTTTGTCACCACGTCCTAGCTCATCACGCATAGCCAAGTATTTATCATAAGTAGCCTGCAGCTGCTTTTCAAACTTAGAAGCCGAAAAATCAATCTTCTTCAACTCCGTCTCAAAGGTCGTATGTCGACAGTGGTCAGACCAGTAAGTATCCAGAACCTTGAGCTCGGTCTCTGTCGGGAAACGGCCAATCGACTTGAAATAGTCCTGAATAAAGAGCAAATCTGCTACTTCCATAGCCAGACCATGCTCCTGCTTGTAGGCTTTAAAGTCCGCTTCCGTATAGTCCTTAAAGAAGTCCAGAACCGGAATGGTCTTGTCGGACTCGGAGAACTGCTCCAGCTGGATCGGCTGCTCAATATCTTTAAAGCGTGAATCAACTGGATTCAGCAAGTATTTCTTGATTGCTGCCAACTCGCTGTCTGAGATGTCTTTATTGACCAAATAAAGCTGAGCGGTTCTCACCAGAACATCTGTCCCAGCGCCGAGCAAAAAGAGAGCCTCCTGAGAGCTGGCTGCTCGCTGGTCAAACTGACCCGGCAGCGCTTCTATGGCAAAAAATGCTGTCTCTGCAAGTACAGCCTCTACTTCCTCCTCCGTCAGCAATCTATCTGTCACCTGCTCAGAGAAAATATGCTTTTCGGCACGAGCGACCAAATCTTCTGCCAGATGAAAGACATCATAAACTTGAATCATCCGAAGATCTGACAATGTTTTCAACTGAAGATTATGCGTCAGCTCTCTCACCAAGCTCTGTGATTTCACACCGAAGTTGCTCTTCTTCTCTACAAAAATACGCTTGTCCATGATTTTTCACACCCTGCCCTTACTTAATCGCCTGCAATTTTTCCCAAACAACCTGATAGACATCTGTCAGTTCACCAAGGCCACGCCGGAAAACATCCTTGTCCATGTGATGGCCTTCCGCATCCCAGAGACGGCAATTATCTGGTGAAAATTCATCTGCCAGAATAATCTTGCCATCTTTGTCAAAGCCGAACTCTAACTTGAAATCAATCAATTTCAGTCCGATTTGGCGGAACCAGTCTGACAAGAGCTCATTGATCCGGCGAGTCTCCTCTTTCAAAAAGGCAATTTCTTCGTCGCTGGCAATCTTCAAGAATTTCACATGTTCGTCATTGATGAAAGGATCATCCAAATCGTCATTTTTGTAGTAAAATTCCACAATCGGAGTTTCAAGCGCGATGCCCTCTTCTACCCCAAAACGTTTGGAAAAAGAACCCGCTGTGTAGTTGCGCAGCACCACTTCCAAAGGAATAATCTCTACTTTTTTATTTAGCTGGTCCGTATCCGAAACCTTCTCAATGAAATGCGTCGCCACACCAGCTGCATTGAGTTTCTCAAAAATAAAAGATGAAATCTGGTTGTTGAGCACTCCTTTACCAGCAATCTGCTCCTTCTTGACTCCATTAAAGGCCGTTGCCTGGTCCTTGTAGCGCGCCAGAATGACTTGCTCATCATCTGTAGAGAAAATATCCTTAGCTTTTCCCGAATATAACAACTTATTAGACATTTTAATATTCGCCTTTCGTGGTTTTATACCCTCATTTTATCATCTTTGAATACATTTTACAAGAAATTCCGTATAAACTTTCTGTATCCAGTTAAAGAAATCGTTTCCTTTCCAAGATACGAAAAAAGACCGGAAGATACCGATCTTTTATTTTTAATGTTGCTTCTTCAGTTTCTCATGGATATAAGCCACCACATCGGAAATTGTTTTGAAGTTATCCATATCCTCATCAGGAATCTCAATATCAAAAGCTTCTTCCAGATTGATGATAAATTCCATCAAATCAACAGAGTCCACTCCCAGCTCCTCTTTCAAGCTCAGTTCTGGAGTGATATGCAGCTTCCTGCTGTCATGTTCTTGAATGATTTCGACAATTTTTGCATAAATTTCTTTTTCGCTCATGTTTACTCCTTTACATCTGAAAATTCAACGACCGATTTACCAACAACATCTGTTTCCAGCATGGTCCGAATCTGACGAATCGTGCTATAGACAGCCTTAGCATCGCTAGATCCATGCGTTTTGACAACAGGCGCTTTCAAACCGAATAGAACTGCACCGCCTGCACTAGAATAGTCCAGACTATTTTTGAGTCCTCGCAGGCTGTCCTTGAGCAGCCAAGCTCCCAATTTAGCCTTGAAACCACCGCCTAAAATAGACTTCTTCAGCTGACCCATAATACTGATAGCAGTTCCTTCGATTGATTTCAGAACGGCATTGCCAGTAAAACCATCTGCAACGACAACATCTGCCACATCATCCATCAAATCACGCGCTTCTACATTGCCGATAAAGTTAAGTGTCGAATCCCCAGCTAAAAGCTCATAGGCTTCCTTGCGCAGAGGGTCGCCCTTACTGCTTTCTGTTCCGTTATTCAAGAGACCCACCCTCGGCTTCTTGATTCCTCGGACATTTTCAGCATAGAAAGAACCCAAAGTCGCATACTGGTGTAAATGATGGGCTGTGTTTTCAGCATTGGCTCCCAGATCCAGCATATCAAATCCCTGACCGCCAACCGTTGGCATAGTAGATAAGAGACCCGGTCGGTCAATGTTCTTGATACGCCCTACGATAAAGAAGCCGGCTGCCAAAAGCGCTCCAGTATTTCCAGCAGACAGCATAGCATCTGCTTCCCCTGCCTTCACAGCCTTGGCTGCTAGCACCATACTAGCCTCTTTCTTCTGACGAATGGCCTTGGTCGGCTCGTCATCTGAGTCAATCTTTTCCTCCGTGTGGATGATGTGGACCCGCTCACCAGCAGTCAGATAAGGCTTGATTTTCGCTTCATCGCCATAAAGGAGAATTTCAATATCCGCAAACTCCTGTACCGCTCGATTGGCTCCTTCCACCAGAGCCTGAGGGGCATTGTCCCCTCCCATAGCATCAACAGCTATTTTTTTCATTAGATTTATTCCTCGTTCTTATCTTTTAAAATGTTTCCCCAGTCCCCCAGAGAATCTATAAATTTTTTGGATTTGAGATGGATGCCGACATATTCATCATAGAGCAGGTCGATAAAATCCCGCAGCTGCTTTTTAATATCTGGCTTCAAAGAAATGGTCTCCAATTCGCTAAAGCGGACCGCCTGAAATTGGTCCAGCAGAAAAAGAAGGTTGGGATTCAGATGACATCGTCTTTCATCCTGGTGATAATGGTCAGGGCAAAGCACTCCGCTATATTTGAAAGAGAAGTCAAAAGGCAGACCCGTTCGATGACAAAAAGCACAGTCATGGAAGTTCAGCGAAACTCCAAAACGTGACAAAATCTGAATCTCAAAGATATTGGTCAGCACTTCATAGTCCAGACCATCATTCATCAGCTCCAGGGTTTTCTGCAGAAAAGCAAAGAGCGCCGGATCCGGCTGATTGTCCTGAAGACTGGCATCTGCCAAGGCCGCCACATAGCTGGCATAGGCCATGATGAATAAATCCTCATTGATGCGATGGTAGGTAACCACATCCTGATAGTCCTCGATATAGCTAAGACCATCATCATTGATTTTCATCAGTAAGTTCGCCGCAGTCAAAGGCTGAATGACGGGTGCTAGCTTGGATTTAACAGCATGCTTGACGAAAAACATCCGCTTACCAGCCTGTTCCGTAAAGATCTTGACCAGCTTGTCATCCTCACGGAAATTGCGGTTATAGAGAACCAGACCTTGACTTGTTAGAGATTTAAGCATAGTCCTCCATGTAGTCCTTGAGGCGTTTCAGAGCTTCTCGAATCGTCTCCATACTAGCCGCATAGGACAGACGAATATAACCTTCCCCGTATTGACCAAAAGCCGCCCCCGGGATAAAGGCCACGGCCTTCTTTTCTGCAAAATCCTGCAGAAAGGCGAAAGAATCTTGATTATAACCATCTGGTATCTTAGCAAAAATATAAAAAGCTCCATCTGGTTTGATAATCTTAAAGCCTAGCTCTGCCATTTTCTCTATGATATAATCGCGACGCTGGATATACTCAGCCTTCATTGGCTCCGCATCATCTTTCCCAACTGTCAGGGCTTCAATGCCGGCAAACTGAGCCATAGTATTGGCCGCTGTTACGAGATACTGATGGCTCTTAATCAGCTGAGCAGTGAAAACTGCTGGAGCAAAGATAAAGCCCAACCGCCAGCCAGTCATGGCATGAGACTTAGACAGGCCGTTGATGACGATAGTTTGGTCTGGCAGATACTCCGCGATGGAGACATGCCCCTGCTCTGTATAAGTCAGTTCAGAATAGACCTCATCACAAATCACAAAGACTTGGTATTTTCCTAGGATATCCGCCAGAGCTTTTATCTGCTCCCGCGAATAAGTCACGCCGGTCGGATTAGCTGGATAATTGAGAATAACTGCTTTTAGCTGCTCGCCCTGTTCTAAAATAGCCGCTTCCAGCATCTCTGGAGTGAGGACAAAGTTATTGGCCGTTGTATCAATCTCGACAATCTCTGCCCCTACTAGATTGACAATGGGCTCATAGCCTGGATAAGCAGGAGCTGGCAGCAAGACCTTGTCACCTTCTTCTAGAATGGCTGTCAGTGTAGCCGACAAGGCCTCTGTTGCCCCGATAGTGACTAAGACCTCATCTTCTGGACGATAGTGCAGATTGTACTTTTCTTTCACAAAACTGCTGGCCGCCTGACGCAGCTCCAAGAGACCGCTCATACCAGTGTAGTGGCTTTGATTAGCATCAATCGCTGCCTTGGCTGCTGCTTTGATATGATCCGGTGTCGTAAAATCCGGCTCTCCTAAGGTCAGCCGAAGAACCCCAGGAATTGCAGAAATCGATTGGTCAAATTGACGAATCAGCGAAATTTCTATTTTTTCTAAGTTTTTATTAAATTTCTTACTTAAATCCATACATACCTCCAACCGCTCAATAGAACTATTATACTATAAATGCAGAAGCATAGCAAAATCTATTACATGATTTCTTATGCAGAGAAAAGGACTAAGCTTGCACTCAGTCCCTTTTTCCTTGCCTTAAAATTCTTTACTGCCAAATAATGGATATAGCCACATCTCACGTGACTGGCCAATCAACGAGTCGGAGTATAGGTCAATTCCTTGCCATGCTTGCCCAGAAAATCTTCCAATTCCGAATCAGGAATCTGCCGCAAATAAAGGTTAGAACGAATCGTATCATCTTCCTCACGGCAAGTTGAGAGAACTAAATACCGGTCGCTCGCCTTAATCTGGATCTTAGGATCCTTAGTACGAGCAGCCTCATAGATATTTCTAAGCTGAGTCGTAAAGTCCTCGTCGTCCTTAAACTCCGTCCGATAAAAAGCCGTCTCTTCCGGCACGATGACCAGTCCCATAGCTTGATAATAATACTTACGCTCAGGAGTCTCAATCACGACATATCTATGTTTGTCAAAATAATCCTGACGATCATAGTAGTTGACATCATTAAACATGCGATGATCTCCTGCCTTGCTGCCCCGAGCATGCCCGAAAAGCCAAGTCAAACGATCGCTGAAATCTTTATGATTGTCCTTATCCATAAAGACCGCTCCCATATAAGGCTCCTGATTCCCTTCAAAAGTCTTCAGCAAATAAGTTTCATTATCTTTCGTTTGCACCACCGGCTCATCCAACTGTGTACCAGGAGCATAGACATAGCCTATCGTTTCTGAATTTACAGCCTTCAGTTGAGCAAAACGCTCTGCTAAATATTCCTTTTCTGTCTGACTTGAAGATGCAGATGGGCTTGACGTTTCAATCCTGCTAGGATGCGAAACTCGAAGCTTACTGCCTGATGCTGATGAACGGAAAGCATAAAAAACAGAAAAAATAACCAGAACAATCAGCAGGAGGCAAATGCCAACAACAAAGAGCTGTTTCTTATTCGAAGCTTGACTCCTATCTTTTTCTTGCATAATCTAAAAATCCTTTATTTTTCATTTTTTACAAAAAATATCACCGAACGAAGGCTCAGTGATATTTAGGCGTTAGCACAAATTAAAGACAAAATTATTTGACTGCACTTGTCTTAGGAAGTGACTTTTCTTCAGAATTTTCCTTGTTTTCTTCTTTTGCTTCCGGAGCTTTTTTTGCTTTATTTTCTGATTTTTTAGCCTTCTTTTTACCTGCTGCTGAAGAGGACGCCGCCGAAGATTGAGACGGTGCTGGAAAAGTCGGAACTGATGAAGAGGCTGTGGAGTAAGGTGCTGCCGAATAAGCCGGTGTAGATGGATCTGTAGTAGATGGTGCCACTGAAGGCTGATCCACATTAGCCGACTCTCCCTCACCAATAACAAGAACTTTGTTACCAGCTTGATCCTCCATCACAGCACTTTTACCAACCGGAGCTTTCTTAGCTTCAGCAACTTGCTGATCCAGAGCTGATTGTGCATCTCTATAGGCCTGCAGTTCATCCATAACTTTATTAGATTCTGAGTCCGTACTGCCTTGGGGAACTTCATTATTATCAATGTCATTAACCCAAAGACTGGCTGTACCCTCAGCAAATACTGGTGCAGCAGCCGCGAAAAGTGAAAGGGCCACAGCACTTGAAAGCAAAACCTTTTTCATTATCTCATCTCCTCGTTACTTTTCAAAAATAATTGTAACTCCCCGTTACCTAATATTACCTACTACTAAGTATAGTTCGAACTCTTAAAAAAGTCAAGAATTTTACTACATAAAAATTTTTAAAACCAAATAATACCAAGGGATGAGACAAATTGTCAATTTATCAACTATTTAAATGGTTATTTATTTATATTTGAAACATCAAGTAATTTGAATTTTCTTTCAAAGTAAATGTTGGACTTTTTTTAAAAAGATAGTAGGAATAAAATGAGAAGAGGCCAGGAATCAAGTATCCCAGCCATATATCTCAGATTATTTTTTACCTATTTCAAACAAGGGTGACAGCGGCCGTTTTTCATGAATACGGACAATGGCTTCCCCTAAAAGATGCGCAATTGAAATCTGCTCAATCTTATCAATCAAGCGCTCTTGGGGCAGATAAATCGTATCCAGCACAACCAATTTTTTAATAGCTGATTTTTGAATATTATCCATAGCAGGACCAGATAAGACTGGATGAGTACAGCTGGCATAAACTTCCACAGCCCCTGCTTCAGCGAGAGCATCAGCTGCATGGCAGATAGTTCCCGCAGTATCAATCATATCATCAATTAGGATACAAGTTTTTCCTTCTACCTTACCAATGATGTTCATGACCTCACTACTATTCATCTTGTCTACGCTGCGGCGCTTATCAATAATCGCAATCGGGGTTTTCAGAAACTCTGCTAATTTACGGGCCCGACTCACACCACCATGGTCAGGACTGACTACCACATAGTCGCCCCCTATCATATTACGGCGCTCAAAGTAATCAGCAATCAAAGGTGCACCCATCAAATGATCTACTGGAATGTCAAAGAAACCCTGGATTTGCGCTGCGTGCAAGTCAATAGTCAGCATCCGATCCACACCCGCAATTTCCAACATATTAGCAACTAATTTAGATGTAATTGGCTCACGAGCTCTAGCCTTGCGATCCTGTCGAGCATAGCCATAGTAAGGCATGACAACATTGATTGATTCAGCACTAGCCCGTTTCAAAGCATCTACCATAATCAAGATTTCCATCAAATTATCATTGACTGGCGAGCTGGTAGACTGCAAAATAAAGACGTGTTTCCCGCGAATAGATTCTTCAATATTCACTTGAATCTCTCCATCAGAAAACTGACGGACAGTTGATTTCCCAAGTGGCAATCCAATCTCTTGAGCAACACGCTGCGCTAATTCTTGATTAGAAGAAAGAGCAAAGAGTTTTAAATCAGAAAAAGACATGATTCCCTCCAGATTCTAAATCGTCTTTCATTGTCCAATTACAACTTTTCCCAACTACCATTGTAACTTTTTTCAGTTGATTTTTCAATTAAAAATAAAAAACGCCAGAGGCGCTTTTTACTGATTAGTTCGGATAGATATATGAAACTGTACCTTGTGCAGTTGTTGGATTAAACCATCCACGGTAGTTCCCGATTGATTGTTGTCCAAGGTAGTTTGCTTCTGATACTTGGATGCTTGTAGTAGATTGAACAGCTGTTACTACTGCAACGTGTCCGTATCCACCGTCAGTCCAACATGCAATTGCTCCAACTTCTGGCTGTGAACCAACACGGAAGCCTGCTGCTGCTGCGCTTGCTGACCATTGTCCACCATTACCCCAGTAATCGCCAGCCCAAGGAGCTAATGTCTTAGCACCCCAAGTACATTGACCTACTGGATAAGAAGAGGCAGATGAGCTATAAACTGGTCTATTTGCACGGGCAACAGATTGAGTTACTGCAGGTGCTGCTGGAGCCGCTGCTTCAGCTGCTGGAGCTGAATTAACAACCGCTTGAACTTGAGCTTGCAGGGTGGTATTTCCCGAAGCTTCAATTGCTTGGCGTTTTGATTCTTGCTCTGCTTTATAAGCTGCTTCACGAGCCGCTGCTTCAGCTGCTGCTTTTTCAGCTGCTGCTTTTTCTTCAAGAAGAGAATTCTTTTCGTTTTCAGCAGTCGCTTTTTCAGCTGCAAGACTTGCCTGAGCGGCTTTCAGTTCAGCTTGTTTTGTTGCCAAAGCTTGCTCATCATCAGCTAACTTCTCTTGGTTAGCAATTACAGTATTGATAGCTTCATTATTCGCAACTTGCTTTTCAGCAATTACTTCTTTATCTTTCTTTTGTTGTTCCAGCATTTTATTATTTGCTGAAACAATTTCGCTCATAGCTGCTACACGAGAAATAGCTTCTGTGATAGAGCTAGAATTTACAACTGTATTGATGTAGCTAGTAGCAGTTCCATTTGTTTGGGTACTGCGCGCTTGATTTGCAAGTGACTCATTACGAGCTACAATATTTTTAGACAGTTCGTCAATCTCAGCAGAAAGTTTTGCAGATTCAGCAGACAATTTTTCATTTTCTGCTTTAAGCTCTTCTTGTTGCTTTTGAATAGCAGATACTTGTCCTTGAATCTCGTTAACTTGTGCCTGAGCTGATTGTTGTTGCTCTGTCAAACTATTAATCTTGCTGTCTTGTGCAGCAATCTTTTCATCAGTTGTCTCCGCTTTAACGCTCACAAGTGCAGCTCCTTGTGAAAGGATAACCGTACTCAATAAAATTGATGTGAGTAGTTTTTTCTTCATAAAAATAATACACTCCTTCTTATAAGACATTATCTAGTATACCAGAAAATGCTGTATCATATGTTACGCCTTTATTACATTTTTATTTCTTGTTTATCATAAATACATTTTTTCGAAAATAGGCTGAAAAATGAGGAATATCAGGCTATTGAGAAGGATAGTCGGTACCAGACTGCTAAGGACAAAATCCTGTAAATTCAGACTAGAAAGATTCAAAAATACTGCAAAAGCAAAACTAGTTAATTCAAATAAAAATACAAGAATCAGAACAGATAAAAAGCGAGTAAATTTATTTAAAAGCATAGTCGAACTAGACTGACAAACCAAGAGACCTAAAAGAGGAAAAAGAATAAGAGCAATACCGATGGTATGAAAATAGTAAACATCGTAAATCAGCCCCAGACAGCAAAACAAGAGAATATTGTAGTTTCTAGAAAGGTTGATGGAAACAAAAAGCATGAAAATAAAGATAAAATGACTAACTAAATGCCATTGTAAAGGCAAAATATTAGCCAGAAAAGTCGAAATCTGCCCATCAATCAGTAAAACAAAAAATAAAATAATAGGAGTCAAAAGATGTTCTTTAATATCTCTCATATCAGTTCCCTACCAACATTACAGCACGGATATCCGACAAATCAGCAGCCGGCTTAACCAGGACAACCTTGTTTAACTGATCCTTAGCCTCAGACACGGAAAGTACCTTACCGACAGGAATATTTTCTGCATTATAAGCGCCCAAGCCACTGGTTGCAACCTCATCCCCCTCTTTTATATCTTCAGCACTATTTAACTGACTGATGATATAAGCTGAGTTTTTTTCATCATATCCAGTTATAATCCCATAAACTGAACCAGACTTAGTTTGAATTCTAACAGAAATTTTAGTTGAGTTTTCCTCGTTAGTCAGTAGAGATACTAAGCTAGACTGACTACTAGTTTCAGAAACACTTCCGACTAGACCACCATTAGCGACTACTAGCATAGCATCTGTCACATGATCAGATGTCCCCTTGTCAATAGTCAGCTCATTTTTCCAAGATGCTGGCGTACGGGCAATCACTTCGCTGGCAATTTGTATTTGATTTTTATCAGCCTCTTTAAATTCCAGAAGTTTTCGCAACTGCTCATTCTCATCTTCTAAGGAATCTGCCTTCCCAGCCTTTTCCTCAACCTCATAAAGATTTTTCTTGAGTTGTTGATTCTCTCTGTAAGTAGTCATCAAATCTGACATTTCTTCCTTTTTATCGGCTACAAAAGCAAAAGGAGAACCGACATGTCTATCTACCAATGAAATAATATTTGAAGTAGTTGATACAAACCAACTAGAAGAGGTAGATAGGATGAGTATCGTCATTGCAACAACTAATACAAAAAAAGAAATCAGAAACTTAGACTTTTTAAATCGATTCATCAGAAAAACCTCACTAAACAGGACAAGAAAGTATAAGAAAAGGAGATAGCAAATGCTAAACTCCTCATTATACGGAGAATGGGGGATTCGAACCCCCGCGCCAGTTACCCGACCTAACGATTTAGC
>NZ_CAUOLF010000028.1:0-27200 GCF_963456385.1 uncultured Streptococcus sp. | reverse complement strand
ACGAGTCAAGAGCAATGAGGCTTGAACAAAGTGAAAGCCAGCGTCTTTAGGCGCTGGCTGGTGATGTGGGCTTATAGCCCTGGGACAAACCACCCGTTAGACGGGTGGTTATGATGTCCTTTTGTTTTTTAGGAAAAATTGGGAACAAATAGAGGAAGATTTTGTGTATTTGTGATAAAATAGAAGTATGAAAGAAAGAATGTCAGAATTAGTAGAATTGCTCAACCGATATGCCCATGAATATTATACGGCAGACAGGCCAAGTGTATCGGACAGCGAGTATGACAGACTCTATCGTGAGTTAGCGGAGTTAGAAGAAAAGTACCCAACCAATATCCTACCTGACAGTCCGACGCACCGGGTGGGAGGGAAGATTTTAGAAGGATTTGAAAAATATCCACACCAGTATCCTCTCTTTAGTTTGCAGGATGCTTTTTCACGTGAAGAATTACTAGCCTTTGACCAGAGGATTCGCAAGGAATTTCCACAAGTTTCTTATCTTTGTGAACTCAAGATTGATGGGCTCTCTATTTCCCTGACCTATAAAAAGGGAATCTTGGTAGCAGGAGCGACTCGGGGGGACGGCTCTGTTGGAGAAAACATCACTGAAAATCTCAAGCGGGTCAAGGATATTCCCCTGACCTTGAAAGAACCGCTGGACATTACGGTTCGTGGAGAATGCTACATGCCTAAGGCTTCCTTTGATGCTGTCAATCAGCTGCGGCAGGAGAATGGTGAGCCTGAGTTTGCCAATCCCCGCAATGCTGCAGCAGGAACCTTGCGGCAGCTGGACACAGCGGTTGTGGCCAAGCGCAATCTAGCGACTTTCCTATACCAAGAAGCCAGTCCGACTCAGGTTGGCAGCCAAGAAGCCGTTTTAAACAAGCTGGCGGATTTGGACTTCTCTGTCAATCCTACTCATATTCTGGCGGATTCTATCGAAGCAGTTTGGGAGTTTATCGAAAAGATTGCTCAGGAGCGGGACAGTCTGCCATATGAGATTGACGGTATTGTCATCAAGGTTAATGACTTGGCTGTGCAAGAGGAGCTTGGCTTTACTGTCAAGGCACCTAAGTGGGCTATCGCCTATAAGTTTCCGGCTGAGGAAAAGGAAGCCCAGCTTCTGTCTGTGGACTGGACAGTGGGTCGGACGGGAGTTGTGACTCCGACAGCTAATCTGACGCCGGTGCAGCTAGCGGGAACGACTGTCAGTCGGGCAACTTTGCATAATGTGGACTATATTGCGGAGAAGGATATTCGTCAGAAAGACACCGTTATCGTCTATAAAGCGGGAGATATTATTCCTGCTGTCTTGCGAGTGGTTGAGTCTAAGCGTGTCTCAGAGGAGACTCTGGAAATACCAAGTCACTGTCCGAGCTGTGAGAGTGAGCTAGTGCACTTTGAAGATGAAGTCGCTCTGCGCTGCATCAATCCCCTCTGTCCAGCCCAGATCAAGGAAGGGCTGATTCACTTTGCCAGCCGGGATGCCATGAACATTACTGGATTGGGTCCAGCAGTGGTAGAGAAGCTCTTTGCTCAACATCTAGTCAAGGATGTGGCTGGAATCTATCGGCTGACGGTAGAAAATTTACTAGAATTAGAGAACTTTAAGGAAAAATCAGCAAATAAATTGTATACTGCTATTCAAGCTTCCAAGGAGAACTCGGCCGAACGTCTCTTGTTCGGATTGGGGATTCGCCATGTTGGAAGTAAGGCCAGTCGGATTTTGCTGGAGAAATTCCATGATATTCCTAAGCTGTCTCAGGCCAGCCAAGAAGAGATTGCGGCTATTGACAGTCTTGGAACTGTAATTGCCCAAAGCCTGCATACCTATTTTGAGCAGGAAGGCTCTCAGATTCTTTTGGCGGAGCTGCAGGAAGCAGGTGTGAATCTAGACTATCTGGGGCAAAAGGCAGCGGCTGATGCAGCCCTATCTGGTATGACGGTTGTTTTGACTGGTAAATTACAAAAATTGACACGCAATCAAGCTAAAGAAAAATTGCAGAGTCTGGGTGCTAATGTTTCTGGATCTGTTTCTAAAAAAACGGATCTGGTAGTGGCTGGCCAAGATGCCGGCAGCAAGCTGGCCAAGGCTCAGGAGTTAGGAATTGAAATTCGGGATGAAGATTGGCTTGATAGCTTATGAGGCTGAAGTATGAAGGATAAGATTAAACGAGCACGATTGATTTATAACCCGACTTCGGGACAGGAAATTATTAAGAAAAATATTGCGGAAGTTTTGGATGTTTTGGAGGATGTGGGCTATGAAACCAGCGCCTACCAAACCACTCCAGCACCTCTTTCTGCTCAAAAAGAAGCTGAAAGAGCAGCAAAAGCAGGATTTGATTTGATTATTGCTGCAGGCGGCGACGGTACCATCAATGAGGTAGTTAATGGTGTGGCGAATCTGGATGAACGGCCTAAATTGGCCTTTATTCCAACTGGCACAACCAATGATTATGCGCGTGCTCTGAAGATTCCCATGGGAGACCCAGTAGCGGCAGCCCGCATTATTGAAAAGAACCAGACCATAAAGATGGATATTGGCCGGGCCTATGGTAACAAGTATTTTATCAATATTGCAGCAGCGGGAACTCTAACAGAGCTGACTTATAGTGTCCCTAGCGAAGTTAAATCCCGCCTAGGCTACTTTGCCTATGTCGCAGAAGGAGCAAAAAAACTCCCTCGCTCTAAGTTCCGCAAGGTTCGTATCAAGCACGACCACGGTGTCTTTGAAGGGAAGATTTCGCTGATGTTTGCGGCTTTGACTAACTCTATCGGTGGTTTTGAAAAGCTAGCACCGGACACAAAATTAGACGACGGGAATTTTACCTTGATTTTAGTCAAGACAGCCAATCTCTTTGACATGCTGAGTCTGATGATGCAGGCTATCAATGGCGGTCAGCACGTTGGCGATATCAACGTAGAATACCTCAAAACAAGCAAACTGCAGCTGGAAGTTTTAGATAAAAAAGGTCCATTTATGCTGAATTTGGATGGAGAATACGGCGGCGATACACCTGTTGAACTGGAGGTGCTGCACGGACATTTGGAATTTTTTGCCAATATTGATGAAATCAGTCAGACAGCCCTTTCAATAGAATAATTTTAGATAAGAGATGAAAGAACATGCTAGACTATAAAGTCTTAGTCCATTACCACAATCCTACTGGAGATTATTTCTCCTATGATATGTGGCAGTGGCAAATAAACCAATGGGGAAAGGAAGCAGCCTTTTCCAAACTTGATTATTTTGGTATTCAGGGGGAATTATCATTTCAAACCTGGGAGCCCTTAGATCACGCTCATGTGATTATCAAACGTTCAGACTGGTCTAGCCAGTCATGTGACTATCATATTGATTTGTTGCCTCCTCATCTAGTGACGGAAATTTGGCTGATTGAGGGAGATGCGCAGGTTTACTATTCCCTGCAGGCTGCAACGACGAGTCACCAGTATTCACGCCGGCGTCCGCATAACTTTGATGTGGCTCTGAGAACAGATTATTTCGATGAATGCTGGGGCTATCAAGGCTGGTTGGGACACCGTCAGACGGACGGCGCACATACTTTTAAAGTTTGGGCACCGACAGCTAAGAAGGTAGAATTAGTAGTCTATGAATCGGCTGACAATCAAGCTCCTGTTTATAAAATCTTCCCAATGCAAAAAGGAGACCGATATTCTCAGGACCATAAGGAAAACACCATCGGTGTCTGGTCAACTGAAATAGCTGAAGACTTGACCGGCAAAACCTATCACTATCATGTTAGCTTTGAATATCGCAATTTTTACACTCGTGATCCCTATACTGTTGCGACCAGTCCAGATGGCAAGCGCTCAGCGATTCTTGGAGCGGATGAGACAGAAGTAGCGGGTTTTGAGGTTCGGCAGGGCAAAGAAGCTTTCTGGCGCTTGGATAATCCAAATCATGCAGTGATTTATGAGATGCACATTCGGGATTTGACCAAGTCGGAGACTTCAGGCGTGGATAGTCAGCTACGCGGGA
Organism: uncultured Streptococcus sp.; assembly: GCF_963456385.1. Classification (GTDB taxonomy): domain Bacteria; phylum Bacillota; class Bacilli; order Lactobacillales; family Streptococcaceae; genus Streptococcus. Next base: position 23,194 of record NZ_CAUOLF010000028.1, on the reverse strand, counting down.
CCTTCTTGGGAGCCTGTCAAAAAGGAACTACCAATCATCTAGGGCAAAAAACAGGTTTTGACTATATCAGCGATTTAGGCGTTAATGTTGTCCAGCTTCAGCCTGTCTCTGACCGTCACAAGGACTATGATGAAAATGGAGAGCTGATTTACAACTGGGGCTATGACCCGCAGAATTATCATGCTCCGGAGACGAGCTTTTCCAGCAATCCTGCCGACCCAGCGCAGGCCATTCGTGATTTGAAAACAATGATTCAGGCCTACCATGATGCGGGGCTTTCTGTGACACTGGATGTTGTTTACAATCACATCTATTCAACCTATGATTCTGCTTTCCAAGCTACGGTACCGGATTATTACTATCGGATGAATCCTAACGGCTCTTTCCAAAATGGAACTGGTGTGGGGAGTGAGACAGCCAGCGAGCACGAGATATTCCGCAAGTTTATGATTGACTCTCTGCTGTACTGGGTAGAGGAGTTCAATGTAGACGGCTTCCGCTTCGACCTGATGGGAATTCATGATGTGGAAACGATGAATGCCATCCGTCAAGCTATGGATGAGGTGGATCCGAGAATCTTGCTCTATGGAGAGGGCTGGGATATGGGTACTGGCCTGAGACCAGAAGACAAGGCCAAGAAGGACAATGCTTATCAGTTGCCGCGGATTGGATTTTTCAATGATACAGAGCGCGATGCAGTCAAGGGAGCCGAGGTTTACGGCGGCATCAAGGCTGGTTTTGTCAGTGGTCAGGCGACGGAGGATATCGTCGCTAAGTCTATCCTTGGCAGCAGTGAACTAGGCAGCTATCTCAGTCCTGATCAAGTTCTTAACTACGTGGAGGCACACGATAATTTCAACCTGCATGATTTGCTTGCGGAGCTGCATCCCGATGATGATGTTCTGACTCGCACCAAGCGGATTGAACTGGCAACTGCTATGAATCTGCTCATGCAAGGCATGGCTTTCATGGAGCTGGGACAGGAATTTTCCCGTACCAAGCTAGTGGCGACTGGAGAAGACGGTCAAGTTCTTCACAGTGATCGCGAAAGGGCCATGAACAGCTACAATGCGCCAGATGCAGTCAATCAGGTGAATTGGGATATTTTGCAGGACCATCAGGAGAGCATTGATTTTATCAAGGACATCATTCGCCTCAAGACAAGCTGCAAGGCCTTTTCTTATCAGACCTATGAAGATATTTATAAACATGTATTTGTTCAATCAGCAGAGCAGGGCAGTGGTTTGATTATCTTTGAAATCAAGGATGACAAGCATTATCAGGTTATTTTTAATGCCAGCGGCCTGCCTTACTATCTACCTAATGCAGACAAGTTGCGCCTCCTAGTAGGCAATAGTCGTCACAAGAAGCCTTTCTATGTTGAAAATCTGACGGTTTCTGTTTTTGAAGTTATTCAATAAGTTATTAGCTACATGAAAAGCCTTAAGTCCATTGGACTTAAGGCTTTTGCTATCTATGGATTGGCTGTGGAACTAGAGCTGGAAGAGCTTGAGTCTTCTTGACTGCTGTCTTCGTCGCTGCTGCTAGTTTGGAACTGCTCTGGATGCAGTGCCCGATAGCTTGGCGAGTTAAATAGGTCCACAGTGGAGACATTGCCTCGCTTGGAGTAAAGACTGGTTGATTGGTCGCCTTTTTCCTTTTCAATAGCCAACAAGGCTTTCATTGAATTAAGATAAGAGTAATCTTTAGGGTTGACCTTGCCCAAGTCATTTCCCTTGTAGAAGCGAATCAAGTCACCGGTTTGAATAGCATCACTCATCTTCAGCTGAGTATTGGCGGCATTACGAATCTCATCCAGCTCTTTCTTGATGGTTTCGTCTGGATTGGTAATTTCCTCACCGGTCTGGGTGTAGTAGGTCCGTCCATTGAAGCTAGTGTATTTTGGAGTGACAAAGTTATTGCTGGAGCGGAAGGCTGTGATTTGCTGATGCTGAGATGACAGCAGGTCTTGTCCAACTTGAAGGTAGTTCTTAGAGTCAATGCCCAGTAAATGCTCTAATGTTGGCAGCATATCTACTTGACCACCGTATGTATCAATTATCTTTCCTTTGTCCATGCCAGGCACCACTACCATGTATGGCACGCGCTGCATCATGGCATTGTCGTAGTTGGACCAAGTCTCAGAAGTCTTGCCTACAAGAGGGGCCAAGTTAGGATTACGGGTTTGGGAAATTCCAAAGTGATCCCCATAGAGAACGATAATAGAGTTGTCATAGAGGCCAGATTCTTTGAGATAGTCAAACAAGGCCTTGACAGAAGAATCTAGATAGTTAGCAGTGGCAAAGTAGCCGTTGATGGTTTCATCCTTGGTCTTAGCCAGAGGGAAGCCAATTTCGTCACCAATCAAGCTAGTCGTGTAAGGATAGTGATTGGAAACCGTGATATATTTAGCATAGAAAGGCTGCTGCAGGTGTTCCAGATATTTGATGGAATCTTTCAGCATAATCTTGTCGTTCAAACCATACTGGAAAGAGTTGGTGTCGTCCTGCTTGGTAAAGTAAGACGCATCGAAGAAATAGTTATAGCCCCATTGCTTGTAGGCTGTATTACGGTTCCAGAAGCTTCCTGTATTTCCATGGAAAACAGCAGAAGTATAGTCGCCGTTTTTGGAAAGAATAAAAGGTGCAGCTTGCTGGGTATTGGTACCACCGTAGTTGACCATGAAGGATCCTTGATTGAGACCGAAGAGCCCAGTTTCAATCATGGTTTCAGCATCAGAAGTCTTACCAGCCTTGACCTGGTTGAAGACATTAGAGAAAGCCAGAGTCGAATTGGAGTGGTAGAGGGAGTTGAGAAAAGGTGTCACCTCGTACTCTTTCCCATCTGCCTGCAGCTTATAGTCAATCAGGAACTGCTGGAAGCTTTCCAGATGGACGTAGATGACATTGCGACCCTTGGCAATCCCGTAATATTCTGGATTTGGTTCCGCATAGTGGGATTGGATATATTCTGTTACTGGTTCCAAGTCTTTTTCAGAAGCTTTGGAGCGCTCACGATTGGCGGTATATGTCTGGTTAGCACTGTAACCTAGAAAGGCTGGCAAGCCCAGAGCACGAACAACATAATAGTTGGAAAATCCACGTGACAAGAGCTCAGGCCGGTCAATTTCAGCCAAGAAAAGGTTGGCTGAGAATAGCATGGCAGACAGGGATGTCACAGCAAAGCTGGCGCGTTTATTGAAAGGCCTGTCATCCATGCGGATGTATTTCTTAAAGAATAAGAAGGCCAAAATCGGGAAATCAATCAGATAAAGAATATCCCAAGGGCGGAAGAGCTCAAGTGCTGCTTCCCCAAGTCCAGCTGAAACGCTGCTAGAAGCCAGCATGGTATTGACTGTAACAAAGTCGCTGAACTCGCGGTAATAAATGGAGTTAGACACCAGCCAAGCAAAGAGGAGCAGATAGATTCCGAAGGCTAGGCTGTAGAATAATTTGGTTCGTTTTACATAAAGTGCTAGTCCCAGCAGCAAAAGGCTGATAGGGAAAGGGTTGATAATAGCTAAAAATACTTGATAAGCACCTTGAATATCAAGGTTAAAATCAATCGTATAGGCCCACATGGTTTTTATCCAATAGAGGACCAGTAAAATCAAGACAAAACCTAGTCTCGTACTCATGAAATTGAGTAAATTCTTGGTTATTTTTTTCACAAAAAGTTACTTCCTTGTCTTATTTCCTAAAAATTTTCTCCTCTAAGTATAACATAATTTCTCCAGTTAAGGAAAATTTGAGCCGCATTTGAGATATTTTAAATCAGCGAAATTGTAATATTTCTATAAAAGTCTTATCCCCTCTATGGAGAGGTTTATAGTCGTTTTGCACTTGTTTGTGAAATCTTTTATTAACTCAAATGTAAAATATGTTTTGAGAATTTTCACAATCTTTGGTATAATATAATTTATGAATAAACTTACTGTTACTCAAGAGGCAGAAGAAAAACTGAGAAAGGGCATTCTTTTATTAGATAAAAAGGATTTTGGCGCTCTTTCGCTTCAAAATCAATGTGTGGATCTGCAAAACCGTCAGGGAAAGTTTTTAGGCACAGCTTATCTCTCTCCGCAGAATAAGGGAGTGGGCTGGCTGATTTCCCAGAAGAAGGTAGAGCTGAACTCGGATTTTTTTCAAGACCTCTTTGAGCAGGCTAAGAGCAGACGTTCTACTTATTTCCATTCGTCTGACACGACAGCCTTTCGACTCTTTAATCAAGAGGGGGATGGCTTCGGTGGCTTCACGGTGGATTTCTACAATGACTTTGCGCTTTTTTCTTGGTACAATGACTTTGTCTTTGCTATCAAGGAGCAGATTCTGACAGCCTTCGCTAAGGTTTTCCCAGAGATTCAGGGAGCTTATGAAAAGATTCGTTTCAAGGGTTTGAACTACGAATCGGCTCATCTCTATGGAGCGGAAGCACCGGAAACCTTCACAGTCTTGGAGAATGGTGTTCGCTATCAGGTTTTTTTGAATGATGGTCTTATGACCGGTATCTTTCTGGATCAGCACGATGTGCGTGCAAGTCTGGTAGATGGTCTGGCTGCTGGTAAAAGTTTACTCAATATGTTTTCCTACACAGCAGCTTTTTCAGTAGCAGCAGCTATGGGCGGTTCCAGTCAGACGGTCTCTGTGGATTTAGCCAAGCGCAGCCGTGAGCTGTCAGAAGCTCATTTTCTGGCCAATGGTTTGACACTGGATCAGCATCGCTTTCAGGTGATGGATGTCTTTGATTATTTCAAGTACGCTAAGCGTCACAATCTAAGCTTTGATGTCATTGTGATAGATCCGCCTAGCTTTGCTAGAAATAAAAAGCGGACATTCTCGGTTGCTAAAGATTATCATCGTTTGGTTGCACAAGCTTTGGAAATCCTGAATCCTAAGGGAATCATGATTTTAAGTACCAATGCAGCCAATCTTTCTAAAAGTAAGTTTAAACAAGAAATTGAAAAAGGCCTTGCCGGCAGAAAGCACCGCTATCTTGCGGAGTATGGCCTGCCAGCAGACTTTGTCTATAATAAAAAAGACGGGAGCAGTAATTACCTCAAGGTATTTACAATAAAGGTGGACCAATGAAATTAGTCGTTTCTGTAATGCCCAAGAGTTTAGAAGAAGCTCAAGAAATTGATGTATCACGCTACGAAGATGCGGATATTATTGAATGGCGGGCAGATTTTCTGGCCAAGGATGACATTTTAAATGTTGCGCCAGCTATTTTTGAAAAATTTGCCGGACGTGAATTGATTTTCACCTTGCGGACCCGTCAGGAAGGCGGAGAAATCGAACTGTCCGATGATGAATACGTAGCTCTCATCAAGGAAGTAGCCGGTTTTTACCAGCCTGACTATATTGACTTTGAATACTTCTCTCACAAGGGGAAATTTGAAGAAATGCTTGAGTTTCCTAATCTGGTGCTGAGCTACCATAACTTTGAGGAGACACCTGAAAATATGATGGAAATCCTGTCTGAGCTGACTTCTCTGACCCCTAAGGTGGTCAAGGTTTCTGTCATGGCTCACAATGAGCAGGATGTGCTGGACTTGATGAACTATACTCGCGGTTTCAAGACTTTGAATCCTGAGCAGGATTTTGTCACCATTTCCATGGGAAAAGTCGGCAAGATTTCACGCATTGCGGCTGATTTGACAGGTTCCAGCTGGTCATTTGCCAGTCAGGATATGGCGTCAGCACCTGGTCAGATTTCCCTGAGCAATATGAAGAAAATCCAGGAGATTTTGAATGAGAATTAATGGCCACACCCGCATGGCTGCTGTGGTTGCCAAGCCAATTAAGCACAGTATTTCTCCTCTTATTCACAATATGGCTTTTGAAAAGACTGGTGTCAATGGTGTCTATCTAGCTTGGGAAGTAGAAGCAAAGGATCTGCAGGCCAGTATAGAAAATATCCGCAGATACGATATGTTTGGTGTCAATCTTTCCATGCCCTATAAGCAGGAAGTGATACCTTATCTGGACGAGCTGGATGTCAGCGCCCGCCTTATTGGAGCGGTCAATACGGTTGTGAATAAAAATGGAATTTTAGTTGGTTATAACACAGATGGCAAGGGATTTTTTAAGAGCTTGCCTTCTTTTGCTATTCAGGGCAAAAAAATGACGATTTTAGGAACAGGTGGAGCAGCGACAGCTATTATTGCTCAAGCAACTTTGGACAATGCCGAGGAAATTTTCGTCTTTACTCGGCAAGCTTCCTATGAGAAGACAGTCAGCAAAATGGCAGTTATCAGCCACCAAACCAAGAGTCGTATCCAAGTACTAACCTTGGAGGATGCGGATAGCTTGCAGAATACAATCAACCAATCAGACCTTCTGGTAAATGGGACCAGTCTAGGTATGGATGGCATCAGCATGCCCCTGCCTGAACAGCTTGAGCTGCCTAACCAGATTTTAGTTGCAGATGTTATCTACCAACCTTTTGAAACGCCCTTTCTCAAATGGGCCAGAAATCAAAATGTCACAGCGGTCAATGGACTTGGTATGCTGCTCTATCAGGGAGCAGAAGCCTTTGAGCTTTGGACCGGCAAGACCATGCCCAGTCAGGAAATTTGGCAGTGTTTAGAAGAATTGTATAAATAAGGAGGCGCTTATGAAACTAAATGTGAATCTCCCGCATCATCCCTATGATATTCTCATCGAAAAGGGGTCTTTATCTCAGGCTGGAAGTTGGCTGAGTCAGCTTTGGCAGCCTCAGAAGGTGGTTATCGTCACGGACAATCGAGTGGCTCGACTCTATGCGGAAAAGGTCAAGCTGAGCTTGGAAGCAGCTGGGTTTGAGACTTTTGCCTTTGACTTTTTGGAGGGTGAAGCCAGCAAGAATTTAAAGACGGTCAACAAAGTCTATGAGTTTTTGGTCAAGGTTGGTCTGACTCGCAGTGATGGTATCGTGGCCTTGGGAGGTGGCGTTGTTGGTGATTTGGCAGGATTTGTTGCTTCTACCTACATGCGGGGCGTTCATTTCGTGCAGATTCCTACTAGTCTGACAGCTCAAGTGGACTCCTCTATCGGCGGTAAGACAGGTGTCAATACGCCTTGGGCCAAGAATATGATCGGGACTTTTACCCAGCCTGACGGAGTTCTGATTGACCCAGATGTCTTGCAGACCTTAGGGCAACGTGAATTGATTGAAGGTATGGGCGAGGTGGTCAAGTACAGCTTGATTGAGGATAAGGAACTCTGGGATGAGCTGTCAGAAATGGATGGCAGTCCAGAGTCTATTTTGGAGCATGCGGAGAGCATCATCTACCATTCCTGCGATGTCAAGCGTAAGATTGTGGTCGAGGACGAGCTGGATAATGGCGTTCGTCTTTACCTGAACTTCGGCCATACCATTGGGCACGCTATTGAAGCGACAGCGGGCTATGGAAAAGTCATGCACGGTGAAGCTGTGGCGATTGGCATGGTACAGGTTTCTCGTGTCGCTGAAAAGAAAGGCCTCATGCCAGCCGGAATCACAGAAAACATTATCCATATGTGTCAGAAGTTTGGCTTGCCGGTGGATTACCAGCCTTGGAATGAAGCTGCTCTTTATCAGGCCTTGACCCATGATAAGAAGGCTCGAGGGAATTCTATTAAACTAGTACTTGTTCCTCAGTTGGGTTCGGCTAGTATTCACCAGATTCCGCTGGAAGAGATGAAAGAATTTCTGAAGAAATAAGTGCCAGATGGAGTTTAAGGCGATTGGACAGTTTGGATGAAAAAATAGACAAGCTGTCCATATCTTTCCATCCCAGAAATAGGAGAAAATGTATGAGATACTTAACAGCAGGAGAATCCCACGGACCACGTCTGACAGCTATTATTGAGGGAGTGCCGGCTGGTCTTCCTTTGACCGCTGACTATATCAATACTGAGCTCAAGCGACGTCAGGGTGGGTACGGTCGCGGTGCCCGAATGAAGATTGAGAGCGACCAAGTCGAGATTACGTCTGGGGTTCGGCATGGCTTGACCATGGGCGGCCCGATTACCCTCAATGTTACAAATCTGGATCATCAGAAGTGGCTGGAGATTATGAGCGCGGCAGATGTGGATGAAAAGAAAAAAGGGCTGCGCAAGATTACCAAACCACGCCCTGGCCATGCGGACTTGGTTGGTGGTATGAAATACCGCTTTGACGATTTACGAAATTCACTGGAGCGTTCTTCTGCCCGCGAAACGACCATGCGTGTAGCAGTTGGAGCAGTAGCCAAGCGCTTGCTGGAAGAAATCGGTGTAGGGGTTGCTAGCCATATCGTAACTTTTGGTGGCATTGATATTGATGTACCGAATAATCTAACTGTAGCAGAAATCAAGGAAAGAGCTGCCCAGTCAGAGGTTTCCATTGTCAATCCCGAGCGCGAAGAAGAAATCAAGGCTTACATTGATCAAATTAAGAAAGACGGGGATACCATCGGTGGTGTCATTGAGACTGTTGTTGGCGGTGTGCCGGTCGGTCTGGGCTCCTATGTCCAATGGGACAAGAAGCTGGATGCCAAGATTGCTCAAGGAGTCGTTTCCATCAATGCTTTCAAGGGAGTCGAGTTTGGCGTGGGCTTTGAAGCCGGTCGTCTTAAGGGCAGTCAAGTCATGGATGAAATCCTCTGGTCTGAGGAAGATGGCTTCACTCGCAGGACCAATAATCTAGGCGGCTTTGAGGGTGGTATGACCAATGGTCAGCTAATCGTGGTTCGCGGTGTTATGAAGCCCATTCCAACCCTTTACAAGCCACTGATGAGCGTGGATATTGAGACCCACGAGCCTTATAAGGCGACAGTGGAGAGGAGCGATCCTACGGCTCTGCCGGCGGCGGGTGTTGTCATGGAAAGCGTGGTGGCAACAGTTTTAGCCACCGAAGTCTTGGAGAAGTTCTCTTCGGACAATCTGGAAGAACTAAAGGATGCTGTAGCCCGCCATCGGGAATTTGTCAAGAACTTTTAGAAGTAAGGAGAAGGGCATGGAGAGAAAAACGGTCTATATCGTAGGTCTGGGACTGATTGGAGCTTCCTTGGCTCTGGGCATCAAGCGTGATTACCCTGAGATAGAGATTCTTGGCTACAATCGCAGTGAGGAATCGCGCAGAGTTGCCTTGGAACGTGGAATGGTAGACCGGGTAACGGATGATTTTGCCGCCTTTGCTCCTTTGGCTGATGTGATTATTCTGGCTGTGCCCATCAAGCAGACCATAGCATTTATCAAGGATCTAGCGGAGCTGAACCTGAAGGAAAATGTTATCATTTCAGATGCTGGATCGACCAAGGCAGAGATTGTGGCAGCTGCAGAAAAGTATCTGCAGAATAAACCCGTCCGCTTTGTCGGTGCTCATCCTATGGCCGGAAGTCATAAGACCGGAGCCAAGGCTGCCCATGTCACTCTCTTTGAAAATGCCTATTATATCTTTACGCCCTCTAGCCTGACCAAGTCTGGTACGCTTGAGGAAATGAAAGACTTGCTAAGTGGTCTTCATGCCCGCTTTATCCAGGTGGACGCAGCCGAGCACGACCGAGTGACCAGTCAAATCAGTCATTTTCCGCATATCCTAGCCTCCAGCCTTATGGAGCAAGCGGCAGCTTATAGCCAGGAGCATGAGCTGACCCAGTCTTTTGCGGCCGGTGGTTTTCGAGATATGACGCGGATTGCGGAGAGTGAGCCGGGTATGTGGACCTCTATTCTCTTGACTAATCCTGAAGCTATCTTGGAGCGGTTGGAAGATTTTAAAGATCAGTTAGACAAGGTGGCCGCAGTGATTGAGGCTAAGGACGAGACAGCTATCTGGGAATTTTTCGACCGAGGGCGACAAAGCCGCAAGCAGATGGAAATTCATAAGCGGGCCGGTGTAGATAGCTTTTACGACCTCTTTATTGAGGTGCCCGACGAAGAAGATGCGATTTTGGGTATTTTGGAGCTCCTGCGGGGAATTTCAGTCGTCAATATTCGTATCAACGAGGAAAACCGTGAAGATATCAACGGTATTCTGCAAATCACCTTTAAAAATCACCAAGATTTGGAAAAATCTGCTAAAATAGTAAGAGAAAATACGGATTACCTAGTGTCCGAAGACTAATATAGATTGGAGAACTCTATGTCAAATATTTATGATTTAGCCAATGAACTGAGCAGAAATCTGCGTGAGTTGCCTGAGTACAAGGCCGTCGCAGAAAGCAAGAAAGCAGTGGATGCTGATAGCGAAGCGAAGGGTATTTTTACAGATTATCTGGCTTTCCAGCAGGAGTTGCAACAGCTGGCTCAGACTGGTCAGGTACCGACTCAGGAGGTACAGGACAAGATGACTTCCTTTGGTGAGAAGATTCAGGGCAATGCTGTTCTTTCTGAATTCTTCAATAAGCAGCAGCAACTGTCCATCTATCTGGCGGATATCGAGCGTATTATCTTTGATCCGGTGCAGGATTTGCTTAAATAAGCTAATAAAAAGAAGAATCTGAGCTGAATACCCGGATTCTTTTTGCTTCAGCTAGGATTCCAGAAATTTTAAGAATTTCTGGTCTTTTTATGATAAAATAAGAAGCAATAAAGGAAAGTACGAGGTCACCTATGAAATTATCAACCAATGTAAGAGGCCTGAAGGGTCATATCCGCGTACCTGGAGATAAATCCATCAGTCACCGTTCCATTATTTTTGGCAGTTTGGCCAAGGGGGTCACTACTGTTCGTGACATTCTGCGAGGAGAAGATGTGCTGTCTACCATGCAGGTTTTTCGTGACTTAGGCGTGGATATTGAGGACGATGGAAATCTAGTCAAGATACATGGAGTAGGATTTGAAGGCCTGCAAGCACCGAAAAATAAGTTGGATATGGGTAATTCTGGAACGTCTATCCGTTTGATTTCTGGTGTTTTGGCTGGTCAGGATTTCGAAGCGGAGATGTTCGGTGACGACAGTCTATCCAAGCGTCCTATGGATCGGGTGACCATTCCTCTGAGGCAGATGGGAGTCGAGATTGCTGGTCGGACCGAGCGTGATTTACCACCGCTCAAGATGAAAGGCAGCAGGGAACTGCAGCCTATTCATTATCAGCTGCCAGTGGCTTCTGCTCAGGTTAAGTCGGCCTTGATTTTTGCTGCCCTGCAGGCTCAGGGAGAGTCGGTTATTATTGAAAAGGAAATCACCCGCAATCATACGGAAGATATGATTGCCCAGTTTGGCGGGCAGATTGAAGTCAATGGCAAGGAAATCCGCATTCAAGGTGGTCAGGAATTTACTGCTCAGGAAGTGACGGTTCCGGGTGACATTTCCAGCGCGGCCTTCTGGCTGGTGGCTGGATTGATTGTGCCGGACTCTAAGATTATTTTAGAAAATGTCGGCATCAATGAAACTCGTACAGGCATTTTAGAAGTCATAGAGGCTATGGGCGGACAAATGGTGCTGTCAGATGTCGATCCAGTAGCAAAGTCTGCAACTATCACTGTTGAGACGTCTGAGCTTAAGGGCACTGAGATTGGCGGCGAGATTATCCCACGCTTGATTGATGAGTTGCCGATTATTGCGCTTCTTGCGACTCAGGCTCAGGGACGGACTGTCATTCGTGATGCAGAGGAGCTCAAGGTCAAGGAAACCGACCGTATCCAGGTAGTAGCAGACGCTCTCAATAGCATGGGCGCAGCTATTACCCCGACGGAAGACGGCATGATTATCGAAGGGAAAACACTTCTTCACGGCGCACAGGTCAACACCCATGGTGACCATCGCATCGGGATGATGACGGCAATTGCTGCTTTGTTGGCTCAAAGCGGTCAGGTAGAACTTGAGAGGTCTGAAGCTATTAAGACCAGCTATCCAAGTTTCTTCAGCGACTTGGAGGGCTTGATGCATGGCTAAGATATTGCTGGGCTTTATGGGAGCCGGAAAATCTACAGTGGCCAGAGGCTTAGCCCAAGACTTTGTTGATATGGATGAACTGCTCTGTCAGAGGCTGGGCATGTCTATCAAGGACTATTTTGATCAGCATGGTGAAGCGGCCTTTCGGGCTGCTGAAGCCCAACTCTTGGCTGAGTTGATCGATACGGACTTAGTCGTCTCAACTGGCGGTGGTGTAGTCGCCAGCCCTGAAAATCGCAAATTACTGACTCAGAATGCTGACAATATCTACCTGAAAGCAGATTTTGAAACGCTCTATCAGCGAATCCAGCAGGATGCTGAGCAAGAGCGGCCCTTGTTCTTAAATCAGAGCAAATTAGACTTGCAGCAGATTTTTGAGCAGCGTCAGGCTTGGTATGAGGAAGTGGCGACCCAGATTGTCGATACGAGGCTCAAAAGCCCGCAGGAAATTATTGAGGAAATTCAATGAAAATAGCATTTTTAGGTCCTAGAGGCTCCTTTTCTCACCATGTAGCCCAAGCTGCCTTTCCCAGCGAGGACTTGGTGCCTTATCAGAATATCACCGAGGTCATGAAGGCTTATGAGGCTAGAGAAGTGGATTACTCGGTTGTTCCTGTGGAAAATTCCATTGAGGGCAGTGTCCATGAAACCTTGGACTATCTCTTTCATCAAGCAGACATTCAGGCAGTGGCAGAAATCGTTCAGCCCATTAAGCAGCAGCTTTTAGTTACTGATTTAGAAAAGCCAATTGAGAAAATATTTTCTCACCCGCAGGCTATTGCTCAAGGAAAGAAATACATCCGCCAGCATTATCCGCAGGCTGCCATTGAGGTGACTGCTAGTACGGCCTATGCAGCTCGTTTTGTAGCAGAGCATCCTGAAAAGAATTTTGCGGCTATTGCTCCGCGCACGGCTGCAGCAGAGTACGGGCTCAAAGTAGCAGCCAGTGACATTCAGGAAATGGAAGAAAATTATACCCGCTTCTGGATTCTGGGTCATGAGGTTCCTGAGCTTCGACTGACCAAGACAGGAGACAAGCAGACACTGGCTTTAACCTTGCCTGACAATCTGCCAGGTGCTCTCTATAAGGCTTTGTCGACCTTTGCTTGGCGAGGGATTGACCTGACCAAGATTGAGAGCCGGCCTCTAAAAACGGCTCTGGGAGAGTATTTCTTCATTATTGACATTGACAACGAGCAGAAAAAATTGGCGGATTTTGCCTATCAAGAGTTGACAAGTCTCGGAATTACTTATAAAATTTTTGGTAGCTACAGTGTGTTTCTGATTCAGGACAAGTAGCAATAGATTGGAGAAGAGATGAAGAAACCAGAAAATCTTAGCCATCATGAACGGCTCCGATTAGATTATCTCTATAAAAATTATTATTATCTAAATGATAAAGAAAAGAAAGAATTTGACTATCTGCGGCAGAAGTCCAAGGGGATTGGCAGTTCAGCCAGTGCGCCTGACCATGACGAGCAGTCGCATACAGTTAGCGACGCCTATGAGCAAGAGTCAGTGGAAATGGATTCTTCTGGCCTCTTGCCCAAGTACCCTGAGCGTTCTTCTCGCAGCAGAAGACAAAAGAAGGCGTCGGAAGCTCTGGCCGGAGCTGGTCTGGGACAAGACAAGTCCAAGAAACCCCGCAAAAAAATCCGCTTGAAACGAATTCTGCTTTGGGCAGGGATTTTCCTGCTGATGGTCTTGGGGGGCATGATTTTCATGTTTATCAAAGGCTTGACGACAGCACACAATGGCAATTCTAAACCGGCAGAAACGGAATTCTTTGACGGCAAGGATACTAAGGACGGAGTGAATATCCTCATTCTCGGAACAGATGGCCGGGTTGGTGACGACTCAACTGAGACGAGGACTGACTCCATTATGGTCTTGAATGTTGGTAATAAGGACCACAAGGTGAAATTGGTCAGCTTTATGCGTGATACCCTTATTCACATTGATGGCGTCAGCAATGAATACACTGATCCGTCACAGGCAGATTACTATGACCAAAAGCTCAATTCTGCCTACACGATTGGGGAGCAAAACCACAACCGCGGTGCAGACTATGTCCGCCAGATGCTCAAAGATAATTTCGATTTGGACATTAAATATTATGCACTGGTGGATTTCCAAACCTTTGCGACAGCTATTGATACCCTTTTCCCAAATGGCGTTAGCATGAATGCCCAGTTCTCAACGATTGATGGGGAGAAAGTGACTGAAGTTGAAGTGCCAGATGATCTGAATATGAAGGACGGTGTGGTGCCTAATCAAACAATCAAGGTTGGTCAGCAGCAGATGGACGGTCGAACCTTGCTCAACTACGCTCGCTTCCGTAAGGATGACGAGGGTGACTTTGGCCGGACCCGCCGTCAGCAGGAAGTTTTGACAGCTGTTTTTCAGCAGGTCAAGGATCCGACCAAGCTCTTTACCGGGTCAGAGGCCCTGGGTAAGGTCTTTGCCTTGACTTCGACCAATGTGCCTTACAGCTTCCTTTTGACTAACGGTCTCTCTATGGCAGGAGATTCCCGCAATGGGGTTGAGCGCCTGACGATTCCGGAAAACGGCGACTGGGTGGATACCTATGACATGTACGGTGGCCAAGGGCTCTTGATTGACTTTGAAGCCTATAAAGAAAGACTGCAGCAAATGGGTCTCAGATAAGATATATGATATAATGAAAGGTAGGATGATGTCCTGCTTTTTCTTTTGGGAAATGGCAGAGCGATAAAGCAGAAAGAGAAAAATATGTTAAAAAAGAATGATATGCTTGAAGTTGAAATCGTGGATCTAAGCCATGAGGGAGCAGGGGTGGCCAAGGCAGAAGGCCTGGTTTTCTTTGTGGAAAATGCCCTACCGGGTGAACTCATCCGCATGCGTGTGCTCAAGGTCAACAAAAAAATTGGCTTTGGCAAGGTAGAGGAATTTCTCCGTATTTCAGACCAGCGCAATGAAAATCTTGATATGGCCTATCTGCGTACGGGTATTGCTGACTTGGGGCATCTGAACTATCTAGCCCAGCTGGACTTCAAACGTAAACAGGTCAAGGACAGTCTCTATAAGATTGCTGGTTTGTCTGATGTTGAAGTGCCACCGACACTTGGTATGGAGCAGCCGCTGGGCTACCGTAATAAGGCTCAAGTGCCTGTCCGCCGTGTCAATGGCCAGCTGGAAACAGGATTTTTCCGGAAAAATTCCCATGATCTTCTGCCGATTGAAGATTTCTATATTCAGGACCCAATTATTGATCAAGTTATCCTTTTTACACGTGATTTGCTGCGTCGTTTTGACCTCAAACCTTACGATGAGCAGGAAAAGACTGGACTCATTCGCAATCTGGTTGTTCGCCGTGGTCATTATTCAGGAGAAATCATGGTAATTCTGGTTACAACCCGACCTAAAATATTCCGAGTAGAGCAGCTGATGGATCGCTTGACAGAGGCTTTCCCAGCTATTAAGTCCATTATGCAGAATATCAACGACCAGCCGGGCAATGCGATTTTTGGAAAAGACTGGCGAACGCTTTATGGTCAAGACTACATTACCGATCAGATGCTGGGAAATAACTTCCAAATCTCTGGACCAGCTTTTTACCAAGTCAATACCGAGATGGCAGAAAAGCTCTATCAGACAGCCATTGACTTTTCCGAGCTTACCTCTGATGATGTGGTGCTTGATGCCTACTCTGGCATCGGGACTATCGGTCTATCAGTTGCCAAGCAGGTCAAGCAGGTCTATGGTGTCGAAGTGATCCTTGAAGCTGTCGAAAATAGCCGAAAGAATGCGGCAATCAACGGCATTACCAACGCCAGCTATGTCTGTGCTCCTGCTGAAGAAGCCATTCAAAACTGGCTTAAAGAGGGCATCCAAGCGGATGTTATCCTAGTCGATCCACCGCGAAAAGGCCTGACCGAGAGCTTCATCAAAGCCAGCGTCAGCATGGAGCCCAAGAAAATCACTTATATCTCCTGCAATGTCGCCACAATGGCGCGTGATATCAAACTCTATCAAGAGCTGGGTTATGAACTGAAGAAAGTACAGCCGGTGGACTTATTTCCTCAAACGCATCATGTCGAGGCGGTATCACTGCTTGTACGAGCTGAGGTATCAGCGAAGTAGAAGTAGATGCTCCGCCCATGGGATAGGACTCGTAGAATGAGGAGGGGAACCGACGAAATGATACGGTAAGTCCGAACCGCTGAGTGTGTAGCTCTGCTAGTGAAAAACTAGGAATATTTAAGTGAAAGGCTTTATGAAGTCACTGGCAACAGTGGCTTTTTAGCCTTAGTGCGGATGTATCAAAGTAACCATGAACCTAATCCAGTGCGAACAAAACCCATTCACCTGCAAAGTATTCTGCAAGGAATGCGGAGGTCTATTTGGTCGAAAGAACTGGACAACCAGTAGAGGAAAGCGGCCTGTCTGGCAATGCAACAACCGATATAAGGTAAAAGGAATCCAGGGGTGCACTAATCGCCATATTGATGAAGAAACCCTGCAGCAGGCTTTCCTCAGGGCTATAGAGGTTCTTCGAGAAAATAAGGAAAAAGCTTGAAGGGAAGTGGGATAACTTTAGTGAAGAATAAAAGCTGGAGAAGTACCATGCGGCTAAATTAAAGGAGACACTTAATAGTAATCAGGAAGAATTCAATGGAAGGAAGATGTGCCAGGTTCTTGATAAAATTAGTCTTGGAGAAGACGGTAATATCTCTATCAAATTTTTAGAAGGAACGGAAGTCAATTTATAATGTAGAAAGATGATATTTTGATTATGGTGTTTTCAATAACCAATTTATTATAAAAGAAATGAATATAAAAATTCTAGCAACATGTTTGTCGCTAGAATTTTTGTAAGAGAGCGAAATTATCCAACTCCGATAACTAAGATTCCTTCAAGTATTACTAAAAATAAGCAAAAAAATGTTTTTTTATTCATAATAGCAACCTCTTTTCTTTTTCTTCTATGATATAATATTATTTAAGATACCGAAATAAATTCCCCTATACACAATTTAAGAGGTGCTTAAAATGAAATACGGAAAAATTTTTAAGAAATTTAGAGAATCAAGAGGACTGTCACTAAAAGATGTTTCCAAATCTGGAGTATCAAGTTCTCACTTGTCAAGATTTGAGCATGAAGAGGCTGATTTAACTATTACGAAATTCATTTTAGCACTGGAAGCAATTAATATGCCGATTGAAGAATTCATATATGCAACGCGCGATTTTCATAGAGATGACTTTAATGAATTGTTAGAGAAAATTCGTTTATTAGTAGCGAAGAGAGATATTGTTGGAATGGAAAATTTACTGATTAGTCTGTTGGAAAAGAGAGAGAAGAAAGGTCCTTTTTATGAGCTGAATACGATTTTGGTTAAGATTCGTTTACAAGACTTATCAGGAAAGATATATGTAACAGATCGAGATATTAGTTTTGTAAGTGAGTACTTATTTTCTGTAGAATACTGGGGATGTTATGAATTGTTGTTGTTTATGAATACATTAGACGTTTTAAATCATGAAACTATGATGGTTTTATCAAAAGAAATGTGCCATCGCTCTGAATTCTATAGAGATATTCCAAATAATCGTCGTTTATTATCAACTATGTTATTAAATGCCTACATAACATGTATTGAACGAAACGAGCTAATAGATGCTCTTTATTTTGAAAAGCAACTACAATTTTGTAACTTCTCAGAAACGGAAATTTATGAAAAATTAGTGTTTCATTATGCAAAAAATTTGTACGATTTAAAGAAAACACACAACCAACATGCTTTCATTGAGATGAGAAAATGTATAGCAGCAATGAAACTGGTAGATAGTCAACAGTTGGCGTGTACGTTTGAACACCATTTAAAAAAAGTGTTGAATGATTTAGAATAAACTGTGTATAAGGGAATTATTTATAGCACTCCTAAAAAGGTAGTATGATATCTATATCAAATATAGGAGGTGAAAATGATGGAAGAACTACAAGTTATTAACCTTGAAGACCTTTTAGAGTTTGATCAAGGCTATGTTCCTAATAATAACTGTGGACCAAGTCATTCTTGTGGCGGTGGTCGATAGTTTCTTCCGAGATGGGGAGAAATTCCCCATCTCTGTTTTCATTAAAGAGGATTACTATGATTAAAAAAATTGATACTGATTTTGGTACATATTATTTTGATTCTATTTCTTTCACTTTGTCTTCTTCACCTGAATATAAGAATACGTCGAATAATTCGGACTATATCGATGAAGGTATTTTAAAGAAAGTTGTAATAAATATTTCAAATAGCTGTAATCTCTCATGTTCATACTGCTATGCTGATGGTGGAAACTATGGCATGGACAATCGGATTATGGATTTTGATACTGCTGATAAGATAATCCAGGAAATTGTAAGTAAGGGAATTAAACAAATTAATCGATTAATACTTTTTGGAGGAGAGCCATTTCTAAATATTGAGTTGTTTGTATATTTTATTGAGAAATTATCTAAATTTTTAAATATATTAAAAGTTGAAACAGTCACTAATGGTACTGTTTTGAACCATCGTGTAAAGGAAATGTTGAATAAATTTCATCCTTATCTGACAATTAGTTTAGATGGACCAGAAGTTGTTCATGATAGGTTAAGGGGAAAAGGAAGTCACAGAAAGACCATGAGATTTATTGAGTATTTAAAAAATATTGATTATAATAATTTCGAAATTGCTTCAACGTATACTCGTATTCATCAAAAAAATGGTATTAGTAGAGAGGATATTTTCAAATATTTTACTGAGATGGATGTCCATTTTAATATTAATGATGTCTTTAGTAAAAATAAAGTACTTATTGTTAAAGAAATGGAAAAAAGTTTATCTGAAAGAAAAACTTTTATAGATGCATCTATTCAGAATGTAATTGACAATAATGAGAAAGCATTTATTAGCCCAATCTTATATGATGTTTTAATATCTATGATTTACAAGAGTACTAACCATACATTCTGCGATGATATTGATCCCTCCAATACAATAACTTTTGATGTAGATGGAAGTAAGAAATTATGCTTTAGGTTCTGGGGGAGTCATAATAGTCCAAATGCAGAAATGCTTAATAATAAAGATAATTTTTCGAAGTGTAAAGATTGTTGGTGTAGAGGTATGTGTATAGAATGTGTTGCCAATGTTATTGATGGTTATTCTACTGTCATTAACGAGAATGGAGAATTCATGGAGTGCCATAAGCCTGAACTTATGGAATATTGCATACAACAAATTATATACCTTTCTAGAGATAAAGAGCGACTATCTAAGTTGGTAAATAACTTCAGGAGGTTTATACGCTATGCTTAGATCCTATGTGACTAAAAAGTATTTATTCTTCTATTTTGTGGCGATTATGATTACTTGGTTGGAAGCTGTTATTACACCAGCTTTGATTCAGTATATTGTCTCTAGTTTTACCAATCACCAGTTGCATTTGCTGTGGCAGGTCTTGATTTGGGGAATTGTGGGGAATTTGATTCTCTTGCTTGGTTTGGCGGGTAAACGCTATTACTACGCACGAGTGCTGACGGACTTCAAGTTGGGCATTAAGCAGGCTATCTTTCAGACTTTCTTATATAGCCGTCGGATAGCAGATGAAGAGGTTTTGTCCGACCTGGAAAATGATGTGAAACAGCTAGAAGATAATTATATTGAGCCTACTGTCATTATCATTTCTTCTTTTGGATTTACAACTGTCTCTATCTGTTATGCTCTCTGGACTAATTTTTATCTGGGTTTGCTCTTTATCATTTTTTATTCGATACCTGTCCTTTGTAGTAGCATAGGTTCCAAACGCTTGGATGCGATTTCTGAGCAGAAGTCCATGGCTAACCAAAGCTATGTTTCTCAAGTGACTAATATGATTGCGGGTGCTCGTTCCATACGCCATTATCTGGGACAAAGAATGTTTTACAAACTGTTTTCCAAAGATTTACACAAGGCTTTAGAGCAAGAAGTCGCCTATGAAAAGCAACGGACTTTAAACAGTCTCTTTATCAATGGGATTGATGCCTTTTGCTCGGTCGCACCTATTGTCATTGGTGGTTTCATGACCTATTATAATTACCTATCTGCAGCCAGCTTTGTTGGGATTTACCTAGTATCGCACAATATCGGCTACCAATTTCAGGAGTTATCTTACTTTATCAATACTAGAAAATCAGCCAAGTCTCTCTGTGATAAATATCAAAACTTGCTGGGAGAGAAGTTGACAATGCCTACTGTTCTTAAAGGTTCCGTCTTTCCTATCCAGCTAGAGCGAGTCAGCGTAGAGCGTGATGGTCAAGAAATATTAGCCCCTTGTGTTCTCACCATTGAGGAAGGGGAAAAGATTGCCATTATCGGAGAAAGCGGGTCTGGGAAAACAACCTTACTGAACCTAATCTATGGTGAAATCAAGCCTAGTCAAGGTCGGATTCACTACCATGGACAAGAGCTAAATTCGGATGAACTCTATCAGGCAGGAGCCTACATTCTCCAGTCCAGTCATGTCTTTGATGGATTGACACTAGAAGAAAATATTGCTTTGGGACAAGAAATAGATTCCGTGAGGATGGAGGAAATCCTGCAGCAAACCGGTTTGAAAGCTCTCCAAGGCAAAACACCCAGCAATCAAACCCTGTCAGGTGGTGAGAAGCAGCGGTTAGAAATTGCCCGCGCGCTCTATCACAATCGCCAATTTATCCTGGCTGATGAGGTCAAGGCCAATCTAGACCTTAAAAATCAAGAGAAAATCAGTCAGCTTCTCTTCTCTCTCCCACAAGCACTTGTGGAAGTGATTCATCACTATAGCGAAGAGGACTTGAAGCGCTATGATAAGGTTATAAAACTGGTGAGATAGGTGGGACATAGATTTCAGAAAGGAGTGGCAGAGGCCACTCTTTTTGTGGATTGGAAAATAAGATGTTTTCTATTTATAGGTTATAGGCGTTTATTACTGAAAATCTGATTTAATTTTCAACTTTTTTTCTGTTTAGTGAACAATTTATGGGATAATATACTTTAAAAATTTGTTGACAGATTATAATCTTAGCAGTATACTAAAACTGTCAAATTAGGACGTTTTCAAGGGTAACTAATAGCCACCTATATATTCTTGGTCTTAAAACCAGAAAGGAGGTGAGAGCTATGAACTTGACTGTCTTGATTGACTGGAAGTTCGTTGTTGCCCTTGGTGCAACTGCAGTTGGCATAATTTTCGCTATGAAAATTGATGAGTCTGCAGTTGAGAGAGTTTCGATTCATGCGATTGAAGCTAGTAAGGAGTACGCAGTTTCTATTAACAGTAATTGTTGACTCCTATACTTAAAAAGGGCACATAATCTTATGATTATATGCCTTTTTAGTTTGATATAAATATTTAATGGTGAGAAATAAAATGAAAAGAATTAATTGTAGAGATATTTATAAAGAAGAAACTGAAAGATTCATAAAATCACTTAAACGTTTCAGAGAAGCGTGGATGAGCTCACATTCAAACTGGAATGAAGAACTTTTTCAATATGCGGATGATGATTACTATTTTTATCGTTTTTGTGTTGACAGACAAGAAAATACCACCGAGCAGTTATTGATTAATATAATTTGTCGGGTAATGATAGAATATGAGGTAGCTATTGAGGATTCTGGAAATTCTCCTTTTAACTTCATACTCTACTATAATAATAAAAAAATTGGGTTTAGATTTAACGATTTTTACGACTATGGAGATGTTAACAAAATTGTCGAGGAACTTAATCTTGATGGGGCTGTAATACTTAGAACTTGGAAAGTTTCTGATAGATCGGTTGACTGGATATCACATGAGAACAAACAGTACGAGGAGGATGGACTAAAATTAAGAGCAGTATCCATTCATGACTTTTATAAAAACCAATTTGGAGAAGAAGAATACAGAGCATTCATTGCTTCAATAGATGATTATTTAAAGGCTACGAGAGAGATTACAGGTTATCAGTCTATAAGTTTTCTTTCTACTATGAATCTTGCTTCCCTAAAGCTATTTGAGGAAAAGATTCTTGCTGAGTGGGATTATAAAAACTAGAGATACCAGATTATTGACGTGAACAATGAATTAGTTCGAAACTATTTATATATTTCACATGATAACACTATTAATGATAATTTTGAAGATATGGAAAAAGCTTATGTAGCAGGTGAACTGTATAGGACAATGGTTGGTGCTAATGAATATGCCGAGAGTTTTATTACATCAGAATGGCTTTATTATTCCCTAAAAGAAAAAAAGAACTTTGATTATACGTCGGTTATCAGTGGATATTTGAAATCCATTGAACAGTTATTGTATCAGATTGTAATGCTGAACATCGATAACAATTGTAAGATAGCCATTAAAAATAATTTACTAAAAAAGGTATATAATAAGAATATCACAGCTTATGAGTCAACTGGTAAAGGTTTTAAGAAGCTTTTAGTAAAAAGAAATGGTAAAGGTTATGAATTTACGCAATATCCTTATATAGACTTTACTAGTCTTCAGAAAGAATATATGGATAGTTCAATTGGGGCATTTGAACACTTCTTACGAAATAATAAGAATATTTTTTCAAACCCACAAAAAGCAAAATTGATTGCTGATATGATTAGTTGCTTTAGAATTGAATGCCGTAATGGTTTCTTCCACACGCATAATCTTAATGATTGGAATTTGGTTGATAAAACGCGACAGAATGCTATTTATCTATATTTCACTCTTTTAGGATCTTGCATAATTCCTGAAGAGAAAAAATATGAGTTAGCAATCCTGGAACATGATGAATTTGACAATCTTTGCAGGAAAATTCGTGGATTCAAACATTACAGTGAGAATTTTATTTTTGAATATGATGATGGCAAAAAACAGAAAGTAATATATGACTTCCTCAATAACACCGCTGAATTTAATGATGATGGTATAGAACACTATGAAAGACTGTTATTTTATAAAGTGGAATCTTTTGAGGGTGCACTTGAGAAGCTTGATGAAGGGATTAGAGAAAATCAGAAACTTTATCTTACAAGAGATAACTTGCCAAGAAAAATCTATGTAGTTCATAAAAAAATGCGAAATTTTGAATTGGAAGAACTGTTATTCTGAAGGCAGCTTGAGCCTCATAAAGATTTTTAAACAGACTTCGAAATTAACACTTACGTTTAATAGTTTAATTCAAATCTTCAGAGGGATATCATTTCGTTTCATAGTATTGGGAATAACAGTCAAGACATGTTGAGTGTGTGGCTCTGCTCTTCCGATCTGAGACAGTCGAAAAGTAGAAGGAGATGGTATTGGTATCAATCAATGAGTAACAAAGTAACAGCATGATTCGAAACATT
>NZ_CAUOLF010000027.1:0-35858 GCF_963456385.1 uncultured Streptococcus sp. | reverse complement strand
ATTTTATGGAGAATCCTCAATCTGAAAATGTTGGTGAATATCTAGATTTTGTATCAAGGCATTTTGATGATATAATTGAAGAATCGATTGATGTTGTTCGAAAGATAGCAGAAGAAAATGATTCGGATATTATTAGAAGTAAAGTAATTAAATTACTTAAAAAGTATGATCATGATATTTTGAATGAGAAAAATGATTTGGACATTATCCTTTCTTTGGATACCAATGAACTTTTGAAACAAGCAGATGAGGTTATATACTATATCCGTTCTAAGTTGACTGTCAATGCTAAAGATTTGACAAATATCGGTTCTTTTGGACATTATACAAAGATTGATACGCTAACCAACTATCTTATAAAAGCTGACTGGAAAAATGAAAATGATTCTAAAGTGAAACCTCCCTATTTACGACTTACTAATTTAAAACAGTTAAATGACCCAATGGAGGGAAGAGCAATCTACGATTATTTAGGGATAGATAATACATTTTTCCATAACTATCAAACTTCCAATGTGTTTATATCTTCCTTAACTGTAGTATCGGATAGTTTACCTATGTGGAAGGAGTATGCTGATTCCTCTCAGGGTGCCTTCCTTGAATATGACATAACTTATCTTGAAGATATTGTTGCACATAAATCTATTGAATTTGTTAAAATCCATTATTTAGATTCAAATATAGATAGTAAAGAAGAGAGAGAGATTGATGAAAAACTTTCTAATTTAAAACAAATATATGAAGTATTGTCAAAACGTAAAGCTACGGATGAACTTAAAAAATTATCTAATAAACTTACCAAAATCTCTTATCTTTTTAAAGTTAAAGATTATGCATATGAAATGGAGTATCGCATTCTAATCAACTTCGATGATACTGCTGTAAAACAATTTATTGAAAACCATAATAAAAATTTGGTGAAAAATAAAGATTTATTAAATGAACAATACTTGGATAAAGAAAAAATTGGGTTAGAAATTTTTGATAAAGTTAACTATAATGATTTTAGGAAGTATATTGTATTAAGCCCAAAAGATAATGGTAGATATGATTTATTTGTATACATCAATCTGGCTCCTTTGAAATATTCGAAGGTTATCCTAGGTCCAAAGGTTACGGATGAAGACTATATTGCTCCTTATCTCAAACTTGCTAATCCTGATATAGAGATAGAAAATTCGAAAATTCCCTATCGTTAGAGAAAATAACTGTTTTAAAACATACAAACAAGGAGCACTATATGCGTTATGCACTTTTACTCCGCGGCATCAATGTCGGCGGGAAAAACAAGGTCGTTATGGCTGATTTGAAGAAGGATTTAGCAGAGTTGGGTTTTGAAAATCCAGTTTCCTACATCAATAGCGGCAATCTTTTCTTTGATAGCGAGGAGCAGGAGGAGAGGATTCGGGAGATCTTGTCGGCTTATTTCAGTCGGTCTTACGATTTTCCGCTGCCTTTTGTCCTTGTCAGCTCTGCCATGCTTCAAAAAGAAATAGCCAATCTTCCTGCTTGGTGGCAGGATGAAACAGCTTTTCGGCGAGATGTTCTCTTTTATCTGCCGGAGACAGACAGGGAGAGTGTCCAAGAGCTGGCAGGCAGTTGGGCAAATGACAAGGAGCAGCTGCATTTCGGGCAGACGGCTTTCTTTTATAGCAATGCTGACCAAGCGGACTATCTCAAGTCCAACTATCATAAGAAACTGCTTAAGTCTAGTTTTTACAAGCAGCTGACTATCCGAAACGGCAAGACTTTCCAGAAGATTGTGGAGTTGGTGAATGAGAAGTAAGACCAAAAAGAAAAAGAAAAATAAAAGAAAAGTAAAAGTTCAGGGGAATAAGTTTAGTCTTTGGTTGGAAAAACATCGGGTAGTAGAAGCTTTTTTAAATTTTTTAGTCTTAATAGTTGTTGCGATTGGTGTGGGATATTTAACTTTTGGTAATGAGAGCATTCCTGCTCCACTTCGTCATTTTAATTATATTAGTCCTTTATGTGTAAACTTGCTCTTCTTGGTACTTATTCCTTATTATTCTCGATTTGGTAGCTTGAGAAAAGAAGGATTTACTTCTCTGAAGATTTTAGCGGAAGCATTTCTTTATCTGAACGGGCCGGTTTTCTTAATTCATTATTTTATAGGAATTCGATCAAAAGATGGAAAACATTTTGCACCACCTCTAATCAGTTTGGATTCTCGCTATGTTTGGTTTCCGATTGCTACCTATCTAATCTTTTTCTTCATTTCAGCGTTAACGATGTTGATTTTAAAATATAATGAAAAAAAGAGGAAAAAACATGACCAAAGAAAATCTATCTAAGTTATTTTCATTTAAAACACTCTATCTGGCCTTGCTAACCTTTGTCATTCTTCATTTGATTTTGTTAGCTTTTGGTCTATCCTTTACTCCAGTTTTGTGGAATAGCTGGTTTTTTATTCTTTGTTTGACCTTCTTTATCCATCCTTGGATAGTCTTTTTTAGGATAAGAGATTTTCACTGGTATCACCTTATTTTTCAATTATTCAGTGGATTGGTGGCACTTTATCTTTGGTTTTCGGCATTCTTTGCTTTGTCAATCATCTCGGATCCAGCAATGCCCATCAATATAGACTATCATATACAAGATAATGAAATCATCATTGTCAGAGGTTTTGTGGTCCATAGTACCTATGAACATCATGAATTGATTAATCCCTTTGTCATGAAGTCAGAAGTGAAATATAACGAAGATATGTTTTAATAACTTAGAAAGCGAGTGAATCCATGTCACGTTCCCAAGAAACAATTCTAACAAACATCTGCCTTGTTGAAGATAAGGCGCGAGGTAAAGTCCTAATGCAGTATCGCTCTCCTGAGCGCTATCGTTGGTCTGGATATGCTTTTCCGGGTGGTCACATTGAGAAGGGTGAGTCTTTGCATGATTCAGTTGTCCGTGAGATTTTAGAGGAAACGGGTTTGACCATTAGTCATCCCAAATTGGTTGGTGTAAAGAACTGGCATACGGATGAAGGGGTTCGCTACATCGTCTTTTGCTACAAAGCGACTGAATTTTCTGGTCAGATTCACTCGACTGAAGAGGGTGAGATTTCTTGGGTAGATAAGGATAGCCTGCCACAGCTGGACTTGGCCTACGATATGCTTGAACTCCTGCGTATGATGGAAGATGAGGAATTATCCGAATATTACTATCACGAGCGCATAGCAGGTGGTTGGCGCAAGAGTATGTATTAAAAAATGTTTCCTTTTGTGTCTGGAGTGCAAACATAGAAAGGTAGATGACTGCCATGATTTCATTATGGATTGCTATTGTTGCATTTTTTCTTTTGGGCTTAAACCATTTTTTTCCTTCTAGAAATGCTGGATTCGGTTTGAGATTTCCATTTGCTTTTCATACTTTAAAAGGATGGAAGCAGAGCCAATCTAGGTTTTATAGATCAGTGATTTTGCTTAATTTGCTCATTTTTCTTTATTCTTTGTATACAGATTTAAACGAGAATAGGGTCTTGGTCTTGTCAATTATTAGTATTGTATTTTCTGGAATATTAATTTTTTTAATTTCTTTTAAAGAATAGTTTGATTGTTTTATCAGTGATTTTTATAGCGACTATCTATCATTTGAAAGCCGGTTGGCGCAAGAGTATGTACTAAAAAGACTGACTAGGTTGGGACCTAATCAGTCTTTTTCTTGCTTGTTATTTATCCTGTAAAAATCCTAGGTCTCTCAAGGCAGATTCTACATAGTCCAAATCCTGCTGGGAGTCGGCTTGTACTAGGTGATAGTGGACTCCATCTGTCAACTCAGATAAGGGACGAAAGGCACAGGAAGCGACCTGTTGGAGAAAATGCTGGACATCTCGACGGCAGGTCAGCTTCAGGTAAGTCTGGATTTCGCCATAAACTGGATGCTCAATCAAAATAGTCTGTACGCGGCCGCCATTATCCACGATAGCCAGCAGCTCAGCCTCCATATCCTCAGCCTCATGCTGAACCTTGAAGAGTTGATGGACAGCAGCATTTTCTTGGCGATCTTTATAAAGATAGCCACGGTTGGTTGAGAGGATGGGGGCACCATCTGCCCGCAAGAGGGCGATATCTTGCACGATAATCTGCCTAGTCACATGGAAATGTTCAGCCAGTGACTGGCCATTGAGGGCAGCAGATGATGTTTTCAAAAGGTCTAATAGTTCTTCTCGTCTTTGCTTGGTCATAGCTTCATTGTAAACCAAAAGTCAGGAATCTTCAAGCTCTAGCGAATCTTTTTCAGCGCTTGATAGATGAACTTAGCAATGACAAAGTCGACCATGCTATGAATGACCGTACCAAGTCCAACCAGACCAAATAAGATATAGAAAGCATTAGCAGGATAGGCAGACGTTGTGTAAAAGAGGATGCAGACGACCACTTCGCCAAAGGCATGAATCAAGGCTAGTAGGAAATTAAATATCCAAGTCTTCTTCTGGCTGTCCAGTGTGTCCGGGTGCTTTTGAAGATAAAGAGCGCCTATGCTAGCGAAGAGCAAGTGGGACAGGGCCCTAAGCGTGATGATAAAAGGAAGTCCGGACATTCCAAATCCAATAGTAGAACCAATCACGACAATCACCGTCATGAGAGGGGAGATAAACATAGCCAGAAAGATAGCGACATGACTGGCTAAGGTGAAGGAAGCGGGCGGAATGACAATTTTAATCGGCATAACCAGTGGGATAACAATAGCTAGTGCAGTCAAAAAAGCGGTCAGTGTCATAAACTGATTTTTAGATTTTGGTTTCATAACGACTCCTTTTTATCTGTATATACACTAGTATAGTACACTGTTTTTGCTGAAAGGTCAAGACATATAAAAATCCTAAAAGAGATTTGTCAAAATGCTTAAAATAGCTTATACTAGAATGGTGTGGAAATAGGATTAAACTAGATTTTCAGGATTTAGTTGACCTTCACGTCGTTTAGTGTTCTGCTGGATTTGAAAAAAGAAAGAAGAGCTTAATCATATATAGAAGGCTGGTATGGAAATTTAGCAGCCTTAACTAGAAATGGAGAAAAAATGAACAACTTACCAAACTGCCCCAAATGTAATTCAGAGTATGTCTACGAAGATGGAACGCTCTTGGTCTGCCCAGAATGCGCCTATGAGTGGAATCCTGCTGAGGTCCAAGAAGCAGAAGAAGGCCCAGTAGCAATCGATGCTAATGGCAATAAGCTATCTGATGGTGACACAGTTACCTTGATTAAGGACCTGAAAGTCAAAGGAGCACCTAAGGATCTCAAGCAGGGAACACGCGTAAAAAATATCCGCATCGTGGAAGGCGACCATAATATTGACTGTAAGATTGACGGCTTCGGTGCGATGAAGCTCAAGTCAGAGTTTGTTAAGAAAATTTGAGGTCTCTATGAATCGTCGTTTTATCTTAGTTTATCGAATTATTCTTTTTATCCTGGCCTTTTTGGGTGTGTATCTGGAAATTACTAAGTATGGCGTGGGCATGCTTATGTACTATACGGTTCTGTCCAATCTCTTGGTCTTGCTCTTTACGGGCTTTCTGGTCTATCTGATGATGAGACCTAGCGATGCTTGGAAGGCGCCGAAAATCTTGCGAATCAAGGGTGGGGTGACCATGTCCATCATGATTACTTGTGTCGTTTATCACCTCTTGCTAGCCCCAATTGCGACAGATTTTTACCGCCTAGAGAATTTTTTATGTCATTATATAGTACCCTTGGCCTTTCTTCTGGATACAGTAATCTTTGACAAATCGCGCCAGTACCGTTGGTTTGATCCGATTTCTTGGACAAGTGTGCCTTTGGTCTACATGGCCTTTGCTCTCTTTAATGGCTTTTTCCTGAAAATAAACATTCCAAGATCCAAGGACAATCCATTTCCTTACTTTTTCCTCAATGTCTTTAAGAAAGGTTGGCCTTATGTCATCCAGATGTGTCTGATTATTTTTGCGGCCTACCTAATCTTTGGTTTTGTCTTTTACGGGATAAAGTCCATCTCTTCCTCAAAGAAGAAGACTTCTTAGAGACATGTACTTGTAGATGAAAAAACAGATTTCACTAATCCTTACCCAGTCAAGCAGAAAAAAATACAATTTTTTCTTGAAATAGTTTTGAAATTGTGATATAGTATAAAAAATTAAATAATCCTTTAATTCTATCCAGAGAGATAGACAAGGAGCAAGTAAAAAGATGGGTGGAGTGTAAGCAAGTGCGTCTTGTTTTAGCTTGCCTGACTAGATTTTTCTGAAGTCTCCTTGTAATAAGGAGACTTTTTCTTGTTTGAGGAGGAAAGAATGAAAACAAAAGAAGTTGTCGATGACATCACCATGAATCGCGCGATTACGCGGATTACCTATGAAATCATCGAGCGCAACAAGGACTTAAATCAAGTGGTCTTGGCTGGGATTAAGACCCGTGGGGTTCACTTGGCTCACCGGATTCAGAAGCGGTTGGCTCAGTTGGAGAATATCGATATTCCAGTCGCTGAAGTAGACACTAAGCCTTTTCGTGATGATATCAAGGTTGAAGAAGATACGACAGTAATTCCGGTAAATATTACCGACCGTCAAGTAATTCTGATCGACGATGTCCTCTACACAGGACGGACCATCCGAGCAGCTATCGACAATCTGGTCAGTCATGGACGTCCGTCTCGGGTTGGCTTAGCTGTCTTGGTAGACCGTGGTCACCGCGAGCTGCCTATACGGGCAGACTATGTCGGAAAGAACATTCCGACTAGCCAAACTGAGGAGATTATCGTTGAGATGACCGAAACTGACGGTCAAGATCGCGTGTTGATTATGGGGGAGTAATAAGCTAAATGAGTCAAGATGTTAAGTATGATGTGCATGATATGCCAAAGCCAGGTTTGCTTTTAGGACTATCCTTTCAGCACTTGTTCGCCATGTTTGGGGCGACAGTCTTGGTACCGATTCTGGTGGGAATTGACCCAGCGGTTGCGCTCTTTTCCAGCGGTCTGGGGACACTGGCCCATCTGACTGTTACCAAGTACAAGATTCCAGCCTACATGGGATCTAGCTTTGCTTATATCGCAGCCATGCAGATTCTGATGAAGACAGATGGTATCGGAGCGGTTGCTCAGGGAGCTATCACCGGTGGTTTGGTTTATTTCATCGTAGCACTGATTGTCAAGTTTGCCGGCAATGCTTGGATTGACAAGGTGCTGCCGCCAGTAGTGGTAGGGCCTATCATAATGGTTATCGGTCTTAGCTTGGCTGGAACAGCTGTTAGCGATGTGATGAACAAGACTGCAGCTAATGGCGAAAAGGTTTATGATTTGACCTACTTCATTATCGGCATGGTTACTCTCTTGGCAGTTATCCTCTTTAATATCTATGGTAAGAAAATTGTGGGAATCATCCCAGTCTTGCTAGGTTTGATAGTCGGCTACATCTTTAGCTTGATTTTAGGGGCCGTGACTGGCCAGGAAATTGTGTCTTTTGCCAAGGTTGGGGAAGCTTCTTGGTTCCACCTTCCGCCAATGAGTCTGCCATTCTTAGACTATGATGTGAAATTTTACCCAAGCGCAATCCTAACTATGGCGCCTATCGCCTTTGTAACCATGACAGAGCATTTCGGCCATGTTATGGTACTAAATAGCTTGACAGGCAAGGACTTCTTCAAGGATCCAGGACTGGACAAGACCTTGACCGGAGATGGTCTGGCTCAGATTATTGCAGGGCTTTTCGGAGCACCGCCGGTGACTAGCTACGGAGAGAATATCGGAGTTATGGCGCTCAATAAAATCTACAGCGTCTATGTCATTGCAGGTGCAGCAGTGCTGGCTATTGTCATGAGCTTTGTGGGCAAGGTCTCAGCCCTGCTCCAATCCATCCCGAGTCCTGTGCTGGGTGGTATTTCCATCGCCCTCTTTGGGGTAATTGCTTCGAGTGGTCTTAAAATTCTGATCGAAGCACAGACCAACTTTGACAATAAAAAGAATCTCTTGATTGCCAGTGTCATCTTGGTATCTGGTATCGGTGGTCTGACCTTGCAGCTGTCGGGTCTGCAAATCTCAGGAGTTGCCTTGTCAACTATTCTGGGAATTGTCCTCTATCTGGTCCTGCCTGAGCCCAAGGATTGAGCTAGGTGCTAAATCATTAACTTTTGTTCAAAAATAGCTTGCTCTCAGAGCGACTTTACTTGCAGCACTCTGGAAGCCTTCATTCTTTCATAAAGGAGAATTATATCATGTCATCCAATCAAATCGCTCTTAAGAACCTTGTTTCTATGGAAACTCTGTCAAATGAAGAAGTTATGGCCTTGATTAAACGCGGAATCGAATTTAAAAATGGCGCTAAAGTCCATTATGATGAGCAGCATATCGTGTCTAACCTTTTCTTTGAGTCATCTACACGGACCCACAAGGCCTTTGAAGTAGCAGAGTTGAAGTTAGGTTGCGATCTTCTGGACTTTGATGTCAAGACCAGCTCGGTCAACAAAGGAGAAACCTTGTATGACACTATCTTGACCATGTCTGCCCTAGGCGTTGATGTCTGTGTCATTCGCCACCCAGAAGTAGATTATTACAAAGATCTAGTGGAAAGTCCAACAATTACGACTTCCATCGTTAACGGAGGAGACGGTTCTGGTCAGCATCCTAGCCAGAGCTTGCTGGACCTGATGACTATTTACCAAGAGTTTGGTCGCTTTGAAGGACTCAAGGTTGCGATTGCTGGTGACTTGGACCATTCGCGTGTGGCTAAGTCAAATATGCAGATTCTCAAGCGCTTGGGAGCAGAGCTCTATTTTGCAGGTCCGGAAGAATGGCGGAGCCAAGAGTTTGCGGACTATGGTAAGTTTGTCACCATTGATGAGGTGATTGATCAAGTGGATGTCATGATGTTCCTGCGCGTGCAGCATGAGCGTCATGACTACGAGTCCATCTTTTCTAAAGAAAATTACCACAGACTGCATGGTCTGACTCAAGAGCGTTATGACCGCATGAAAGATACAGCAATTCTGATGCATCCGGCTCCAGTTAACCGTGATGTAGAAATTGCGGATCATCTGGTCGAAGCACCAAAATCGCGTATCGTTGAACAAATGACCAACGGCGTCTTTGTCAGAATGGCTATTATTGAAGCAGTTCTGAAAGGCCGTCAATAATCTCGGACAGTAGGCCGGGAGTGGGTGAAGCTGTGTGAAGCAATCCCACTCCCTATTATTATATATCTTATGTGGATGGTCTCGGGCGGTCTGCATCTTGGACAGGAGGGAACAATGGCAAAGAGACTTTTAATATTAGAAAACGGCATGATTTTCGAAGGGGAAGCTTTTGGAGCGGATCTTTTTGTGACAGGTGAAATCGTCTTTAACACAGGCATGACTGGCTACCAGGAATCGATTACGGATCAGTCTTATAACGGCCAGATTTTGACCTTTACCTATCCCTTGGTTGGAAATTATGGTGTCAATCGGGACGACTATGAGTCCATTTTACCGACTTGTAAGGGAGTAGTGGTCTATGAGTATGCACGTCGTGCCAGCAATTGGCGCCAGCAATTGTTTTTGGATGAGTTCCTCAAAATCAAAAAGATACCAGGCATTTCGGGAATTGATACAAGGGCATTAACCAAGATTATCCGCCAGCATGGAACTATGCGGGCAACCATTGCCAATGCGGAGGATAGCATTGAGCATTTGCAAGACCAGCTGCAGGCTACAGTTCTGCCGACTGATAACATCAAGCAGGTGTCTACCAAGCAGTCCTATCCAGCTCCGGGAACGGGTCGCAGCGTGGTATTGGTGGACTTTGGTCTCAAGCACTCTATCCTGCGGGAGTTAGCCAAGCGTAACTGCAGCGTGACAGTAGTACCTTATGATACCAGCGCTGAGGAAATTCTCCAGCTCAATCCTGACGGCGTCATGCTGTCCAATGGACCGGGCAATCCAGAAGATGTGCCGGAGGCTCTGGACATGATTCGTGGTGTTCAGGGCAAAATTCCAATTTTCGGAATCTGTATGGGGCATCAGCTCTTCTCCATGGCTAACGGTGCTAAGACGCATAAGATGAAGTTCGGCCATCGTGGCTTCAATCATGCGGTACGCGAGATTGCGACAGGCCGAGTTGACTTTACCAGTCAAAATCACGGCTATGCCGTCAGCCGTGAGGATTTGCCGG
Organism: uncultured Streptococcus sp.; assembly: GCF_963456385.1. Taxonomy (GTDB): domain Bacteria; phylum Bacillota; class Bacilli; order Lactobacillales; family Streptococcaceae; genus Streptococcus. The sequence goes on along the minus strand of NZ_CAUOLF010000027.1, from coordinate 25,721 downwards.
AATGCCTGATTGTGACTCATGAAGAAATTAATGATAAGTCTGTCGAAGGTGTGCGCCATCGGGATTATCCTGCCTTTTCTGTGCAGTTCCACCCGGATGCTGCGCCGGGACCGCATGATGCAGACTATCTCTTTGATGAGTTTATGGAAATGATGGATGCCCATCAGGCTTACTAGGAAGCAAGATTGAGAGGTGCACTATGCCAAAACGTAAAGATATTCAGAAAATTATGGTCATCGGTTCTGGTCCTATCGTTATCGGTCAGGCTGCGGAGTTTGACTATGCTGGGACTCAGGCTTGCCTGTCCTTGAAAGAAGAGGGCTACAGTGTTGTCTTGGTTAATTCTAACCCAGCGACCATTATGACGGACAAAGAAATTGCAGACCGAGTTTATATCGAGCCTATCACGCTGGAGTTTGTTGCGAGGATTTTGCGCAAGGAGCGGCCGGATGCTCTTCTGCCTACTCTGGGTGGCCAGACCGGACTCAATATGGCCATGGAATTATCCAAGTCAGGGCTTTTAGAAGAGCTGGGAGTGGAACTCTTAGGGACCAAGTTATCGGCCATTGACCAAGCGGAAGACCGGGATCTCTTCAAGCAGCTGATGGAAGAACTTGGCCAGCCCATCCCTGAGTCAGAAATTGTCAATACAGTGGATGAAGCGCTGGAATTTGCGGCTGGCATCGGCTATCCAGTCATTGTCCGTCCGGCTTTTACACTGGGAGGAACTGGCGGCGGTATCTGTAGCAATGAAGAAGAGCTGCAGGAAATCGCAGAAAACGGCCTCAAACTTTCTCCTGTTACTCAGTGTCTAATCGAGCGATCTATAGCGGGCTTTAAGGAAATCGAATACGAAGTCATGCGGGATGGCGCCGACAATGCGCTAGTCGTCTGTAATATGGAAAACTTTGACCCAGTCGGCATTCACACAGGGGATTCAATCGTCTTTGCGCCTAGTCAGACTATCTCAGACTATGAATACCAGATGCTGCGGGACGCCAGTCTCAAGATTATTCGAGCGCTGAAGATTGAGGGGGGCTGTAATGTACAGCTGGCTCTGGACCCGCATAGTTTCAAATACTATGTCATCGAGGTCAATCCGCGGGTTTCCCGCTCATCAGCCCTAGCCTCTAAGGCGACTGGCTATCCGATTGCCAAGCTGGCGGCGAAAATCGCAGTCGGGCTTACATTGGATGAAATCATCAATCCGGTAACAGGCTCTACCTATGCTATGTTTGAGCCGGCTCTGGACTATGTGGTCGCTAAAATTCCACGCTTTCCATTTGATAAATTTGAGCAGGGTGAACGCCGTCTGGGAACCCAGATGAAGGCGACAGGGGAAGTCATGGCTATCGGCCGCAATATTGAGGAGAGTCTGCTCAAGGCCTGCCGCTCTCTGGAAGTTGGTGCGGACCACAATGAGCTGCCTGCTCTCAGCCAAGTAAGCGATGATGAGCTGATGAGGAAGATTGTCAAGGCACAAGACGACCGGATTTTCTACATCTCAGAGGCTATTCGCCGTGGTTACAGTCCGGATGAAATTGCTGAGCTGACCAAGATTGATGTCTTTTTCCTGGATAAGCTGCTCCACATTTACGAAATCGAACAGGAGCTGGCCAGTCATATCGGAGATAGTTATGTGCTCAAGAAAGCCAAGCAAAATGGCTTTGCGGATACTAAGATTGCAGCCTTGTGGGGCATGACAGCTGAGCAGGTGCGTTGCATCCGACAGGAGCAGAAGATTGTGCCGGTTTACAAGATGGTAGATACTTGTGCTGCTGAGTTCGAGTCTGCGACGCCTTATTTCTACTCTACCTATGGCTTTGAAAATGAATCTGTCAAATCCAGCAAGGAATCAGTTCTGGTGCTGGGTTCTGGTCCTATCCGAATTGGGCAGGGAGTGGAGTTTGACTATGCGACTGTTCATTCTGTAAAGGCCATTCAGGCAGCTGGTTATGAAGCAATTATCATGAACAGCAATCCGGAGACTGTATCGACTGACTTTTCTGTCTCTGACAAGCTCTACTTTGAGCCGCTGACTTTTGAGGATGTTATGAATGTCATTGAGCTGGAGCAGCCTAAAGGTGTTATTGTTCAGTTTGGCGGACAGACAGCCATTAATCTGGCAGAGCCTCTGTCCAAGGCTGGTGTGAAGATTTTAGGTACCCAAGTAGCGGACTTGGATCGAGCTGAGGATCGGGATCTCTTTGAGCAAGCTCTGAAGGAGCTGGATATTCCGCAGCCGCCAGGCCAGACGGCTACTAATGAAGAGGAAGCAGTAGAAGCAGCTCGTAAGATTGGCTTCCCAGTCCTGGTGCGACCTTCCTATGTCTTGGGTGGCCGTGCCATGGAAATCGTAGAAAACGAAGCGGATCTACGCTCTTATATGCGGACAGCGGTTAAGGCCAGTCCAGACCATCCGGTTTTGGTTGATTCTTATATTGTTGGTGATGAGTGCGAAGTGGATGCTATTTCTGATGGTTGTCAGGTCTTGATTCCAGGGATTATGGAGCATATCGAGCGGGCAGGGGTTCACTCAGGGGATTCCATGGCAGCCTATCCGCCGCAAACCCTATCGCAGAAAGTTAAGGATACCATTGCAGACTATACTAAACGCTTGGCTCTGGGACTCAACTGTATCGGCATGATGAATATTCAGTTCGTCATCAAAGATGAGCAGGTCTATGTCATTGAGGTCAATCCACGGGCCAGCCGGACTGTTCCTTTCTTGTCCAAGGTGACCGATATTCCGATGGCGCAAGTAGCGACTCGTTTGATCCTTGGGGAAACTTTAGCAGAGCTGGGCTATGAAGATGGCCTTCATCCAGAAAGTTCCATGGTTCATATCAAGGCGCCAGTCTTCTCCTTTACCAAGTTGGCGAAGGTTGATAGTCTCTTGGGACCTGAAATGAAGTCTACCGGCGAAGTCATGGGCAGTGACCGCACGCTCGAAAAAGCACTCTATAAGGCTTTTGAGGCTTCCTATCTCCATCTGCCAAACTTTGGAAATATCGTCTTTACTATTGCAGGCGATAGCAAGGAAGAAGCCTTGCAGCTGGCTCAGCGTTTTGCCAATATTGGCTATGGTATTTGGGCAACCAAGGGAACAGCCTCTTATTTTGAAAATCATGGCCTACACGTCCGCCTGGTGGAAAAAATCGGCAGTGATGATGACAAAGACATTCCAGCCTATATCCGCAAGGGTAAGGTTCAGGCTATTATCAACACAGTCGGAACCAAGCGGACAGCAGATAAGCATGGCCAAATTATCCGCAGCTCAGCTATTGAGCATGGAGTACCACTCTTCACAGCCTTGGACACGGCCGATGCCATGCTGAAGGTGCTTGAAAGCCGCAGTTTCACTACAGAGGCGATATAGAGCGATTTCCAACTTCCAGATCGTCATTTGACAGTATGAAAGTCGTAAAAGGAATTTCATACAGCTAAGCTTGAAAAATCCATCTGTCCAAGCTTATTCTGTCCTTGAATAGTCGTAATAAATAACCTTTCAAAATATATTGAATTAAAAGCAAAGTGGAAGTGGGAAAGAATCTTACTTCCTTTTTGCTTTATTTTCTTAAAAAGCTTGACAAAGAAGTTGACAAAGTGTATTATATTAACCAGTTAATAAACCGGTTAATAATGAGTTAAGGAGATATTGTGAAACGAGCTTTAAAATTCTTAGCCTGCCTTAGTCTGCTGGCCCTGGTCTTGTGTCTATGGGCTTGTCAGTCTCAAAAGGAATCTGGTCCATCCAGTCAGTCGCAAGGATTGAGGATTGTAACCAGCTTTTATCCTATCTACTCCGTGGTTAAGGCTATATCGGGCGATCTGAATGATGTGCGCATGATTCAGTCTAGCAGCGGCATTCATGATTTTGAGCCTTCAGCCAATGATGTGGCAGCCATCTATGATGCAGATGTCTTTGTCTATCATTCACGGACCTTGGAGTCCTGGGCTGGCGAGCTGAATCCTAGTCTCAAGAATTCCAAGGTTCAAGTACTTGAGGCTTCCCAGGGTATGAAGCTGGATCGAGTCGCTGGTTTGGAAGATGTCCAAGCGGGAGAGGGAGTGGATGAGAAGACGCTCTATGACCCCCATACCTGGTTGGATCCTCAGAAGGCTGCGGAAGAAGCTCAGATTATCGCCGACAGGTTATCAGAGCTGGATAGCGACCATCGGGAGACTTATCAGGCCAATGCCCGAAAATTTCAAGAAGAGGCTAAAAAACTGACAGAACGCTATCAGAAGATTTTTGATAAAGTGCCCAACAAGACCTTTGTCACCCAGCATACTGCCTTTTCTTATCTGGCCAAGCGCTTCGGGCTGACCCAGTTGGGCATTGCTGGTATTTCACCGGAGCAGGAGCCTAGTCCGCGCCAGCTGAAAGAGATAGAAGACTTTGTCAAGGAGCACGAGGTGAAGACCATTTTTGTGGAAAGCAATGCTTCTTCCAAAGTGGCTCAAACCTTGGTCAAGGCGACCGGTGTACAAATCAAGGAGCTGAATCCTCTGGAAGCTGACCCAGCCAATCAACTATCTTATTTAGAAAATTTAGAAGAAAATCTAGCTGTTTTAGCTAAAGATTTGAAAGGATAAAGGAAAACCATGAAAAAGAAATATTTCCTAGCTTCAGTAGCTGTATTAGCTCTTGGTCTCGGAACTTACGGGCTTATCCAATGGCAAGCTCAGCCCCGACCTCAGACCAAAGATAACAAAGTAGCCTATATTGAGGATAAGACTTCGGGTGCCAAGACGGATAAAAACAAAAATTTGACATCTGACCAAATCAATGATGAGGAAGGTATTGAAGCAGAGCAAATTGTCGTGAAAATTACGGATCAGGGCTATGTCACTTCTCACGGAGACCATTATCATTACTTTGATGGAAAGGTGCCTTTTGATGCCATTATCAGCGAAGAGTTGATTATCCGAGATCCTAATTACACGCTGCAGGAAGCAGATATAGTCAATGAGGTCAAGGATGGCTATATCATCAAGCTAGATGGGAAGTATTATCTCTACCTCAAGGATGCCAAGCATACCAGTAATGTCCGCTCGGTAGATGAGATTGCACGGCAGAAGAAGCTGCATAAGACCAAGGAAGAAGGCGATAGTGGCAAATCTTCCACTACAAAATCAAGCAGAACTCGCGATTTCAGTCAACCTAGCAAGTCCTTAGCTGCGGGAAAGACGGCAGCAGACCTTGCAGGAGTTTCTTACCAAGGCCAAGGGGGATATAGGACGGATGATGGTTATACGTTCAGTCCCTATGACGTCATCGAGGATACTGGCGATGCTTTTATCGTGCCGCATGGCGGCCATTTTCACTACATTCCCAAGAGCGACTTGTCGCCGGCAGAATTGGCTGCGGCTCAGAGCTACTGGAATAGCAGACGGGCTGGCGGACGAGTGAACCCGCCTAACTACGGCAGGACGGTTGCTTCTTCCAATACTTGGAATCAGAATAGTGCTGACAATCAGGGTGGACCAGTCTCAAATCCGTCTCCACAGCTGTCAAATCATTCAAAGATTGAGCAGCCAAGTCCTGGCTTAGCGGCTACTCAGCTGAGTCCGTCTAATCCGCTCCAGCCGTCTCAACCATCTCAGCCATCCTTGCCAAGTCTGCTGCAGCTACTCTATGCCCTGCCTCAGTCTCAGCGCTATCATGAAGGGGACGGCGTGGTGTTTGACCCGCTGAAAATCAGCCGTCGGACAGAAAATGGAGTCGTTATACCCCACGGAGACCACCATCATTTCATTCCTTATGACAAGCTATCAGACTTGGAAGCGAAGATTGCCCGCTTGATTCCTATTGGTTATACTTACAAGCCGCTAGGAGATCCTCTGCAAGCTTTGAAGCCTCAGCTACCGTCACAGCCTGAGCACGACCATGGTTTTCATGCGGAGGCTGTCATTGGCAAGGACGAGCAAGGCTACATGGTATCGCACGGAGACCATGCTCATTACTTTTACAAGAAAGACTTGACTGCTGAACAGATTCAAGCAGCGGAGCAGGTCTTGGCCAAGCAGCAGCCAGTAAAACCGTCTGCAGCAGTCAATGATGCTGAACGCTATTCACGCGATGCCAGTGATGAGGAAAAGATTGCTTATATCTGCCAAACCTATGGTGTTCCCAAGGAAGCGGTTCGCATCTCAAATGGCTTCTTTGTCTTTAATAACCCTGACCAAGCCTATGATCCGACACATATCCACCCCTATGCTGTCCGCAAGGAGCATGTTCGCATTCCTCTGGTAACGGGAAATGCAGAGCTGGACTTCATGAATGAGCTCTATACAACAGCCCTGCGCTCAGGTCTTTCGCCTTACAGTCTGCAGGTGGAAGATGGTCAGTTTGTCATTCCTCATGGCGACCATAACCACTATATCAAAATCCAGTCCAAGGGCGCAGCAGAAGCCTTGAAAAATCGTCTGCCTCAGATTCAATCTAAGTATGAGCAGGGCGATTATGATGAGGCCGCTATTTTGCAAAAAGTAGAAAGCCTAAAAGCGGACAGTCAGCGTCTCTATGCCGATGATCCTCTTATGCAGCGGCGGATTGAGCTTGCTTTGGGGCAGTTTGTAGAAACCATGAAGAAGCTGCCAAGCAACTCAACAGCCGGCTACCTGAGCAGTCTGGATAACTTTGATAAGCAGTTTATCCATGTGGATCAGACGGTCAAGCCAATCCAAGAGACCGAGCTAGACAAGACCTATCAAGGGCTTTTGGAGAGAATGAACCGGCTTGACACGGATAGCTATGGGCTGAAGAAAGCTGACTTGTTGCAGCGTCTGCAAAATGCTTATGCTAGCCAAAATCAAGATGAAATGGCAGAGCTAGGACAAGTATTATCCGCTTTAGAAGATTATCATGATCGGACAGGCGTCACAGCGGTTGATTATATTCGTTATTTCTACCAAGCATTAGAGGATGGGCGCTTGAGCCCTGAGCTGCGCAGAAAAGCAGCCGAGCTGACCTTGACTCTCTATAAGTCTCAAGCCTTTATAGAAGCGACTAATCTCCAGCAGCTTTTTCCTGCCCTCTATCAGACTAAGAAAGAAATTGCAGCAGCCCTTGCTAGCGGTCAGCCTTCTCCGTCCTCTGAAAAGACAGAGCTGGATCAGGGAGAGCCAGATCAGCCAACCTATAAGGCCATGATTTATGACTTTTTGAAGGGGATTTATGATGATTTTGGCACCTCGGATGAGAGCGAAAAGAGTGCTCAAGCACTTGTCTTCCTTGGAAAAGCGCAGGAATTGCTAGGAGAAGTGAAGGACCAAAACAGCCGAGCAGACTATGCGGCTAGAATCTTAGAATTAGGCAAGGAATTAAAGAGCAGCAGCTCAGACAAGCAGGCTCTGCTGACAGCAAGTCAGAAGCTTTTGGATCAGATGAGCCGAACAATTGCTGGACAAAAGGAAGAGCCAGCTAATACGGAAAATCAGGAAGTTTATCAACAGCTTTATAATTTGCTCATGTCTATCCATCAGTATCTGGAAAAGAATCAAGGAAGTGAGCAGCAATACCAGCAGCTAGACCAGCTTTTTGATAAGCTTGGACAGAGAGCTACACACAAGAAAGAGCTACTCAAGGAAATCCTGGCCTTCCAGCAGTCACTCATCCATCCTGAGGGGGCAAGCGAGTCCGATTCTCAGCATGGGAACGATGATGGCTATCACTTTAATCTGCAGGATATTGTCGGAGCGGACGAGCAAGGCTATCGGGTAGTCCATTTGGACCACGAGCACTATATTTACAAGAAAGACTTGTCAGAAGCCGAGCGCCAAGCAGCAGATGCCTATGCGGTGCAAAAAGGCTTCCTCAAAGCACCAGCTGAACAACCTGCTTCTGGTCAGCCAGCAAGCAGCAGTGCTCCAGATATTGCGCAAAATGGCGATCTACCTTCCGAATCTGCCACTGGAGAAGCAGCTCAAAACCAATCTGACAAACCAGCAGAATCTTCGACAACTGCAAATCCAGCTGGTCAATCAAGTTTAGCAGCGAGTTTTGGCATGTCAGAGGAAGCATTCAACCAGAAATTGCAGGAGCTTTCTCAGCTCTACGGTGTCAGTCTAGAGACTTTCAGCTATAATCCAGCAAGTAGAAGCATCAGCTTTACAGGAGCTGACGGCCAGCTGAAAACTGTTCAGATTAGCTAAGCTTACATTTTGATGTAAAACAACAATAAAACGAATGATGAAGACCAAGCCAGGTCTAAGACCATCATTCGTTTTTGATTTTCACAACCCTATACTTATTTGATTGATATTGTGTTAAAATAAACGGAGACTGATAGATGAAAGGATTGTCATCATGACAGAAAAAGAACCACCCATCAAAGAATATCTTAGATTAAAAAAAGAAGCTATTTATAGCCGCTTTATATTCTTGCTAACGGCCATTACAGGAGCTATTTTATCCTTTATTTTGGTCTATTCAAGATCTAGGAATCTAATCTTTGAAAATGTCTCTATTGGCTTAGTTGTATTTGCTGGTATTGTTATATCAAGGCCGTATTGGACAAAAAAGCAACGATACGAGGCCCAGTATCCAGAATTGAAAGGAATGTCTACAAGAGGTGCTGAAGCTTCTGGGAATTTTTGGGGAAGACATCTGATTGTATATCCAGCCATTCTTGTTTATATGGTTTGGGCCTTTTTCACTTCTTATAATCCTGTTCAAAATCAGGAAATAATAGATATTGATCTCCCAGCGATTAGTACAGAAACTGAGTATAGTTTGGATTTTCCAAAATCAGATAGTTCAGCGAGCACTGGAGACAGTCAAGGCGACAATCAATCTGAGGCTTCGTCGGTCGGACAAGACGAAAATGGAGAGTAGAGATAGATAAAGTTATAATTTGAAAGTTAGATTAAGGGATTGATTGCTAAAAAATTGTAAAATATTTAAGTAGTGAAATTTGAATCATAAAAAAGAAACGAGAGAAAAATGACCAAAGAAGAATATCTGATTTTAAAGAAAGAAGCGAATCTTCGCTTGCTCTTCATCATATTGCTTGTGATTTTAGGAGCTGTTTTATCACTTGTTATGATTGCAAATCATTCTCCATATCATAGTTTTATGTCTATTTTTACAATTACGATGTTTGGACTTAATTTTGGGTTTCTATTTCCTTGTTGGCAACGCAAAAAAGCAATCGAAGCTGAGCATCCTGATTGGAAGAAAATTAAGGGAAAAGACATAAAGATTTTAAGCGAAAATCTTTTAAAATCAGTTTCGGTATTTATTGGTACTGGGCTTGTACTCATTGTTTCTTTCTTCTCGCTTTATAGGCCAGTTGTGACAAAGCCATTTATTATCATTGATCCTAAAGTATATGAAAGCATTGAGAATCAGGAGCTAGCCCAATCCTCAACAGATATATTAGAAGAATCGTCTGAACAGCAAAATACAGAAGATACATCTTCCTCGAAAGCAGACAGCTCTACTAATAGTAAAATTCCGAACAGTAGCATGCTAAAGCAAGTTCAGAAGGAATTTCTCGAGGATTTACATAAACAACGTGAGGAAGAAAATCAGAATAATCAATAAAACTGGTAATATGCTGAAAATTCATAAACATAAAAGAAGGCGCTTTATGGCTTTAGAAAGAGGATATAAATGGAATTAAGAGATACATTTTCAGATAGAAATAATATAGATGGACTTATAAATATTTTTCAAAAAGCTATTCAGGATTCTGAAGAAAGAATTCAAGAAATTGAACAAGATGAGAAAGAAGGAGTTCAAAAATTTTCGTTAGATAATATGGTAGTAATCTCTAATATAAGATCATCGATTTTTAGATATCAAAAAGAAATTATGATTGCTACTTATACAGCTGGTTATTCTCTTGAAAAATTTAAGAGCGAGTATATTAAGTATATAAAAAATATGAAGCTATCATGGCATAGTAACTCTGGTTACGAACAAATGGTTTGGGCTCTTTCAATTGGAATTATGTTGGATATAGATGAAGCAATATTTAACCAGATAGTTGATTTGGTCAAAAAGGATGATCCAGAGGATTATTTGATTGATTACTTGATTCAATCACGTCAACCAGATTGGAAGATTCGGATAAACTATAATTTCCCAAGACCTTATGGCTTTACTCGAAAAATTATTGAAGAAGAGAATGCTGAACAGTCCCTCAAACTGCTGAAAGAATATTTGACTAAGAAATGGTATCAAGGGAGCAAAGATACGGGATGGCATGATTTGCATAAAACAAACAATAAAAGTTATTATGGCTATTGGTCCTTTGAATCAGGCGCTATTTGCAAAATCAAGGGATTGGATTACAAGGAATTGGAAGGCATTCCGTATTTCCCTTATGATTTAGTTGCTGAAGGAGCTAAAGACTAGTGTGTGCTAAGAGATATTTAAGTGATAGCATTAACGATTTACAGAAATATTGACTATCTCTATTAAAAATTACAAATGAAACTAAAAATAAGGAAGGTTTTAAGATGTCCCAAGAGAAATATTTACAGGTTAAAAAGGAGTATAGAATTCGTCTTGCTTTAGTGATTTTCCTTTTCATTTTATTTGCCATACTAGATTGTATGCTAATAATTAGTTCTTCCAGATTTATCCCATTTTTAGCAACAGCCATGGCGTCTGTCATACCTGTCAATCATTTTCTGCTTGTTCCTTTTTGGCAACAGAAAAAAGCGATAGAAGAAGAGCATCCTGAATGGAAAGATCTTAGTACAAAAGGAGTAAAGATTCCTACGGCTGAGGCTAATAAAAGGACATTAGCAGGTATCGGTGCAACTTTAGCTTTGCTTCTCTCCTTTGCAGTATTCTATAGACCTGTTGAGCAGCAGAAGATTAATTATAAAGAGCTAAATGATGCACTCAAGGTTAATGAGGGAACATCTACCACATCAACATCTTCTATGTCTAATTCGTCAACTGCCATTGAAGAAAGTGCTCAAACGGAAAGCTCCAGTAGTGATAATAGTAACTCTCATTACCATATCCCTGGAGCTGATGACGAGACGATTAAGAAGGTGGTTGATAAATCCTTACAAGACTTGAGGCAGCAAAATTCTGGAGAGCAACCTGCAGAATAGAAGTAGGGAAGAAAATGAATGATGCTAGTTTAAGAGCACAAATTGACAGTGATAAAGCCAAAAGAGAGAAATACAAGAGAGTCCTAATGTCAATTCAATTGCTCAGGTTAGATTCAGATATTGACGACATTATTAAAGAGAATTCAATGTTAAAAAAGGAATATGAATCCAATCCTTTAAATCAGAATGGAATGGCTCCTAAACTAGTGGACGAAGATGTATTCAAGAGAAATGGCTTCGAAGGTTACGCTTTTGAACTTCCAGCACCAATAAACCAATGGTTTATTGAATATGTACAAAATGTTAGAATAATTAAATGGGTGAAAAAATGATTAGAGCAAAATATGGTGAAAATATTGTTGTCGCTTTTAAATACAAAAATCAGTATTCTTGGTATATTTCTGATTTGGAGTTATGGTATATTAATTACGAAGAAGCGGGATACGATTTAGATGAGATTTATAAGGAAAGATTACGCTCTCCGATTTTACTGCCTGAGAATATTCTCTATTTTTTAGAAGATATGCAAAAATATAGTTGCGATCTGTCAGAGTTAAGGAACGTCTTTGCTAATGAGTATAAAACGGATAAACTGAACGCTATTTATGATTTCGCCCCATCTTTATTAGTTGATATGGATAATCTCTTATTGTATTCATATTACGCAGAATATATTTCTTTTGAGGAATATATCTCAGCTCCATGGATAGGGAAATATCAACATTTCCTTGATTTAATTCCAAGAGAATATAGGTTTTGGACAGACATAGGGGATAATGTGTTTGACAAAAACAAAAAACGTGGATAGTATGAAGAAAATAAAGAGAACAGAAGGAATAAAACAAAGGTGCTGTAAGTGATAAAAAAGGTATATATCCAAATCGTACTAATTTTCTCTGCTGTTTTTGCTTTGCTATTTTTGATATATTTTTTATTTTATAGAAGAGAGAAAAATATTCAGAAATATGCGACAACAAAAGTTGTTGGCAGAGTAGTTAGATATAGCTATTTAAATAGTTCAGATTTAGCCGCTTTACCAGTTGTTGAATACGTGGTAGATGGCAAAAATTATGAAAAACGTTTATCTTATTCATCTTATGAAACTACAACTTCGAGAAAAGCTAAGGCTGAAGTATTAGATACAAAATATATTAGAAGTCCATATCATGTATTAAATTTGGAAAAAATATTCCCTATTGGTTCTAAAATGTCAGTGTGGTATAATCCCCAAAAGCCTCAACAGGGGTTTGTTGAAAGATATCCAGGACATGATAGAATTTTAAGAATACAAATGATCATTTTCTTATTGGTATATCTATTATTGATAGTGTTATTTACATTTGTCTATTTAATTTAAAGTAATGGAGCTGTTAGGACTGAGGTCTACTATCCTCCTCGTATTACAAACAACAAAACCACAGAAATTCCTCGTGAACTTCTGTGGTTTCTTTTTTTACTCTTGATAGGTAACAATACCGATGATGGTATCGACAGCGCGCTCCATGGTTTCTAGGCTGACATACTCAAAGCGGCCGTGCATGTTCTCGCCGCCTGCAAAGAGGTTAGGTGTCGGGATACCCATAAAGGAAATTTTAGAGCCGTCAGTTCCGCCGCGGATAGGCTCGATAATAGGCTGGATGTCCAGACTTTCCATGACTGCTTTGGCGATATGGATAGGTGTCATGTCCTTTTCAATGACCTGTTTCATGTTGTAATACTGGTCTTTGAGGGTCAAGATAACACGCTCGCTGCCCAGATCTTGGTTCATCTTTTCAGCAATAGCCTGCATAGCAGCTTTGCGATTTTCAAAAGCTTCTGTCTCAAAGTCGCGGACAATGTAGCTTGCTTGTGCTTCTTCGACAGTACCGGTCAGGTTCATCAGGTGGTAGAAGCCTTGGTAGCCCTCGGTCTTCTCTGGTCGGTCGGCTTCTGGCAGCTGGTTGTGGAAGTCAATAGCAAGCTGGAGAGCATTGACCATCTGGTCTTTAGCAGTTCCCGGATGGACATTGCGGCCTTGCAAGGTCAGTTCTGCTCCAGCGGCGCTAAAGGTTTCGTATTGGAGCTCGCCTAAAGGTCCGCCGTCTACTGTGTAGGCAAAGTCTACATCAAAGTCTTCAGCGTCAAACTCATCAGCCCCGATACCGATTTCCTCATCTGGACCAAAGCCAACTCGGATTTCTCCGTGTTTGATTTCTGGATGGGCAGACAGGTATTCGATAGCCGTCATGATTTCAGCGATACCAGACTTGTCATCTGCTCCCAAAAGAGTCGTTCCGTCAGTCGTAATCAGGGTTTGGCCCTTGTATTTATGGAGACTGGCGAAGTCCGCAGGATCTAGGTTAAAGCCAGATTGTCCTAGCGGAATCACACCGCCGTCATAATTTTCAATAACCTGCGGCTGGATGTTTTCCGCATTGAAGTCTGCCGTATCCATGTGGGAAATAAAGCCAATCTTGCGGGTAAAGCTAGGGTCGTTAGCTGGCAGAGTTCCAATCGCAAAGCCATTGGGTAGATAGTAGACATTTTCCAATCCAACCCGCTTCATCTCGGGTATGAGGACCTTGTTGGCAAAGTCCACCTGACTCTGGGTGCTGGGTGTAGTAGTAGATGTCTCGTCTGAGCGCGTGTTGACCTTGACATAGGTCAGGAAACGCTCTAAAAGATTAGGATATTTCATAAATGCTCCTTTTTCATTTCATTTAAGTCTATTTTAGCATATTCAGGAGAGAGTGAGAAATGTTTTTCGTTTCTTGAGGGCAAAGGTAAAATCTAGCAATTAGTTTTATATCTTGTCAAAATCTGGTAAACTATATCTATGCAAATGGAAAAAACAATCAGCAAAGCTGTGATTTTGGGGGCTTCGGGAGGTATAGGTCGTCAGCTGGCTAGAGAACTGGCTCAAAGGACAGATCAGCTGGTCTTGGTTGGCAGAGATGAAGTTAAACTCACCCAGTTGCAAGAGGACTTGTCTGGAGTTAGAGCTAAGCTTTCCTGCAGAGTTTTGGATTTGCTGGATGCGGCTGCTGTTGACGATTTTGCTCAGCAGCTAGAGGCTGATTTACTGATTAATTGCTGCGGTCTGGCTAGTTTCGGTCCAGCGCTATCTCTTTCAGAAGTCGCTGAAAATGCCCTCTGGCAGGTCAATTACCAAGCGCCTATTCGGCTGATGAAGCAGGCTGCGGAGCGCAATTGCAAGATAAGACTTGTCCAGCTTTCATCACTAGCGGCACTTTGTCCCCATCCTTATCTGGCAGCTTACAGCGCCAGTAAGGCCGCTTTGCAGACTTACTGTCTAGCCTTGCAAGAAGAGCTGCGCCTCAAAGGCTCTGAAATGAGAGTTTGTCTTTATATACTGGGACCGGTTCGGACTGCCATCTTTCCTCCAGAGCTGCAGTATGCTTTGGGTGGTGCTAAATTACAGATGAGTCCAGAGACAGTGGCACGACGCATCATTAGACTGCTCCTGCAAGGCCGTTCCTATGCTATAGTGGGCAAGAGATATCGACTACTGGCTTGGCTCATGAAGCTACTTCCGCAAAGATGGATTATCCGTTTGATTGGCGCTTATCTACGAAAGGGGCTTTGATCATGAAACTTATTTTTTCCCTGCTGACATCTGCTTACCTGCTTCTCTTTATCTTGCGTTGGCTCTTGTCTTTGGCTTATTTGAAAAAAGGGCAGAGCTCTTCATCAGACTTTCAAGAGGAGCTTTATACGGTGGTTCAGCCCATCCTATCTGGTGACCCTCGTTTGGAAAATGATTTATTAGCCAATCTCCAGCAGACAGAAGCAGTGGAGTTTTACTGGCTGATTGATCAGTCTGACCCAGAGGCGCAGCGAGTGGCTGACAAGATTTGTCAAAATCCTTCTTATGCCCAGCGCATTCGTGTCTTTCTCATGGATGATGTCCCACAGGGGATTAATCCTAAGAGCTATAAGATTGAGCAGATTATAGATGAGCTGACCCGGCCATATCTGATTGTTCTTGATGACGACAGTGTTATTGATTTTTCAAAAATGGGGAAGTTGACAGATTATCTGGGTGAGAATGTTATTCTGACCGGCATTCCCTATAATCAAGAGCGAAGCAATTTCTGGTCCAAGCTAGTGGCAGCTTTTGTCAATGGAAATTCTTTTATTACTTATTTTACCATGGCAGAAGTCAAAGCTAACCACTCGATTAATGGAATGTTCTACATCCTGCCACTTGAACTGGCTAGGGAGCAGAAGCTCTTCAGTGCTATTAAAGACTATCTATGTGATGATTTGGCTGTAGCGGATTTTCTGCGCAGCAAGGGAGTGGAGATTATCCAGACGCGGGTGACCTGTAATGTTCGGACTACTATCAAGGATGCCAAGCAATATCTGCTGCAAATGAAGCGTTGGCTGCTTTTTAGCTCCATCTATCTGAAAGAGCACTTGGACTGGAAGGTTATTATTTTAATTGCTCTGCCTAGTTTCCTGCCCCTTCCTGCCTTGCTCATTTCTTTCTTTCTTGGCTGGCCTTTTGTACTGCTGGCTTTGCTTTTGCTCTTGGTCAAAGCGGTTTGGATGCTGGCTTATCGTCGTCACATTCTATCCGGTCGGCCGTATCTGGATGAAGTGTTCTACGAGGTGCTGAATGACCTTGTCTTGCCTTGGCTTTTCCTCTATGTCTTGCTTAGTCCGCCGCTGATTAACTGGCGGGGAAGGAAGATTCGAGTGACGGATGGGAAAATCCGCTATGAGTAAGATGAAGCAGTACTTGGATAAGTTGGATGCTCTGTCGCCAGACAAAACCTTGCTAAAATCTAGCAAAGTCTTGCTTTTTCTCAGTGGCAGCAGTCATTTGGAGAGCGCTAGTCTGACTGCAGGACAACTTAAGTTTCTTGAACAGATTTGTCCATCGGATTTCTCAGTAGTGCCTAGTAATTTTCCATTTAACCAGAGATTTGAGCATGAGCGACAAACCCAAGTTTCCTTGCTGAATGCTTCCATTTCCAATATCCGTTACTATTGGCATACTCTCTACAATTCTCGCTTTCAGAAGGCTTTGCAGCAGCACTTATCTCCTTTACTGAATGCTGAGGAGGCTGTCATTATCTGCAAGAGCTCGGGACTCAATATGCTGACCCAGTGGCTGGAGGATTTGGTTGAGGAAAATCTGCCAATCGGACTGAGAGTGATTGCGCTGGGGCCTGTTTCACGGAGACTCCTAACTCGCAAGGATATTGACTTGCTGGTCATCAAGGGCAGGAAGGATATTTACAGCAGATGTCTTGATAGCCATCCAGCTGATGTGATGGTGGATAGCAACCATTTTGATTATGAATACAGGGAAGATGTGAAAGGATTAGTTCATGACTGGATTAGAAAAAGTGATAAAGATTGATGTGATTAGTGTGCCATTTAGTGGGCATTTGCTGCCTACTTTGACCTTAGTCAAGCCTCTGCTAGCGGATCCGCGTTTTCGCGTTCGGGTCATCACTGGCTGCCAAAAGAAAGAGCTAGTAGAGGAAATTGGTTTTGACTGTCTAGCACTCTTTCCAGAAAGACCGACCGTGATGGAGGACATTGCCAATACACCGCAGCAAAGCAATCCTTTGATTACCTATCAACAGTTTCGGGCCAATTCCAGACTAATTCCAGAAGTTATAGATGAGTTAAATCGAATTTGGCAAGAGGGCGGTAAACCGGATTTGGTCATAGCGGATTTTGTTGCTTCACCAGCAGGCCTGATTTCTGATCGCTTTGGCATCCCATGGATAACCACGATTCCGAGTCCGGTTGCGATTGAGTGCCGGACGACAACGCCGACCTATTTGGGAGGATGGAAACCTCATCAGGGTGCCTTATACAAGTTCAGAGATGCCTTGGGCAGGCAAGCTATTCGCTGTGGAAAGAAAATGGCCTTTGCTTTGGTCCGGAAGAGTTTGGGAGACTATCAAGATTTTAAACTCTATCGGGAAG
This sequence comes from uncultured Streptococcus sp., assembly GCF_963456385.1. Taxonomy (GTDB): domain Bacteria; phylum Bacillota; class Bacilli; order Lactobacillales; family Streptococcaceae; genus Streptococcus. The sequence continues at coordinate 8,690 of NZ_CAUOLF010000027.1, read as the reverse complement.
ACGGCACAGAAGCCATTTATTCGCCGTACTCTATCTTGGCTTTGGGCATGAAAGAGCTGGAGTTTCGAGAGGATTTTCCTAAGCAGCTTCGCTGGGTTGGCTACAAATGCCTGTCCTTTGATCGCCTGCCTGCAGCTCAGGAGTCTTATTTTAAGGCCGATAAGAAGCGGGTTTTAGTGACTTGCGGTACGCATTTGAAATGGGAGAAGGAGCGCATGGTGGAGCGAGCGAAAAAGCTAAGTCAGCTCTACCCAGATTACCTATTTTACGTTACCTTGGGTGAAGCTAGTGGCTTGGGCAATGCTCCGAAGAGACTTGCTGAAAACCTGCTGCTCTTTGACTATTTGCCTTATACAGATATTTTGGACAAGATAGATTTTGCCATTCACCATGCAGGGACGGGTATTATGATGGCCTGTATTGAGCATGAGATTCCCAGTCTAATTTTGCCGCAGGATTATGACCAGTTTGACAATGCCGTTCGTGCTGAGCTTGCCCAGGTGGGGCTGGTTTCTCGCAGAAAGAATGATGCAGAAGTGCTGCGCCTTTTTAAGGAATTGACGGATCACACGGACTGGTCTCAGTTGAAAACTCTTGCCCAACAAAGCAAAGAATATCAGCCTACAGAGATTCTCTATCAAGAGTTGGGGCGGTTGCTCAAGCTTGATTTATAACTGGAAAACTCAACAAACTATTAAAACATACTTCCAATATTAAAGTGTCTGAATTATTAAATTTCCCTATTCTTTTCAAGGAATAGGTTTTTTGGTCTATTCAAGTCTTTTTTAAGATGTTAAAATGAAAGTGATTACAAGAAAGTCGTTGGAAAGCCAACTTGGCTTTCTCGAAGTGACTGAAGAGGAAAGATGATGAAGAAAGCAATTCTAATGATGACTTTTGGCTCGCCAGAGGAGATTAGCTTTGAGGGAGTGGCTGAATTTTTTACCAATATTCGTCGCGGTGTCAGGCCGCAAGACCATGAAATTCAGACCCTCTATGATAACTATGTTCTCATTGGCGGAACGCCTCTGCAGCGTATCAGTCTAGAAGAGGTGGAAAAGGTTCGTCAGCGTTTGGCTGGTGAGTATGCGGTTTATTTTGCCAATAAATTTTCACGTCCTTTTATACCAGATGTGATTGAGCAGATGGAAGAGGATGGTATTGAGGATTGTATCTGTTTGATTCTAGAGCCGCATTTTTCTTACTATTCTGTCATGGGCTATGAGAAGTTTATCCAGAGTGATTCCATCCGCTTTAATATCATTAAGGAATGGTATCAGGAAGAAGCTATTCTTGATTATTGGGCAGAGGAGCTGAGAAAGATTCTTACAGAAGAGGTTAGAGAAGAGACCTTCAAGATTTTCTTCTCAGCCCACAGTGTGCCTATTCTGGCCTTGGATTTCGGAGATCCTTACATTGATCAGATCTATGACAATGCCCGTTTGATTGCTGAAAGGTTAGGTCTGACAGAAGAGGATTATCTCAATGTTTGGCAAAGTGAGAGTGACATCGGACTCCCTTGGATTAAACCTGACGTGCTGGACTACATGCGCCAGCAAAAAGCACATCCGCAGCATTATATTTTTGTGCCGATTAGCTTTATAAGTGAGCATATAGAGGTTCTTTTTGACAATGATGTGGAGTGTAAGGAACTTTGCGATGAACTGGATGTTGCTTATCATAGACCGCCTATGCCCAATGCAGACGACCGTTTAATTGACGCCCTGATTCAAACTATCCGCCACCATGAGCATAAACCCTTCAAAGAATGTTTTCCAGAAGAAGAAACCTTCGATGAATTGCAGCCGTCGGAGGAGAGCTGCCAGATTCTTGCAGAGGATGCAGAGCTGAAAATGCCAGATTTCGTCAAGAAGTTGATTGAGAAAAAGGGGCGCGAGAATGTTAAGATGCCATATTTTGTCAAGAAAATGCTGGAGAAAGCAGGAAAACTGCCCAAGAGTTGATTGTTCATATTCGTTGATCATTTTATAAGATTATTCTAGAAGGAGAAAACCGTGAGACTTTGGCACCAAGATTTGATTGAAAAACTTCCGCGCCAGCAGCTTTTAGGCCAGCACCGAGAGTGTGCAGCCTTACGTGGACGAGGGTGGGGCAAGCCGCATGCGACGGTCAACTATGTTTTTGAGCACAGTCCTTATTGCCTCTATGCTTATCACCTCTTGATTATGGAGGAGATGCAACAACGGGGCTATCAGCCGGATCCCCTTTGGCTGGATAAAGACTACCGTGGCAAGACTTGCCCTCCTTACCAGGAGTTGCTAGCTGAGGAGCTCGAACATCCTATTTATCCGGAGCATGACGCAACCTATCTGCAAGAATGCTTGGAAAATCTGAAAGAGAAGGGAATAGAATTTTTTTGATTTCCAAGTGCCAAGACGGCATAGTATTAAGGTTATAGAACAAAAAAAGGAAGAGACATTGCTCTTCTTTTTTGACTTTTACGAATTCAAAATAAACTTCTCAATAGCAGTTGCGACCCCATTTTCCTCGCAGCTGTCTGTGATGGCATCGGCTAGGCCTTTGACATAGTCTGAAGCATTTCCCATGGCAACACCGAGACCTGCATATTCCAGCATTTCGATGTCGTTGTTGGCATCACCGATTGCCATGATTTCTTGAGGATTGACGTCCAATTGTTTAGCCAGTCGCTCTAGGGCAAAGGCTTTGGTCACACCAGACGGCATGGCCTCGTAAATAACTGGCTGGGAGCGAACGCCGCTGAAACGCTGGCAGATTTCTTGGCCAAAGTCAGCTTCAAAAGCATCTACCTGTTCTTGGCTGCCTAAAAACATAGCTTGAAACATTCTGTGTTGACCGCTGCAAGCCTCTTCCAGTCTAATCTCAGTTGGAGTGGTGAAGACTAAGCTAGCGTCATTCACGACATAGGAATTAGCTTTTTCTCCGACAACGAAATAATGCTCCTCATCAAAGAGAGTCAGCTGGACAGGGCTATTTTCAGACAGGGAGTAGAGATAGCGGATATCCTGACCGCTCAGCTCCTGCCAATCTACCAGACTCCAGTCGCTGGTCTGGTGTGTAGCGCAGCCGTTGTCCACGATGACATATTCGTTTTCTTGTGCAAGGCCCAGCTTGTCATAGTAAGGCTTGACGCCGACCAAGGGGCGACCTGTGCAGAGGACTAATTTAACCCCTTTATCAATGGCTTGGTGGATAGCCTCAATGTGAGCCTGAGGAATTTCTTTTTTGCTGTTGAGCAAGGTGCCGTCCATATCAAGTGCAAGAATTTTAATCATAAAGTGTCTCCAAAATTATTCTCTGACTAGTATAGCATAATTTATAGAGAAAGTCCGAGTCTATAGGAAAAATCACTGGTCTTGTGTTATAATAAATAGAATACCCTAAAAGGATGAGAAAAATGAATTTAGAAGATTTGAAAAAACGTCAGGAGAAGATCCGCAATTTCTCCATCATTGCCCACATTGACCACGGGAAATCAACCTTGGCTGACCGAATTTTGGAGGCGACTGAGACGGTTTCCAGTCGGGAAATGCAGGCCCAACTCTTGGACAGCATGGACTTGGAGCGGGAGCGCGGTATCACCATTAAGCTCAATGCCATCGAGCTCAATTATACTGCTAAGGACGGTGAAACCTATATCTTCCACTTGATTGACACGCCAGGACACGTGGACTTTACCTATGAGGTATCGCGGTCACTGGCAGCCTGCGAAGGGGCTATTTTGGTTGTGGATGCTGCTCAGGGTATTGAGGCTCAAACCTTGGCAAATGTCTATCTAGCTCTGGACAATGACTTGGAAATCCTGCCTGTTATCAATAAGATTGACCTACCAGCTGCGGATCCAGAGCGGGTGCGGGCAGAGATTGAAGATGTGATTGGACTGGATGCTAGCGAAGCCGTATTGGCTTCTGCCAAGGCTGGCATCGGAATTGAGGAAATTTTAGAGCAGATTGTGGAAAAAGTTCCAGCTCCGACTGGAAATGTTGAAGCACCGCTCAAAGCCTTAATCTTTGACTCGGTCTATGACGCCTATCGTGGGGTAATTCTGCAAGTGCGGGTTATGGACGGTGTGGTCAAGCCGGGAGATACCATTCAGCTCATGAGCAATGGCAAGACCTTTGACGTAACAGAGGTTGGCATCTTTACGCCCAAGGCTATTGGACGTGATTTCTTAGCGACAGGGGATGTTGGCTATATCGCAGCCTCTATCAAGACGGTGCAGGATACTCGGGTCGGAGATACAGTGACCTTGGCGGACAATCCAGCTGCAGAGCCACTAGCTGGCTACAAGCAGATGAATCCTATGGTCTTCGCTGGTCTATATCCGATTGAGTCCAATAAATACAATGACCTGCGTGAAGCGCTTGAAAAGCTCCAGCTAAACGACGCCAGTCTGCAGTTTGAGCCAGAAACATCGCAGGCGCTAGGATTTGGTTTCCGTTGTGGTTTCTTGGGCTTGCTGCACATGGATGTCATTCAGGAGCGTTTGGAGCGCGAGTTTAATATTGATCTGATTATGACGGCGCCGTCAGTTATCTATAAGGTCAATATGACAGATGGTGCTTCAATTGATGTGTCCAATCCGAGCGAATTTCCGGATCCGACTAAGATTGATTCCATTGAAGAGCCTTATGTCAAGGCGCAGATTATGGTGCCACAGGAATTTGTCGGAGCGGTGATGGAGTTGGCTCAGCGCAAGCGTGGTGACTTTGTGACCATGGACTATATCGATGATAATCGGGTCAATGTCATCTATCAAATCCCACTTGCTGAAATTGTCTTTGACTTCTTTGACAAGCTCAAGTCCTCTACCCGTGGCTATGCTAGCTTTGACTATGAAATCTCAGAGTATCGTTCGTCCAAGCTGGTTAAGATGGATATTCTCCTCAATGGAGACAAGGTTGATGCTCTCAGCTTTATCGTTCACAAGGAATTTGCCTATGAGCGTGGTAAGCTGATTGTAGACAAGCTCAAGAAAATCATTCCTCGTCAGCAGTTTGAAGTACCTATTCAAGCCGCTATCGGTCAGAAAATCGTGGCTCGGACAGACATCAAGGCCTTGCGTAAGAATGTCTTAGCTAAGTGTTACGGTGGTGATGTTTCTCGGAAGCGCAAACTCCTAGAAAAACAAAAAGCTGGTAAAAAACGGATGAAAGCTATCGGTTCTGTCGAAGTCCCACAAGAAGCCTTCCTCAGCGTCCTGAGTATGGATGAGGAATAAAGTCTTATTTCTCTAGGTAATATATCCCAAAAGGAGAAAATCATGAAACGATCATATATGCTTGGAGCAGTTCTGGTATTAACTTCACTTACTCTTGCATCGTGTGCCAATTCTGGACAAAAGACTGGTCAATCTAGTTCTTCAACCAGTTCCAGTGCACAAGTGAAAAAGAAGTCTTCAAATTCTTCTTCTAAAAAAAGCAAGAACAAAACCAATCAAGAAACAAAACGTGTTGGTTCTCCAGAGTTTGGTTATATCAATATCCCAAGTAAATGGATTAAATTTTTTGATGCAGAGGTTGAGGGACTTATCCAATACACCGACGGTTCTGCTTATAATATCGTTACCATGAATGCTGTTTCCAAGGCAGAAGCTGAAGTAGCAGATGGTGAGACTTTCAATGCAGAAACAATTGCTCAGCATGTAGCCTATAATTGGAGTCAAAAAGATAATATTGAGAAGATGTGGGGCTCTAAAGGTACTGTCTCAGGAATAGAAGCCTTTCAAATAAACATCATTCTGAAATCGGGGCAACTTGCTAATACATTAGTTTTCCAAAAAGATGACAAAGTCTATATACTATCCTTTGAAGGCGACGAAGAAACTCTTGATGATTTCATTACAAACATGAAAGATACTTGGAGTCTTGATAGCAAGGGAGCAGTCAGCGAATAATAGTTTAAAAAAACAAGAGGCCTATTTATTAAGTCTCTTGTTTTTTCAGTGTAGAAGCTAATTATGTTTCACAAAAAGATAGTAACAAATCAGAAAAAATGTTCGGCTACTATCAAATCTAAGTAAAAAGACTTACAAAAATTTGTAGGTCTTTTCTTGAAATCCGAACGTTAGGAAATCTTTTTTTGATTTTACTTGACATTTTCTAAAATAGGAATATGATAAAATGTGAACACTGTATAAGACAGACCTTATGCGTGTTCGAAAATAATAGAGCGTTGCATCCGTAAGTCAATTTGACACGGCTCTTAAAAAACAAAAGGAGAAAGAATGAATACTTATATCCAAAAGAAAATCGCAAACATGAAGCTGACGCTTTCTGAAATGTCTGGTGGCTATAAACGAATGGTGACTAGTATGAAGAAGCTCGGCTTTTCTGGTACCTTGAAACTTATCTGGGACGATTTGTTTGCTCATCGCAGTCTAGGTCAATGGGTTTATCTCTTGATTCTAGGGAGTTTTCCGCTCTGGCTGGAGCTGATATATGAACATCGCATCGTGGATTGGACGGGGATGATTTGCAGTCTGACTGGGATTATCTGTGTAATCTTCGTTTCTGAAGGACGGGCTAGCAATTACCTCTTTGGTTTGATTAATTCTGTGATTTACTTGATTTTGGCCTTGCAGAAAGGCTTCTATGGCGAGGTCCTGACGACTCTTTACTTTACCATCATGCAGCCAATTGGACTCTTGGTGTGGATTTACCAAGGTCAGTTTAAAAAAGAAAAGCAAGAGTTTGTTGCTCGTAAGCTAGATGCCAAAGGATGGACAAAGTATCTATCGCTCAGTATGCTTTGGTGGTTGGTCTTTGGCTTGATTTATCAGTCTGTGGGGGCTAATCGTCCTTATCGTGATTCAATCACAGATGCGACAAATGGTGTAGGGCAAATCTTGATGACGGCTGTTTATCGTGAACAGTGGATTTTCTGGGCAGCGACCAATATTTTTTCTATTTACCTCTGGTGGGGTGAGAGTCTTCAGATTCAAGGGAAATATTTGATCTATTTAATCAACAGTTTGGTCGGATGGTACCAGTGGAATAAGGCTGCTAAAAAAGCATAGTCCTATAAACGGAAAAAGAAATCGGATGCGACAATATCTCTCTTTCCTTTCGTCCTAAAAATATGGTAAACTAGTATTAGTAAAATTTATTAGATTTAGGAAGGAATGACCATGAAAAAGAAGTACTTTCTGCTCTCCCTGACAATCTTAGCCGGTCTCTCTCTATCTTCCTGTAGCCTTATTAAGAGCTATAGCAGTCGGAAACCATCTGATTCTTCCAGTCGGGTTTCCCTGAGAGATGACAGCGATACAAGCAGTAGTAGTCGTAGAGAAAAAGATTCGTCAAAGACTACTGGTACGATGCGCGTCGGCTCTGATGATTATGGCTATATCAGTATTCCTGATAATTGGATTAAGTTTACAGACGTAGATGGTGGCGACAGTGTCCAGTATACGGATGGAAGTGGCTATAACATTGTCACGATGAACGCTTATACAAAAGAAAAAGCCAATATCGGAGAAGGCGAAGAATTCAACGCTGAAACCATTGCCCAACGCATTGCTTATCACTGGAAGGATAATAAGGAAGTCGATGATTTTTGGGGAGCAAAGAGTACCGTAGCTGGAAATGAAGCCTTTCAGATTAATGTTGTTTTAAAATCCACTCAAAATTTAACGGTTTGGGTCTTCAAACAAGGCGATAAGGTCTATATGATGTCCTTTGAAGGCGATGAAGATACTCTGTATGAGTTTATCCCCTATATCGAAGAAACTTGGAGCGTCAGCAAGGACGGTGGAAAAAGCATTTAGCAACCGCATGTGATGATTGCTCTCTAAGTTCATAAAAAGCAAATCTGGGACTCGTTCTCAGATTTTTTTATGGGGTGGAATATGTCATATTTTTGGGGTTTGACAACATTTAAGAGCGCTCATTTTATGATATAATAAAAAGAATTTGAATACAGAAAGAAAAATATATGACTCAAGAAATCGACCTTGAAAAGTACCACCAGCTAGCCCTGCAAAAGCAGAAAGAGCACCGAAAATTTTTAGCCAGTCTCAAGAAAAAGCCACCAAAAAATCTAGATAAGATTGCCCAGCAAATGCATGATGAGGTTTTTGAAGAGATTGACTGTACGGCCTGCGCCAATTGCTGTAAGACTTTAGGACCAGATTTTAAGGAAGCCGATATTGTCCGTATTGCTAAGTATTTCAAGATGAAGCTGCCGGCTTTTGAAGAGGAATTTCTGCAAGTGGACGAAGACGGTGACAAGGTCTTCAAGGCCATGCCTTGTCCTTTTTTAGGTGGAGACAATCTCTGCTCAATCTACGATGTCCGTCCCAAGGCTTGCCGCGAGTTCCCTCATACAGACCGCAAGAAGATTCATCAGATTAATCATCTGACAATCAAAAATACCCTGACCTGTCCAGCGGCTTATCTCTTTGTGGAGAAGCTGCGGGATAGGTTGTAAAATCCCCCTCTAAATCTTGTACAAAAATTCTAGGGCGGAAGTATCTTAAATCTGTTAGACTATAGTTAGAATTGAACACGGCCTAAAAGCTGTGTGAAAAAAGATAAAATTTTCTCGGAGCAGGAGCCCCTCCGTCAATTTTCCTATTTCCACTTTGCTTTTAACGGCCTTAGTATTTTTTGTGAGGTGAAAAAGAATATGATGCATCAATTCAATCGAACCATGGAATATCTGGAAAGTAAGCTGGACGCAGAAGTGGA
>NZ_CAUOLF010000026.1:0-37475 GCF_963456385.1 uncultured Streptococcus sp. | reverse complement strand
TTCTTGACCACGGTAAGTTGCCAAAACTTGAACATCAGCCCAGCCAAATTTCTCAGACAAGCTAGTCAATAATTCTGCAGCAACTACAAACTTGCGATCTTCACCAGCAGGTTGAACCAAAACGTAATCAATATCTGCACCAACAGTCAAACCACGAGAAGCTGTGATAGTAAATGGAGTGGTTGTCCAAACAACGATATAAGTATCTGTGTCTAGAACACCTTTGCCATCTTTTACCTTATTGGCATAATAAAGTGAAGTTGAAACCAAGTCATGGTATTCAATCTCGGCTTCGGCAAGAGCAGACTCAGATGACCATGACCAGTAAACTGGTTTTGCACCACGGTAGATATAGCCTTTATTAGCCATCTCACCAAAGACACGGATTTGGGCTGCTTCATAGTCTGGAGTTAAAGTCACATATAAATTTTCCCAGTCACCTGACATCCCCAAGCGCTTGAAATCATCACGTTGTTTATAAACTTGAGAAAGAGCGTATTCACGGCAAAGTTTTAAGTACTCAACCAAGTCCATTTCTTTGCGCTTAACACCTTGCTTTGCCAAAACTTGCTCGATTGGCAGACCATGAGTATCCCAACCCGGAATATAAGGTGCGTTAAAACCTGACATGGACTTAGAACGAATGATGATATCTTTTGAGATATGATTCATGGCATGTCCAACGTGGATATTTCCATTTGCGTATGGAGGGCCATCATGCAAGACAAAATGCGGTTTCCCTTCATTTAGTTCTTGACGACGTTGATAAAGTTTTGCATCTTCCCATTCCTTTTGCCAAACTGGCTCTTTGGTCGGAAGGCCTGCACGCATTGGGAAAGCTGTTTTCCCAAGATTAAGGGTATCTTTGAGTTTCATGGTATCTCCTTTATAAATAATAACAAATTAAAAACCACGACTGCCAAAAAGGACGAAAATCGTGGTACCACCTTTGTTTAGGCAAGAGAATAGCATAATGCTCCCCTTGCCCCTCTTTGTCCGTAACGTGGACTGCCGTCTCATCTTACTGATTTCAGATGAAAGTTCTGTAAAATGATAGCCCAAGCAAGATGGACTGCAGATCTCTCACCATCATCTGCTCGCTGAAAGTATTTTGCTTGGTCTGTGTTTTTACAATCTTATCTTCTTTAAAATTATAAAATATTTACTGGAACTTTTTGTTCCCCATTTGTATCATCATCGTGATGGTCAGCTTCTGAGTTTTCCTCAGCTGCATGAGCTTCTATATCTTCATCACTGAGCGGAGAAAAAGCTTGTGTCGCAGCTAATTCACGGTTTGCAGCTTCAATGCGCTCTTGCAGCTCAGCCATTTCCTCTGGAGAAAATTGACGTGTCACATCCACTTCTTCCTCGCGGACAACTGCCTCTTCTCCTAGAACCTCAGATACAACTTCCTTGAAGGCTTCATCGCTGGTTTGCAGATAAGTAGCTGTCGGACGAAGGATTTCTTCCCATTCAGACGAATCCACAATGCTGAGTTGGCTCTCAATGGTTGACTTCAAACGTTGATGGAAGACACGCGTTTTGTTTTTCAGTTCTTCTGTTTCAATGGCTACTTTCTTAGCATTGTCAGCTGCCTGACGCAAAATTTCATCAGCCTTGTACTTAGCTCCATCCAACAAATGCTGCGCATCCTGCTCTGCCTGACGGACAATATTTGTAGAGCGCTCGTTGGCAGCAACTTTAACACGCTCAGCCGTATCCTGAGCAATCAAGACAGACTGACTGAGAGAGTCTTTCATCTCATCAAAATATGTCAGACGTTCTTCCAGATTACGTATTTTTGCTTCTTTTTCGTGGTTTTCGCGAACCAAGTCCTCATAATCACGGACAACGATGTCCAGGAATTCATCTACCTCTTCAACATCATAGCCTCTAAACTTGGTTCCAAAGGATTTATCTTTAATTTCTAATGCTGTAAGTGTCATAGTTCCTCCTCATTTACTAGCTAATAATTCAACAGTTAACTTATGTTTTCCATTCTTGGAAAGGCCATTTTCTCTTAAAACCTTAAATCTTCCAAATCGTCTAACGCTAATCAAGTCTTCTAGCCCAACCTGCAGGCTGGGATTGTCATTAACAGCATAGTTTACTTTCACATGCTTGCCAGAAATCAGCTGAGCAGCCTGACTCCTTGACAACTTAAAGGTGCTGGCTACCAACTTGTCCAAGCGAAGGCTAGATGCTAAAATTTCTCTGGTGACAGCCTGCTTTTGCTCTTTCAGCTGCTCTGCAAAGGAAACTTCCTTTAGTTTGACAGGCATCTTTGCAATTTTAGAGACATGATCTATAAAATACTGGGCCAGTCTCTTATCTACAAAGAGCTGAGCGCGGTCTCCAACCACAAGAATATCACCAAATGTTCGTCTTTCAATCCCTAATTGATTGAGAAGAGTCCCCATAATCTGCGAATGACTGATTTTATAAAATTTGCTTGCATAGGAAATTTCCAGCAAGCTCAATTCAAAATCATCCATATTCAGTTGGTAATAAGAAGGCGCCACAAGAACTCTTGCTAGTTCACTTGGAAAAAAATCCGTACTAGCAAAGACTTGCACATCATATTGCTTGCCAATATTCTTCAGGATTGAGACCTGATGGGGATTCAGAAAAGACGTTGTTTCAAACGCATAGGTATCTTGAACCCGCTGAAGCAGCTTCAGACTCCTATCAATAAACTCTCGATCCTCATGCGAAAAATGTTGATATAAATCTTTCATCATAATAACATTAGTAAGACGCTTATTAAATAAAAGACCACACGATTTAAAAGGTTTAAAGCCAGAATTGCAACCCAAACGGTAAAGTCCAGCCCTGCAAACTGCAAGGGAAGACGGCGGAAAAGTTTTAAATACGGTTCTACAATTCGTGTTAGAAACTCTCCGAATTTGGTTTGATAAGCTCCTGGAAACCAAGACAGAAGTGCATAGACAATCAAGGCAATGCTATAAAGATCGAAAAGATTAGAGATGGCACGAATTACAAAATATAACATATCTCTTATCTACTGCGCTTCATATCAAAGTCGAATTCGCTGATTTCAACATCGTTAGGCAGGCGGATATCTTCCACATTTACCACTACATTAATCGGAGTCAGCAAATACATAGTGCTTGCAACTTTTTTCAAATTTCCAGCCAAGACATAACGCGCACCGTCTAGGTAGTCTAAACAGCGACGAGCCTGTACCTCAGTCATATACTGGAAGTCAATCAGGATGCTTTCATTGGCCAAAAGCAGGTCAACAATTTCAGTCGCTTCCTCATATCTTCTCGGATAACGAACATCAATCGTAATCTTCTCATCCGCATTTGCACGGTGCTGAGCCAATTCCTGCTGACGTGCATGCAGTCTGGTAATATTCTCTGTAGAAGATTTCTGTTGTGGCTGTGGTTTAGGCTGTGGCTTAGCCGCAGCAACCGGACGAGGAGCTGGCTTGCTCTCTCTAACTGGCTTAGGCTGAACCAATTCAGGCTTCTGCTTAACAGGCGCTGCAGGTCTGCTGACAGTCTGCTCCTGAACCTCAGTCTCATCTCCATCTTCTGTAAAATAATCTATAAATTTATCAAATCTATCTTTTAATGACATATTTCTTTCCTATTTAAAAAATGCTGTACCAATTCTGACATAGGTCGAGCCATAGGCAATTGCTTCTGGATAATCACGGCTCATTCCCATGCTTAATTCAGAAAAGGGCATATTATTTAACTGTTTCTTTTTTAATTCTTTTTGTAGTTGATGAGCCTTTTCAAAAATTTGGTTCAGCTCCTCATGACTAGCTTCAAACGGAGCCATTGTCATCAATCCCACAATTTGAACATTTTCTAATTTTTCAAGTTCAGGCAGGACAACTTCAAGATCTTCAACTAAAAAGCCATGCTTGCTCTCTTCTTTAGAAATATTCACCTGCAGGAAACATTTAATCACATGTTCAGCCCGTTTGTCAATCTCCTTGGCTAATTTTACAGAATCTAAAGCGTGAAAGTAATCAACATAGTTAATCACATCCTTGACTTTTCTCCTCTGCAAACTGCCGATCAGGTGCCATGTCAGATTCTCATCTTTCAGAGCATGGTATTTATCTAGAAATTTATCTACCCGATTTTCTCCGATATGCTGAATACCTGTACGAACAAGCTCCTGAGTTGTTTCGCAGCCAACATATTTGGTAACTGCAATGATATTTACTGAATCTTTCAAACGCTGGGCTTGCTCCGCCGCTTGAGCGACGGATTGAAAGACCAACTCTTTATTATTCTGCAAATTCATGATTTAGATTAACGATTTCTGAAGAATGGAGGTGTTTCCAACTCATCATCATCTTCATTAGTTTCTGCATAGCGCTCCACGCGGGCTGAGGAACTTGGTTCAGCCTGACGAACAATCGCTTCGCGGCGAAGATCCCAATCACCAAAGGCTGAACCTTTAGGCGCATCCGTTCTTTGACGAGTTGGAGCAGGAATATCAACCGTTTCGGTCATATCAAAGTTTCGTTCAAACTGCCCTGAGCGAACTTCGCGATTTGGCTCAACTTGCTGCGGACGGCTTGGACTAGTAGGTTGTGGTGTCTGACGAATGCCGCTGACCTTTTCAACCTTGTCCTGACGAACACCAGTAGCTACAACCGTCACGCGGATTTCATCCTTCATGGACTCGTCAATCGCAGTGCCGAGCCAGATATTCACACCATGACCTGCTGCTTGGTTGACAATTTCTGAAGCTTCTTCAGCTTCAATCAAGGTCATATCTAGGCCACCAGTAACGTTGACAATTACGTCCTCTGCACCATCAATGGTTGTTTCCAAAAGAGGTGAGTAGATAGCTTTGCGAGCAGCTTCGATAACGCGTTCTTCACCGCTACCAACACCAATTCCCATCAGAGCATTACCCTTGTCTGCCATAACTGTTTTCACGTCGGCAAAGTCAAGGTTAATCAGTCCTGGGCTGGTAATTAAGTCGGTAATCCCTTGGACACCTTGGCGAAGAACATTATCTGCTTCACTAAGAGCTTCAAGAAGCGGAGTCTTCTTATCTACAATTTCAAGCAGGTTGTTATTTGAGATAATCAAGAGTGTGTCTACATGCTCGCGAAGTTCGTTGATTCCTTCTACTGCAAAGGTTCCACGCTTGCTTCCTTCAAAACCGAAAGGACGTGTAACTACAGCAACAGTCAGAGCACCAACATTTTTTGCGATACGAGCAATCACTGGAGCAGCACCTGTCCCAGATCCACCACCCATACCAGCAGTGATGAAGACCATATCTGCTCCTTGCAGAGCTTCGGTCAGGACTTCTTCACTTTCTTCAGCAGCCTTGCGGCCAACTTCAGGCTGACCTCCGGCACCAAGTCCGCGAGTCAGCTTAGGACCGAGCTGAATCACTGTTTCAGCCTTGGCACTGCTAAGAGCTTGAACATCTGTATTTGCTGCGATGAATTCAACACCAGCAACACCTTCATCAATCATTCGGTTGATGGCGTTACCGCCACCTCCACCGACACCAATAACTTTAATTACTGCGCCTTGTGCAGCAGCAGCGTCAAATGAAAATGTCATATTCTCTGTATTCTCCTTAATCAAACATTTTGCCAATTAGGTTGCGCATCCGATCTGTAATACCGGTTTTTGGTTCTTGGTTTGGCACATCAGCACTAGCAACTGGAACTTCTTGGACCGGCTCCTCAGGAATCTCATCAGCCGGCTGAGGTTCAAAGCGTGGTACTGACTGAGCAGGACGCTCAAAGGATACAGGTCGATGGCGTAGTTGCTCATCACCATGAACAGCAACCTGAGCCAGCATGTCCACATCTGTTAAGTTTCCAGCATACTCTGACAAACTGATAACATGTGCGAAAGCAGGATTGCGAATGCCGATTTGATTTGGCACATAAAGCTTGACATTCACGCCAAACACTTCCTGAGCCAGCTCAACCACTCCTGGAAGAATAGCTGCTCCGCCAATAATCACAATGCCACCTGGCAACTCAAGGAGATGCCTTCTATCCAAATCGCGTTTGATTTGCTCAAAAATGTGTTGGATACGAGCAGAAATAATTTCAGCCAGATACTTTTCAGTTACTTCAACCGGCTCAATCTCGCCAATCACTTCTACTTGGAAGGACTCTGTGCCAGCTTCAGGAACATAAGCAGAACCATAGTTAAACTTGAGACTTTCAGCCAACTTCTGTGAAGTCTTCAAAACCTTGGAGATATCCTTAGTTACGTAGTCGCCGCCTTCTTGGTATATATTCGTATATTGAAGTTCTTGACCTCTAACAGAAGCCACTGTAGTTTGGCCGCCACCCATATCAATAACAGTTGCCCCAAACTCACGTTCCCCTTCGTTCAAGATTGACTTAGTCATCGCCAATGGGGAGATAATAACGTTCTCAAGCTGAACTCCTGCACGCTCCACTGTCTTACGGAGGTTGTGGAGAATAGTCCGTGGTCCAGTGTAGAGAAGACCACGCATTTCTAAGCGAATACCCATCATACCACGTGGATCACGAATCCCTTGGAAACCATCCACTACAAACTCTTCTGGGATGAAAGTAATCACTTCGCGGTCAGGAGTCATACTCTTAGTCAGAGCAGATCTAACAACATTCTCTACATCTGTATCTGTGATTTCCTTAGAATCACTAGTCACAGGAATCATACCCTGAGTAGGCTCAATCTGTAAGAGATTAGCCGGAAGTCCGACATTGACTAAACCAATTGAAATGCCTGCCTTTTCTTCTGCTTGAGAAATAGCTGTCTTAATGGCAGCAGCAGCAGCCTCAATATCAACAATAATTCCATCTTTAACGCCAGCACTTTTTGCGTTGCTGACTCCAATAACATTCATTTCATCGTTGATGTGCTCTGCCACCAACACTTTAATTGAGCTAGTTCCTATATCTAATCCAGTAAAAAAGCCGTCTCTAGCCATTACACCAGTCCTCTCTATCTTCCATGTTTCCGGTCTATACTAATAACGCTAAAAATTAGAGTTATCCAAGCTTTATTATAACATAAAGAAAATGAAAATGTGCAGTTTTTCTACATATAATTTAGCGATTTTCGTTATTTACCGGGTTTTCTGTCGAATTTTGCGGCTCTGCAGGTTCTTCTTCCGGACTTTCTGTCACCTGCTCAGCCGCTTGTTCTGTTGGCCGTCCCGTCGGTTCCTCTTCTGTTTTTTGCTTTTCTTCGTCAGAAGAAGACGACTCGTTTTGAGCTCCTTCAACATAACTAAAAATCCCTGCTTCCATATCTACAACACTAGGTACACCCTCTTCCAGCTGCGATTGGATTCCCTTGTAATATGGCAGTTTTTTGGCAATATGCGAAATTGGTACCAAAATTTTATTGCCATCATGCATTGTCAGCGTAACCAAGTCCGGTGTCACCTTGCTTGGAGTCAGCTGAACTGTCTTAATATTTTTCTTAACCGAAGCCGGTACCTTTTCAATTTGAAGGGCAAATTCCTTAATCAATTTTTTATCTGAAAACTCTATCGAAATATGGGTTTCTGGCAAAGAATCTGCAGCAGTCGGGTCCGAAATAACCTGCCCATTTGTCAGAATAGGATAATACTGACCACCCTCATGCAGATAGGCCAGAACTCCGTACTCCTTGACCTTTACCTGAAAAGTAATCGGAAACTGATAAGCCATCTCCAGATTGTTAATCCAAGGACTAGATGCTTTCATATTGCGGATATGATTACCGCCATTGATAAAGGTTGTTAAAGTATAGTCCTTCTCATCAATCTTACTGCTTTTGAGCAGGTCTTCCTGACTGACCATTTGATTCCCTGAAAATTTGATTGTCTTCATGGTTGCTAGTGGCGTCAAAAAATAAACTGACAGGAGAAAAATCAAGCCACTGCCTAGCAAAACCGGCAGCGCTCGATAAATATGAATCCTCGAGATATGAACCTTGGCAGCTTCTTTTTCTGCCTTTTTCTGAAGTTTCTCCAGTTTTTTGCGCTCTTTCTCGCTCAATTCAGTCTCTAGCTCAGCTTCAGTTGAGTCTTCTTCCAAATATTCTGTTTCTTCCTCTTCATAAGATGAGTCATCTTCTTCCGTCTCTTCAGCTATTTCTCCGCCTTCGATTGAGTCTTCAGCTTCAGCTTCTTTTGCTTCCTCTTCTTCCAGCTCCTTTTGTTTGCTGGCCTCTTCCTGAGCCTTCTTTTCAAGATATTCTTTGTTTCGTTTCTGCCATTCAGAGAGGGGCTCACTTACCTCTTCCTTTGGCTCATCGTGGTTTTTCTTGCTCATTTCTTTCCTTTGTCAATATCCGCCTTCAATAAAGCATAAAATTCATCTACAGACTTGATTTCCTGAGAATTTTGCATAGCTTGATGATAAGAAGCTTGATTAGCCAAAAGGTCATCAAGGGCTGTCTGTAAATTGCTCATATCCAGCTCTTCCTCTGCCAATTGCTTGGCATATCCCTTTTTCACAAAATAATCGGCATTTTCAATCTGATCGCCGCGGCTGGCTTCGCGTCCCAGAGGAACGATAATATGCAGCTTAGCCATAGCCAGGAGCTCAAAGATTGTATTGGAACCGCCGCGAGTCACCACTACATCTGCCAAGTCCATCAAAGGCTGGTAGAGGTCGGTCACATAGGCTCTGCGAAAGAGACGGTCAGACAGAACATCCAAACTTGCATCGCCTGTCAGATTGATAACGTTGTAGCGCTCGGTCAGTGCAGTTTGATTCTGGCTGACAAAGTCATTAAAGACCTTAGCACCAGCAGAACCACCGACGAAAAGCAGGATTGGCAGTTCCTTATCAAAATACTGACGAATTTCTTCTAGTTCCTGCGGTGGGACTGACTCTTGACTGCCGACCTTGGTTACAGCTCCCACATGCTCAATCTTGGTCAGACTGGAAGATTGCTCAAAGGTTGCATACATCTTGGTCGCACACTTATAGGCAATTTTATTGGCCAAGCCAATGGATAGATCCGACTCATGAACATAGACGGGCACTCCGGACAGCCGAGCTGCAATCACGGGCGGAACGGATACGAAGCCTCCCTTAGAAAAGAGGGCCTGCGGCCGAACCTTGAGCATAATACCCAGCGACTGGAAAATGCCCCAAACAACCTTAAAGCCATCCAGCAGATTCTGCCATGAAAAATAGCGACGAAGCTTGCCCGTAGCCACCGAATGGAAGGTCACGTCCAGTCCAGACTTTTGGATTTCCTGGTACTCAATACCATGCTTATCACCAATATAGTGGACCTGCCAGCCTTCTTTGATAAATTTCGGAATCAGGAGAAGGTTGAGGGTTACATGCCCGACCGTTCCTCCACCAGTAAATACAATCTTTTTCATCTTAACCTTTTAATTCTTCAAATACAGCGAGAAATTCATCGCCACGGACTTCAAAATTACTATACATATCCCAGCTGGCATTGGCAGGACTGAGCAAGACAATGTCTCCTGGCTCCGCTTGAGCAAAGGCCTTATGAGCCGCATCCCGGACATCAGTCGCATCCAGATAAGAAACACCAGCCTGATCAGCCGCTCTCTTTACACGCGCAGCTGATTGTCCTAAGATAACCATTTTTTTGAGCCCTTTGAGGTCAGGCACCAACTCGTCAAATTCATTGCCACGGTCCAAGCCACCCGCAATTAGAATCACCTTGCTATTGTCAAAACCAGATAAGGCTTTCTGGGTTGCCAAGATATTGGTAGACTTACTGTCATTGTAAAAGGCAACCTCATTTACACGTCCCACATACTGGAGACGGTGCTTAACACCACCAAAAACAGACAAGACTTCTTTGATCGTCTGATTGTCAATGCCACGCAGTTTGGCCACAGCAATCGTAGCCAGAGCATTTTCGACATTATGACTGCCAGGAACGCCGATTTCAGCCGCCTGCATAATCGCTTCTCCACGGAAGGTCAAGACATCACCCTCTAAATAGGCACCATCCACCTTTTCAGTCGTTGAAAAAGGCACAACAGTAGCCTGAGTCTGGCTAGCCATTTCCTTGGCCCAATCTTGATTGAAATTCAAAACCAAATAATCATCAGCTGTCATGTTTTTCTGGATATTCCACTTGGCAGCTGCATATTCCTCAAGAGAGCCGTGATAATCTAAATGAGTCGGCATGAGGTTGGTAATAACAGCGATTTGCGGATGAAAATCTTCAATCCCTATCAACTGGAAAGAAGACAATTCCATGACCAGCGTATCTTTGCTGCTGGCTGTTTGGGCTACCTGACTAGCAGGAAAGCCGATATTACCAGACAAGAGACCATTTTGACCACCAGCTGTCAAGACTTGCGCAATCATGGTTGTGGTCGTCGTTTTGCCATTTGAACCCGTAATACCAATAATCGGCGCTTCTGAAATGAGATAAGCCAACTCTACTTCAGTGATAACAGGAATCTTCTTTTCAAGAGCTCGAACGACCATAGCATTGTCATAAGGAATACCTGGATTTTTCACCATTAGTTCAAAATCTTCGTCCAGCAACTCCAAGGGATGACCTCCTGTCACCACTTTAATACCTTCTTCTAGCAAAGATTGGGCAGCAGGATTTTCCTCGAAAGGTTTACCGTCATTAACCGTCACGATGGCTCCTAATTTATCTAAAAGGAGAGCTGCTGACTCACCCGACTTGGCCAATCCCAGGACCAAGACCTTCTTATTGGCAAAATTTGCTATTTTTTTCATAAGCAACCTCTTCCATTCATACTTCACTCTATTTTACCTTTTTTTGTGAAAATAAAAAAGACATAGGAGTCTTTTATTTTCGACTGTAAGCAAGTTTTGAAAAAAATGATATGTTTTCATCTATTTGAAATATTTTGTAACATAAACCTATTGTTTTTGTAAAAATATAAATTAACAAAAAAGCAAGATCTCAAAACATCTATCCGACCTTCTAAGTTCTTGCTCATTTATTATTCTTCATCAAAATTCTTTTTTGATTTTTTAGGCGGCTTGAGACGATTAATATCCCGCAAAGCCAAGACGGTCACTACGGATAGGCCGAAACCTACAAAATATTCAGCCGGCAACTGGAAAATTTTAAAAATGCCTAAGCCAAATAAGATAATCAAGGCCACAATCAGTAAAACCATAGTCACAGCATTAACAGTCCCTTTAATACTGGATGGAACAGCAAAAATGTAGAAAAAGAGGATTAAAATCCCAATGATAAGATAAACCATCTTGCTGCTCCTTTCCCTTTTGCTTATTCAGCTGCAGCTGATTTTTTCTTTTTATTGGCTTTTTCGCGTTCTTGTTTGTTCAAAATTTGCTTACGTAGACGAATAGATTCTGGTGTTACTTCCATGTACTCATCGTCGTTCAAGAATTCCAAAGATTCCTCCAAGGTCAAGATACGAGGTGTCTTGATAACTGCTGTCTGGTCCTTGGTTGCAGAACGAACGTTAGTCATCTGTTTAGCTTTGGTGATATTAACAGTCAAGTCATTTTCACGAGAGTTTTCACCGATGATCATTCCTTCGTAAACCTCAGTACCTGGGTTGACAAAGATAGTTCCGCGCTCTTCGATAGACATGATAGAGTAGGTCGTTGCCTTACCAGCATCGATAGATACCAAGGCACCACGGTGACGTCCACCGATTTCACCTGGAATAAGTGGTAGGTATTGATCAAATGTATGGTTCATGATACCGTAACCACGAGTCATGGATAAGAACTCAGTTGAGTAACCAATCAAACCACGGGCTGGAACTAGGAAAACCAAACGAGTTTGACCATTACCAGTAGCTACCATATCCAGCATTTCACCCTTGCGTTCAGAAAGACTTTGGATGACCGAGCCTTGATATTCTTCAGGTGTATCGATTTGGACGCGCTCAAATGGCTCACATTTGACACCATCGATTTCTTTCACGATAACTTCTGGACGAGATACTTGCAGCTCATAACCTTCACGACGCATTGTTTCAATCAGGATTGACAAGTGCAGTTCACCACGACCTGAAACGATCCACTTGTCTGGTGAATCAGTTGGTTCAACACGTAGAGATACATCTGTTTGCAGTTCAGCCTGCAGGCGTTCTTCAACCTTACGAGAAGTTACCCATTTCCCTTCGCGGCCAGCAAAAGGTGAGTTGTTAACCAAGAAGGTCATCTGCAGAGTCGGCTCATCAATATGCAGAATTGGCAAAGCTTCAACAGCATCTGTCGGTGTAATCGTCTCACCAACAAAGATATCTTCCATACCTGAAACGGCAATCAGGTCACCCGCTTTTGCTTCGTTGATTTCACGACGCTCCAAGCCAAAGAAGCCAAATAGTTTTGTAACACGGAAGTTCTTGGTAGTGCCGTCTAATTTAGACAGGGTTACTTGGTCACCAACCTTAACAGTACCACGGAAGACACGGCCGATACCGATACGGCCAACGAAGTCATTGTAGTCCAAGAGTGACACTTGGAATTGGAAAGGTTCGTCAGAATTATCGACTGGTGCTGGGATATGGTCAATGATGGTATCAAAAATCGGTGCCATGGTGTGCTCTTGATCAGCTGGATCGTCAGACATAGATGAGGTTCCATTGATAGCGGAAGCATAAACCACTGGGAAGTCCAGCTGGTCATCATCCGCTCCAAGCTCAATAAAGAGTTCTAAAACTTCATCCACTACTTCTGCTGGACGAGCAGACGGCTTGTCGATTTTATTCACCACTACGATAGGAACAAGGTCTTGCTCCAAGGCTTTTTTCAATACAAAGCGGGTCTGAGGCATAGTTCCTTCGTAGGCGTCCACAACCAGAACAACCCCGTCCACCATCTTCATAATCCGCTCTACTTCACCACCGAAGTCCGCGTGCCCTGGTGTATCCATGATATTGATACGAGTACCTTCGTAAGCCACGGCTGTATTTTTAGCCAAGATGGTAATACCGCGCTCCTTTTCAATATCGTTTGAGTCCATTGCCCGCTCTTGCAGCTCTTTACGCTCATCTAGTGTATGAGATTGCTTCAGCAACTCATCAACCAAGGTTGTTTTCCCGTGGTCAACGTGAGCGATAATGGCGATATTGCGAATATCTTCTCTTAATTTTGTCATGATTTCCTCTGAATTTTTAAATTTTATTTCTAACTGAACAATTATACCACAGACGCAGGCAAAAAACACGGCTTTGATAAGTGTAAATGTTTTCATTAAAAAATATGGGAGCTCCATGAGGATTTGCATTTCCCATCCTGAAAATTTATGATATGATTTAGAAAAAAACAAGGAAAACAGATGCGCCTCGACCAACTGCTGGCTACCAATCATATCAGCCGAAAAAAGATGAAACAAAGCCTTTTACAAAAACAGATTTTAGTGGATGGTAAGCCCGCCTGCAAACTCAGCCAAAACGTTGATACCGGCCTGCAGCAGATTACTTTTCAAGGAAAACAGGTCAGCGGTCCTGCCCACCGTTACTACATGCTGAATAAACCCGCAGGTGCAGTCACTGCCAATCGCGACGCTGAAAAATTGACTGTTCTGGATTTGCTGGACAAGGAGGTAGAGAAAGAAAATCTTTACTCTATCGGACGGCTGGATAGAGATACCGAGGGGCTTCTTCTGATTACCGACAATGGTCCTTTGGGATTTCAGCTGCTGCACCCTCAATATCATGTCGAAAAAACTTACTATGTAGAAGTCAATGGGCCTTTAACTCCTAAGGACAAATCTTCCTTTCAGGAAGGCATTCGCTTTTTAGACGGCACCGTCTGTCAGCCAGCCCAGCTTTCTATCCTCTCTACCAGCTCCAGTCTGAGCCGTGCTACCGTCAAGATTTCTGAGGGGAAATTCCACCAGATTAAAAAGATGTTTCTGGCAGTTGGTGTCAAGGTCGTTTATCTCAAGCGGATTCAGTTTGGAAACTTCAAACTGGATCCTGAATTAACGACAGGAGAATATCGTCCGCTCAATCAAGAAGAATTAGAGATTATTAAAGAATATTTAGAGAAAAGTTGGTAAAACAAAAAAGCTTTAAAAAATAAAGCTTTTTTCTTAATTCCTATATCCGTTCATGAATGTTTTATCAGCTAGCTTTCACCTTGCCATTCCAAGAATCCAACCCATAAGAAAGAATATAGATTTCTTTAAATCCTTGTTTTTTCAGATACAGAGCCGCATTGGTCACGCGCTGACCGCGACTATTTTCATAGAGGAGAACAGCCTTGTCCTTGCGAAGTGCACCGACACTATCCTTGAGCTGCTGAGATGGAATATTGCGAGCACCTAAGATATGCTTACGGTGAAAATCAGATGGATCCCGCAGATCAACCAACTGACCTTGGCGAATCAAGTCTTCAAATTCCCCGTTATCCACGATTTTTGCTGCCTGACGAAGGCGCAGATAATTAAAGCCCATCCAGCCAAGTATTCCCAAAAGTACCGCCCACAAAATCCAAATTGTCATCTCAAGTCTCCTTTTTCTTTTCTAAATATTCTAACTCTAAGCGATGTTCTCGGCGCAAGACAGCCTCCGCCTCAAAATAAGCTAGCTTATCCATTAGACCGGCGTCGTAAATTCTCTTCAGCTCGATTTTCATCATTTCAATATCGTAAAGGCGTTTGCCCATATAGATAATGATTCCGAAACTTTTAAGAAACTGCTGAACATCATACAGGGTTTTCATGAGCTATATTTTATCAGATTTTCCAGCGCTTTTCAAGATGAAAAAAGCAGAAAGGAAAGCCTGTTTCCTTTCTGCTTGGCATGGATAACTTTTTATAAACCTGGTGCTTGACCAATTTCAGCTGTCAGCATCCAGATAGTCTTTTCAAGGTCTGCCTTGGCACCGACAAAGATATCATTGGTTACATCGTCCCCTTCTTCGTCTGTTACATCCAAAGCTTCTTGGTAAAGACCTGTCAGATAACGGAAAATCTCAATCACACGCGCCAGACTTTCTTCTACATCCTTGCTGAATTCACCAGCTTTTTCTTCAATCTTGCTATGTTGGATAAATTCTGTCAACGTAGAATAAGGCTTGCCTCCCAGTGTAATCAAGCGCTCGCTAACTTCATCCAAGGTTGCATCCAAAGTTTCCATATATTCATCCATTTTTGGATGCCAAACCATGAAACCTGCGCCACGCATATACCAGTGAACTTGGTGAAGAGCAATATGAGCTGTATAAAGGTCTGCCACTACTTGATTAAGAATAGCCTTAGTCTTTGGCAAAGCCTTTTGATTGCTGAAAGTTGCTACGTCAATTGCTGCACCATTTTTTACTTGTGTCATTGTATTTACCTCGTTTTTATTTATAATGATTCTAATCTTTTTAGATTATGGTTTAATTATAATGCTTCTAAATAAGAAAGTCAAGACAAAAGATTCAAAAAAAGACTTTATTAGAAAAGTTGCAAAATTTCAGAATTTTTCTGTTTAAAATTACGAATAAATAAGTATGATTCATCTATACTTTTTTCTCCTTGGCACTGTCTTTGCCTCCTTCCTAGGCTTGGTCATCGACCGCTTCCCAGAGCAGTCTATCATCACTCCCGCTAGCCATTGCAATGCCTGCGGGAAAAGATTGGCACCGCGTGATTTGATTCCTATTTTTTCTCAAGTCATGAACCGTCTTCGTTGCCGCTTCTGTGGAGACAAGATTCCCTTACGCTATTTATTTTTTGAATGTATCTTGGGCGGTCTTTTTCTGGCAACCTCACTTGGCACGATTTCCATCAGCCAACTCCTACTACTCACCATGGGTTTGACCCTAGCCATCTACGATCAAAGAGAGCAGCAATATCCCCTGATGGTCTGGCTGATTTTTCAGCTATTACTGATGGTAACAGCAGGCCTCAACCTTCTCACGCTCTTCTTTTTATCCCTAGGACTTCTAGCCTTCTTTTATAATCTTCGTATTGGAGCTGGTGACTTTCTCTTTCTGGCGTCTTGCTCAGCCATTTTCAGCCTGACGGAGACTCTCATTCTTATCCAAATCGCTAGCTTCTCTGGCCTCGCCTGTTTCTGCTTTAAAAAGAAAAAAGACAGGCTAGCTTTTGTCCCCTGTCTTTTGTTTGGTGTGGTGGTGATTATTTCTTATAAGCTGCTGCTTCTTGGATAAAGGCTGCTATACTGGCGTCCTTTTCATGAAGAGCTTTGACAATCTTGGATCCGACAATGACTCCGTCTGAGACTTGATTGAAACGCTCAACATCTTCTAAAGTCGAAACACCAAAGCCCGTCAATACTGGAATCTCAGCAATATCATGGAGCTTGCTCAAATGCTGGTCCAAATCATTGCGGTAGCTTCCGCTCTTACCTGTCACACCGTTGATGGCTACAGCGTAGATAAAACCTTCAGCTTCCTTGATCAGCTCCTGCTGACGTTCTAGACCAGTCGTCAGGCTCACTAAAGGAACTAGAGCGATATCTGAATCTTCCAGCAGGGGCAGAATAAAATTCCTGTGCTCGTAGGGCAGATCCGGAATAATCAATCCTTTAACCGTTGTCATAGCTAAATCCTTGACAAAATCTTTGAGACCGTATTGGAAAATAGGATTGAAGTAGGTCATGATAATGAGAGGCAGCTGAGTGTCCAAATTCTGCAAGCTTGCAACTAAAGACTTGGCCGAAGTATGGTGGCCAAGACTTCTCAGACCGGCTTCTTCAATAACTGGCCCGTCTGCAACAGGGTCTGAAAAAGGCAGACCGATTTCAATGGCTGACACACCCAAGTTTTCCAAAAATGCGATAGTTTCTGGCAAACCTGCCAAACCTTTCTCGTGATCACCAGCCATAATATAAGGAAGAAAAATTCCCTTGCCTTCTCTTTTGATGGTTTCTAAATGCTGAGTGAGTGTTTTAGTCATGGGCACCTCCTTTTTGAGCCGTTTCACTTTCCAAGCGTTCCTTTACCTGAACGACATCCTTATCACCACGGCCGGATAGGCAGACAATCATTGATTTATCCGGTCCCAACTCCTTAGCCAGCTTAACTGCGTAAGCAATAGCGTGACTAGACTCTAGAGCAGGAATAATCCCTTCAATACGAGAGAGGAGTTGGAAAGCTTCCAAGGCTTCTTCATCTGTGACCGGGACATAAGTGGCGCGCTGGATAGCATTAAAATGAGAATGTTCAGGACCGATGCCCGGATAGTCTAGCCCAGCAGAGATAGAGAAAGCTTCCAGAATCTGTCCTTGCTCATCCTGCAAGACATCCATCAAGGCACCGTGCAAAACACCCGGCCGGCCCTTGGTTAAGGTCGCAGCGTGTTCATCTGTATCTACGCCCCGCCCAGCTGCTTCTGTTCCATACATAGCCACTGTACTATCATCTACAAAAGGATAAAAGAGCCCAATAGCATTGGAACCACCGCCAACGCAGGCGACTAAAGCATCTGGCAGGGCACCTGCATTTTGCTCAGCAAACTGACGCTTGGCCTCACGCCCAATCACACTCTGATAGTCGCGGACAATCTCTGGGAAAGGATGTGGTCCCAAGGCTGAGCCCATAATATAGTGAGTATCATCAACCTGAGCCACCCAAGCTCGTAAAGCTGCATTGACCGCATCTTTGAGGACTCGAGAGCCATCGGTCACAGACTCCACCTTGGCTCCAAGAAGTTCCATTCGAAAGACATTGAGGGCTTGGCGCTTGACATCCTCTTCGCCCATATAGATAGTACAGTCCATATTGAAAAGAGCTGCAGCTGTGGCTGTGGCTACTCCGTGCTGACCTGCACCAGTCTCGGCAATAATTTTCTTCTTGCCCATTCGCTTGGCTAATAGAACCTGACCTAGGGCATTATTGATTTTATGGGCCCCGGTATGGTTGAGATCTTCCCGCTTCAGATAAATCTTCGCACCGCCAGCATAGGCTGTCAGATTTTTAGCAAAATAGAGAGGATTTTCTCGCCCTACATACTGCTTCAGCAACTCATCCAGCTCAGCCTGAAAGGCTGGGTCTTTTTTACTCTCACGGTAGGCTTTGTCTAGCTCCAAAACTGCTGTCATCAGCGTTTCTGGAACAAAGCGTCCGCCAAATTCACCGTAAAATCCTTCTTGATTGGGTTGATTATATGCCATATTTCACTCTTTCTATAAATTCTTTTATCTTTTCTAAGTCCTTCTGGCTGTCAGTCTCGACCCCGCTTGAGACATCAACTGCGTAAGGAGCGAAGTGCTGAATAGCTTCTCGGACATTTTCTACATTCAAACCACCGGCGATAAAGAAGGGCTGGTGGATTTGACCTTTATCAAAAGCTTGCCAGTCAAAAGTCTGACCACTACCGGCAAGAGGGGCATCAAAGAGCAGGTAGTCCGCTTGTTGGCTGACTCCTTTTAACGCTCCCTTGACCTGATAAGCTCGAATAATCGGCCGGCCGATCTCAGTCAGAAGCTCTTCATCAAAATCGCCATGAATCTGCACCAAATCCAGATTTGCCACCGAAATAGCTTCCTGCAACTCTGCCAAGCTCGGAGAGACGAAAACTCCTACCTTTCGGACAGCAGGCGGCACCAAGGCAGCTAGCTTCTGAGCTTGCTCCAAACTGACCCTCCGACGGCTCTCAGCAAAGACAAAGCCAATGTAATCTGCACCAGCCTGACATGCAGTTTCCACAGCGCTGGCCGTTGATAAGCCGCAAATCTTAACCTTTGTCAATTTTCAGCTCCTTGATTTTTTCTGCCACATCCTCAGCCTGCATCAGGGCTGTTCCGACTAAAACCGCATGGAAATAAGGAGCTACTAGCTCAGCATCTTCCTTGCTGAAAATAGCGGACTCTGATACGTAAACCCTGTCATCTTTGAAATGGGCAGACAGTTGGAGACTGGTATTGATATCTGTTTCAAAAGTAACTAGATTGCGATTATTGACACCGATAATCCGAGCTCCTATTCTATGAGCAATTTCCAGCTCCGACAGATTATGGGTTTCGACCAGAACTTCCAAGCCTAAACCCGTCGCAAAATCATAGAGTTCTTGCAGCCGCTTTTCAGGCAAGGCAGCCACAATCAAGAGAATGACTGTCGCTCCAGCATTTCGGGCGCGAACAATCTGTTTTTCATCAATGATAAAGTCCTTATTGAGGGTTGGAATGGTCACTTGACTGGAAATCTCTCTCAGGTAATCCAAATGTCCTTTGAAGAAAATCTCATCTGTCAGGACCGAAATCATGGCTGCACCGCATCGTTCATAGGTGCGAGCCTGTTCCACAATATCCACACCGAGATTAATATCTCCCAGACTTGGACTGGCTTTTTTGACCTCAGCAATCAGCTGCAGCTCTTGAGGGTGGTTTTTGAGATACTCATAGAGGGAATAAGTCGAGCGCAGGGGCTGCAGCTCTTCATAAGACATAGCCGCCACTTCCTGCTCTTTTTGCTTTAGAATGGTCGGGAGAAATTCTTTGCTCATTTCTGATACTCCTGTAGTTGCTTGAGTTTTTCATAGGCTGCGCCGCTAGCAATCACTTGGCGGGCTAGAACTATTCCTTCTTCTATACTGTCTGATTTTCCATTAGCATGAAATCCCAATCCAGCATTCAGAACTGTCGTTTCTAGATAGGGGCTGGCTTGATTTTGCAAGACAGAAAGCAGAATTTCTGCATTTTCCTTGGCATTGCCCCCACGAATCGCTTCAAGAGCTATTTCTTCCATGCCAATATCTGCCGGCAGAAAGCTGTGCAGGCTGATTTGCCCATTTTCCAGCAGAGCATACTGGGTACGGCCATGAAGACCCGCCTCATCCAGACCAGCCGGCCCCGACACAACTACTGCACGCTTACGGCCCATATTTTTCAAAACCTCTGCCGTACTCTCTAGCATATCCGGCCGGCTGGTCCCCAAAAGCTGAGTTTCTAAACTCATGGGATGGATGAGTGGGCCAGTTAGGTTCATAATAGTGGGAATGCCTAGACTAAGACGGGCTGGCATGATGTATTTCATGGCTGGGTGCATGTTCTTTGCAAAGAGAAAGACGATACCTGTCTGCTCAAAAACCTTGCCCAAGCTAGCAGCGTCCAAGTCTAGATTAATCCCCAGAGCTTCTAATACATCAGCTGAGCCTGACTTAGAAGAAATGGAGCGATTGCCGTGCTTAGCCATCTTAATCCCACCACCTGCTAGTACAAAAGCTGCTGTAGTCGAAACATTGAAGCTGAAAGACTTGTCTCCGCCCGTACCGCAATTGTCCATGGCAGTGCGAATAGTGGTCGGAATCTGCTTAGCATGACCTCGCATGACCTGAGCCAAAGCCGTTCGTTCCTCAATCGTCTCCCCCTTCATCTTAAGCCCCAGCAAGAAGGCTACAATTTGAGACTCTGTCACCCGTCCGGTGACAATTCGCTCAATCACATCTGTCATCTCAGCGCTGCTTAAATCCTTAAAATCAGCTAGTTTTGCAATAATCTCTTTCATACATCCTCCTTTACTTTACTAAGTCGATGAAATTCTTGATAGACGACAAGCCGTCAGGTGTTCCGATACTTTCTGGATGATACTGAAAACCATAGATAGGCAGACTCTTGTGCTGGATAGCCATGATTGAGTTGTCATCAACCGCTCGAGCTGTCACTTCAAAGTCCTCTGGCATCTCCTCAATCAAAATCGAATGATAGCGCATGACCGGCTGTCCATCCTCTATCCCTTGATAGATAGGAGATTTTCCCTCAAAGCGCAGAACACTTTGCTTGCCGTGCATGACTTTGGGAGCCAAACCTAGCTTTCCGCCAAATACTTCTGCAATGGCTTGATGTCCCAAGCAAATCCCCAAAATCGGCTTCTTACCAGCAAAATCACGGATAAGTTCTTCCATCCGTCCTGCATCTGCTGGCCAGCCTGGACCCGGAGACAGAACCAAGGCATCAGCTTCTTCTGCCGCTTGATAAAGGCCTGCATCATCATTTCGCAAGACCTTAACTTTTGTAAAATTGCCGATATACTGGGCTAGATTGTAAGTAAAAGAATCATAATTATCAATCAATAAAATCATTGCATCTCTCCTATCTTGGTCATTGATTTGGCCTTGTTGATGGTTTCTTGGTATTCATTAGTAGGGATCGAGTCATAAACAATACCCGCTCCAGCTTGAACGTAAGCTCTGCCATTTTTCAAAATCATAGTGCGTATAGCGATGGCAACATCCATATCTCCGGTCGCAGATAGATAGCCGATAGCACCCGCATAAACACCACGTTTTTCCTGCTCTAGCTCATAAATGCGTTTCATAGCTCGAATCTTAGGCGCACCCGAAACGGTGCCGGCCGGCAGGGTGGACTTGAGCGCATCCACGGCTGTCAGTTGGGGCAAAAGCTGACCACGGACTACACTGGTCAGATGCATGACATAGCGGAAATACTCTACCTCCATGTACTTACTGACTTCCACGCTGTTATTCTGGGCAATCTTACCGATATCATTACGCCCCAAATCAACTAACATGCGGTGCTCAGCCACTTCCTTCTCGTCAGCCAGCAACTCCTTCGCCAAGGCTTTATCTTCTCTTTCATCCTGCCCGCGCGGTCTGGTTCCAGCGATAGGATTGGTTGTGACCTGACCCTGCTTGACAGAGACCAGACTTTCTGGGCTGGCTCCGATAATCTGATAATCCCCGAAGTCATAAAAGTAGAGATAGTTGGAAGGGTTGGTCACGCGCAGATTGCGATAGTAATCCAGTGGTTTACCAGAATACTCTGCTGAAAACCGCTGACTGAGCACACATTGGAACATGTCGCCCTGCCGAATCAAGCTCCGCGCTTCTTCCACCATTTTTTCAAAATCTGTCTGCTCGATATGGCTCTGGAAGTTCAAACTGGACAGTTCCAGTGGTGAAAATTCATCTGCCGCAGGCTGCGCCAGCTCAGCCATGATACGCTCCAGACTAGCAGCCATATCAGCTTCGCTTCTATCACTGTAGAGCGCCTCCTCAACGATATAGACCTTGTCTTTTTTATGGTCAAAAACCATGTAACTCTCATAAACGAAAAAGTGCATATCCGGCGTTCCAATCACATCAGCTGGAATCTGGCCAATCTCCTCATAGAGGGAAATCATATCGTAACCGACAAAACCGATGGCTCCGCCTCCAAAAGGCAGGTCTGAATGATGATCTTTTTTTACTGCCAACTCATGCAGATAGTCCAATGGATCTGCCTCAATTATTTGCCCGTTCTTTGTTAACTGGCCATTTTCATAGCGAACTTCAAAGACTGGGTTATAAGCTAGGATAGAAAAGCGAGCTGTCTCGCTATCTCTCGGAATACTTTCCAAAATCACCTTGTGGTCGCCCTTAATCCGCATATAAGCCAGAATTGGCGATAAAATATCAGCTGGTAAAATCTTTTGCATAATGTTTCTTTCTATTTAATCAGAAGCGTTTAAAGGGGAGCAATTTGCTAGTTATGACTGCATTTATCAAGAACAGATAACACCTGTCCACTGTCGTAACTTGCTCCAGAACTACAGAAAAACGCCCGCACAGTTCATCCTGTGAGGGCGTGTCATCGCGGTGCCACCTCAGTTATGGAGTTTTCAGGCTCCACATCTCATTTACTTATTTACAGTCATTTAGATCCCTTTTAGTAGAAGGCAGCATACTGGTTTATAGCAAAGTAACCTAACAAAGTAATAAAAGTTCAACTAAAGGACAAAATGTTGACTCCAACAGCCCAATTCATAACTTCTCCTGCCTGTTTACAGCAACCACAGACTCTCTTAAAGGAGGGATGTTACTACTCTTCTGCTGGGTATTTTATTTTCGTTTTTCTAAATAGTCGGCAATGGCTGCCACATCCTTGTCTCCACGACCGGATACATTGATAATGATGATTTGGTCGGATGACAATTTCGGAGCTCGCTTGATGGCTTCAGCAATGGCATGAGAGCTTTCGATTGCCGGTAAAATCCCTTCCTTTTGTGTCAAGAGGAGCAAGGCATCCACAGCTTCATCATCTGTCGCTGCCACATATTCTACTCGACCAGAATCTTTAAAGAAAGCATGTTCAGGACCAACTCCAGGATAGTCCAAGCCTGCTGAAATGGAGTAAACCGGCGCCACCTGACCATCTTCAGCAAAGACAGCGTAAGTCTTCATACCATCCACTACTCCGACACTTCCCTTGGTCATGGTCGCCGCATGCTGGTCTGTATCAAGACCACGCCCAGCTGCTTCAACTCCAACCAGCTTAACTTCTTCATCCGCAACATACTGGGAGAAGGCGCCGATAGCATTGGAACCACCGCCTACGCAGGCAATGATATAGTCCGGCAAGCGGCCTTCCTTGTCCAAAATCTGACGGCGAGATTCTTCACTAATCACCTTTTGGAACTCATGGACAATCGTCGGATAAGGGTGAGGACCGACAGCCGAACCCAAAACATAGAAGGCTTCCAAATCACTCATCCAAGCTCCAAAGGCCGCATCCACAGCATCCTTGAGGGTCTTGGTTCCTGTTTCCACTGCATGAACAGTCGCTCCCATCATTTCCATGCGGAAAACATTGAGGCGCTGGCGTTCTACATCTTCTGCACCCATGTAAACATCGCACTTCATACCAAACTTGGCTGCGGCTGCCGCAGTTGCCACACCATGCTGACCAGCTCCAGTTTCAGCGATGACTCGGGTCTTGCCCATGCGCTTAGCTAGAAGAATCTGCCCCAAAACATTATTGAGCTTGTGAGAGCCCAGATGATTGAGATCTTCCCGCTTCAGATAAATCTTAGCTCCGCCCAGATGCTGGGTCAGACTTTCTGCAAAGTAGAGCGGGGTTTCCCGGCCTGAATAATCTGCCAAATAATGTCGGTATTCATTTAAAAATTCTGGGTCATCCTTATACTTCTCAAAAGTCGCTTCCAATTCATCTAGCAAGGCCTGGATAGGCTCCGGTACAAAGGAGCCACCGAATTGTCCAAAATATCCTTTAGTTTCTGTCATCTTAATTGCCTCTTTTCTTTATTTTCAAACAAAACAAAAGCCCACACACAGAAAAAAATCTGTGTGAGGGCGTAAAATCGCGGTGCCACCTCAATTATGGAGCAAAGTATAGACCGCCTCCATATCTCTGTCTTGTCTAACAACAAGCTGCACTGTAAGGTGTGCTCACCGAATTTTTATTGCTTCAAATTCATCTTTTCCATCAGCCCACTTCATAACCCTCCACTACCTGTTTCCACCAACCACAGGCTCCCTGAAAGTAGAAAAAATTATTACTTTTCTGATGATTTATTTTATTATAGGCCTTTCCCTTTTTCTTGTCAAGAAAAAATTTATTTTTTTCTTCTAAATCCGAACCTTTCGCTGGCTAATCTCTTTTGAAAGCGTAATCTTGACGATTTATCCAGATTTTCTGACCAAGCTGAAAAGCCCGCCAAGCCAGATAACCACCCAAAGTATTGGTCCAGAGATCATCGATTTCAAAGACCCGATTGGCGTTGATAAGAAGGTCCAGCAGAATCTGAGTCACTTCGATAGACAGACTCATCCCAAAGCTCAGCCATACAACCTTCTTGGTCTTCCGCAATTTCGGAAAGAGGTAAAGCAATTGAAAGATTAAGGGCGACAGCAGAAAGATATTGGCTAGATTTTGGATAAAGACCTTGACTAGCTGAAGCCAGGAAGTAATCTCGCCAATATTGACAAAGGAATTAAAAGGGATTAACAAAACCACTATTCGACCAAAATACTGGATTCCCGGCGTTTCCATTCCTGGCTCTGGAACCTGAGGAATAAAGCACAGAACGCAAAGCATCAAGAAATAGAGCCAGCTTCCCCCTACCAGCAATTTCCGCCCCTTAGCTGTTAGCTCACCGTCTGAAGTCAGATAGTTCTTAAGGCTGAACATTTTCTACCAATGCTTTCTCGCGATCACGCTTCATAGTATTGGAACGCAGCTGACCGCAGGCTGCATCAATATCTGTACCATGTTCCTGACGAACCACACAGTTGACTCCATTTTTCTTGAGGGTATCGTAGAAGGCCATCACGCGCTCTTTGGGACTGCGACTGTATTGGTCGTGCTCGCTAACTGGGTTGTAAGGAATGAGATTGACATAAGACAGCTTCTTAATGTTCTTAAGCAGCTCAGCCAGTTCCTTGGCCTGCTCTACCCCGTCATTGACTTCATTGAGCATGATATACTCAAAGGTCACTCGACGGTTGGTCGTCTCAATATAGTATTCGATAGCTGCAAAAAGCTTTTCGATAGGGAAGGACCGGTTAATCCGCATGATGCTGGTCCGCAGAACATTATTCGGGGCATGGAGAGATACAGCTAGATTGACCTGCACACCTTCATTGGCAAAGTCACGAATCTTATGAGCCAGCCCTGATGTCGAAACCGTGACATGGCGGGCACCGATAGCCAAACCTTTATCATCATTGACCGTCCGAACAAACTTGAGCACATTGTCATAGTTATCAAATGGCTCGCCAATTCCCATAACCACGATATGGCTGACCCGCTCATCCTGACCACGCTCGTCAAAATACTTCTGAACCAGCATAATCTGAGCCACAATCTCACCGTTATTGAGATCGCGTTGCTTTTTAATCAAGCCAGAGGCACAGAAGGTACAGCCGATATTACAGCCAACCTGGGTGGTCACACAGACAGAAAGTCCATAGTGCTGGCGCATGAGTACCGTCTCAATCAGCATACCATCTGGTAGCTCAAAGAGGTACTTGACCGTACCGTCAGCCGACTCTTGGACAATGCGCTGTTTAAGCGGATTGACGACAAACTGATCATTTAGCTTGGCAATCAAGTCCTTGGACAGATTGGTCATCTCTTCAAAAGACTGGACCCGCTTGCGGTAGAGCCACTCCCAAATCTGGGCAGCACGGAATTTCTTTTCTCCCTGAGCTTCCGCCCATTCAATCATTTCCTGACGCGTTAAGCTATAAATAGATGGTTTCATTTTTCTCCTTTATTCTGACGAATTACAAAATGGCGATTGCTGTCTTTTTGCTTTTTCTGCCTATCTTGCTGGGAATTGTTGCGAGAGCGCTTATTGTCTCTTTTAGAACGGCTGTCTCGGTCTCGCTCGCTTCTGCGATTACGGTTGCTCCCAGAACGGCTGTTGCGAGAACGTTTTGACCGACCTTCTGTCTCTTTCTTGCCATGCGATTTCTTATCAAAGGAAGCGCGCTGGGGATTTGGATTTTCCAAGACAAAATAAGCACAGCCGTAGCTGCAGTACTCCAGCAAATAGTCTTCTAAGCGGCTAATCTTCTCATCGCTTTCATTAGCCCGCTCATCCTTGTAAAAACCGCGCAGGCGCAGCTGCTCGTTGCCCCAGTCACCGACAATATAGTCAAACTTGGTGAGAATTTCTGAAAAGCGCTGATGAAAGGCAGTCAAGTCAAAGCCTTCCTTATAGTTCTCAATCAATTCAAACTCGAATTTTTCTGCAACAATCTTGCTATCAATCTGTTTAAACTCTGGTCCTGGGAATTTATTATAATTATACAATTCAGGTGAAATATCTTTACGCATACTCTTCCTTTAACGTTCTTGGATAGTTTATCTACAACACTTTATTTTATCATAAATCAGCCAGTATTTCGCGGACTTTTCATCAAAAATATCTTTCTGAAAAAAGTCAGACGATTTAAAGCAGAGAAGACCAGCTGATCTTGTCTGTCTCACAAGAAAAATCTTAGCAAAAGCTAAGATCTTACTTATTCTTTTTCAGATAGTCAATGGCATCCTGCAGCGTTTTAACTGGGACAATTTTCATATCTGTTTTAATCTTCTTGGCTGTCTCTAGAGCCGTTTGGTAGTTGTTTTTCCCATTAGGAGAAAGCTTCTTCTCTTCCTCTGTGAGTTCATTGTTCGGTGCAAAGAAGATATCCGCTCCGCTTTGGGCCGCTGAAACGACTTTCTTATCGATTCCGCCGATTTCGCCAACTTCACCTTCCCGACTGATGCTGCCGGTCCCTGCAATATCGCGGCCGTCACGAAGAGTCGGATCGGCCAACTGGGTATAAATGGCTAGGCTGAACATGAGACCAGCACTAGGACCTCCAATACCCTCAGTTGAAAATGTAATCGGAATATTACTGCTGACTTCTGTCCGGTCTATCAGACTAATGCCAATCCCGTTCTTACCGTTCTCCAGCTTGATAATCTTTCCGGTTGCCGATTTCTCCTGACCATCTTCTTGGAAAGTCACCTTGACCTTATCTCCAAGCTTCTGCGAGTTGACATACTTGACCAGCTCCTCAGAGCTTTCAAAGGTCTTATCATTGACACCAGTTACCGTATCAGCAATATTAAGAACTCCCTTGAAGGTTGAGTTATCTGCCACCTGCAAGACATAAACCCCCAGATAGTCCATTTTAATCTCTTTACCAGCTGTCGTCAATCCCTGATATTTGGCCATATTTTGCGATGTTTCCATATAAAATTGGTTGATCCGATTAAACTCATCGTCCGTGGAGCCACCCGTCATATCCTTGGCGGAATAAATATCTGTAAAAGGAGTCAGCCAAGCATAGACCAGATGAGCAAAAGTTGCCTGCTCTACTCCGACCGTCACAAAGTTATAAGAACCTGCTTCCTTGTCGGCCTTATTATCAACTATCAAGACCTGACGAACATCCTCGGCACCACCAGGAACTTCTATGTAATAAGGCAGACGAACGTAAAGAGCTGCTATAAAAAAGGCAATAGTGACGCCAATGACCGTCGGCAATATAAACTTCTTAATTCTTTTCATCGTTGATTCTTTCTAATTCTTTGATTACACTTTGGGGCACATAGGCCGCAATATCCTGCTGAAAAGCAATCAGCTCACGAATACGTGATGAACTGATATGCTGATAGTCCGGCTTGCTGAGTAAGAAAATCGTCTCCAGCTCTCCTGCCAATTCCTGATTGAAAAAGTTCATATTGGCTTCATAGTCTAGGTCTTGACTGTTACGGAGACCGCGCACAAAGGCCTTAGCTCCCAGTCTTCTGGCCACTGTCACTGCTAGCTCATTCTGAGAAGTGATTACCTCGACATTATCCAAATGCTGCAGAGCTTCTTTGACCATGCGTTCTCTGGTCTCAATTGTAAAAAAGCCAGACTTTTCCCGATTATAGAAAATCCCTACATAGAGCTTGTCAAAGAGCTTACTGGCCCGCTCAATCAGGTCCACATGGCCCTTGGTCATCGGGTCAAAAGACCCTGTGAATAATCCTATCTTATCTGACATACACCGTTACCTTTGAAATTCCATATATCTTCTGCTTCCAAATGCCTAGCCCTGCAATTTCTTCCGGCAATTCCACTTCCTTGTCTGTCTCACAGACTACCAGGACATCTTGACCCAAGAGCTGGCGCTCCTCTAGCTTCTCAAGGTCCTCCACAATCTGCTCCTTGGCATAAGGCGGGTCCAAGAGAACCAAGTCAAAAGACCCTGTCAACATTTCCAAGGCTCGGCCAGACTCCATCTTGAGCAAGTCAAAACGTTCCGGCTCCTTGGTCATCTGAATGTTCTCTGAAATAATAGCCTGAGCTCTACGATCCTTCTCGACTAAGACAGCTGCCTCCATACCTCGCGAAATAGCTTCAATGGCCAAACTCCCGCTCCCAGCATAAAGATCCAGCACCCGACCGCCGTCAAAATAGGGACCAATCATATTAAAAATTGCCCCCTTGACCTTATCGGTCGTAGGCCTAGTCGTCTTGCCGTCCAAAGTCTTGAGGGGCCTACCCCCGTATTTACCTGCAACAACTCTCATAAAAAACATTATAACACACATCGCACAAGAGGCCAATTTTTTGAAAACTTGACAGACAAAAAACAGAAGTGCCCCAAATTAGAGACTTCTGTTTTCTTTTAGTTTTAGTAAAAAATCAATTAATTCAGGCTGACAGTCTGCCTTATCCAAGATCAGCCCCATTGACCGGCCAACCATGATATAAAAAGTTTCTGGCTTGTCTATAATCGCCACAATATCTTGATAGTCAAATCTGGCATTGTTATTCCGATTAACGACACGAAAGTCTGTCTCATAGAAGCTAAACTCCTGCTCTATATCATGCCAGAGGGGGTTGCCTCTATAAAACTTTTTAATATGTCGATTCATGGACAGATAGTAAAGAAAAGGAAGGACAGCCACAGTAACAAGAAAAGCTACGCCTGGCAAAGGTTCCCCGATAAAAAAACAGATTGCAGCGCATATCAGCACCACTATCTCAGGGAGAATCAGTGAGAAGATTCCATTCTTTTTATACCAAAAATTGGTCCAAGCGAAACGGCGGTAGGCTTCTTCTGTCATGGTCGTTTTTGCTATCATAGGAAACATCTCTCTACCTCCAGGTTATATTCCTCCCTACAGTTTACCACACTCTTGATCAAAATAACAATACTCAATAAAGAACTTGCTTTTCTAGATTTCATCTGTTATACTATATGTAACTTTTAAAACGTTACATAGGAGGTGTGATATGTTTTCGCATGAAAAATTAAAAAAACGCCGGCTGGAGCTTAATCTGACTCAGTCTTCCATTTACCAAGAGCTTGGAATTTCCAGAAAAACTTACTCTGCTTGGGAAAATGGTCTGGCAGAGCCCCACGCAAAAAATCTCAGGAGGTTAGCCACCTGTCTCAAGGTCCAAGAGAACTACTTTGTGGATGAGACCAGTGCGCTCTACACCTACCCTTTACTAACCCCACCGCATAAAAAGGAAGTAGATCAGCTCGCTAGTCAGCTCCTAGAGAGACAGCGCAAGGTTAGCTCTCTTACAGCCTATAAGGTTCTGTCCGTTGAGCTGGCTGCAGGTCGCGGTCACAGTTATTATGACAATGAAACAGACTACGAAACTGTCTACTTTGATCAAGATATCCAGCATGACTTTGCATCCTGGGTCTCTGGGGATTCGATGGAGCCCAAGTATCCCAATGGCTCTGTTGCCCTTATGAAACAGACAGGATTCGACTACGATGGGGCAGTCTATGCTCTCATGTGGAATGGCAAGACCTATATCAAAAAAGTCTACCGCGAAGCTGAAGGCCTACGCCTAAAGTCTATCAATCCTGACTACGAGGATCTCTTTGCTCCCTACGAAGACCAACCTAGCATTGTTGGTATCGTAGTCGGACATTTTCTGCCGATTGAGGTATAAGCTATGGTCCTATTTGATTATTCACGCGAGCCCCGTTCAGATATTGCTTTTGTGGATATGAAAAGTTTTTATGCCTCTTGCGAATGCATTTCCCTCGGCCTTGACCCTTTAAAAACCTCGCTCTGTGTCATGAGCCGAATTGAAAATTCCGCTGGACTGATACTAGCTGCCACCCCTCTCTTTAAAAAGAATTTCGGCAGCCAGAATGTCAGCCGAAGCTATAATCTTCCTTTTGATGTCCACACCCGTAAGTTCAACTATGCTGCTGCCCGCAAGCAGGGACTGCCTATTACAGCAGATTATATACGCTTTATCGAAGACGCTGCTCAAAAGACCTTACTGGTCCCACCTCGGATGAACTACTACATCCAGAAAAACATGGAAATCCAAAAGATTTTCCAGGATTTTGCAGCTCCCGATGACATTTTCCCCTACTCAATCGATGAGGGCTTCCTAGATTTGACAAGCTCTATCAACTACTTCATTCCTAATCAGACGCTGGACCGCAGGACCAAACTGGACCTGCTGGCTGCCCGCATTCAGCAGGCTATATGGAAGAAGACCGGGATTTATGCCTCTATCGGTCTGAGTAACGCCAATCCCCTTCTCGCCAAGCTAGCCTTGGACATTGAAGCCAAACATACAAAAAAAATGCGGGTCAACTGGTCCTACGAGGATGTGCCAAGTAAGGTCTGGACTATTCCAAACATGACTGATTTTTGGGGTATCGGCCACCGAACGGCTACCCGTCTTAAGAAGCTAGGCATCCACTCCATTTATGATTTAGCTCACTTTAACCCCGATATTCTCAAAAAAGAAATGGGGGTTATGGGTCTGCAGCTTTGGTTTCACGCTCACGGCATTGATGAAAGTAATGTTCACAAGCCTTATCAGGTTAAGTCACATGGTCTGGGCAACTCGCAAATTCTCCCCCGAGATTACAGACAACAGGCAGAGATTGAACTCGTTTTCCGAGAAATGGCTGAGCAGGTCGCCATTCGTCTCAGACGCTCTGGTAAGAAATGCCAGCGTGTCTCCATCCATGCCCGTTATTCCAAGCAGGAGCTCCTGCCTTCCATTCATACACAGAAAAAAATTGAGCCCACTAACAACAGCGATCGATTGGCTCAAATCGTCGTTCAGCTCTTTCGTTCCAAATATCAGGGCGGGGCTATCCGACAGATTGGCGTTTTTTACAGTGACTTTGTCGATCAAGGATATGGTCTGATTTCTCTCTTTGACGATCCTCTGCAAATTCAAAAAGAAGAGGAGCTCCAACAGACGATTGACCGCATCAGAGATTGCTTCGGCTTTGCCTCTCTGCTTAAGGGAAATGCCTTGCTGGACTCCTCCCGTGCTATTGCTAGAAGCAAGCTAACCGGTGGCCATTCTGCTGGAGGTTTGGAGGGCTTATCATGACTGACCGCTCTTATCTCCCCTATCAGTCTGCTCGTGACTTTCAGGATCGGGGCATGGCTAAATGGGCTGGCTTTTTCCTCTCTGAGCATAGCACTGCTTTGGCCAAAAAAGAACTAGATATCAGTCGCCTGGCCCAGCTTGACAGACAGGAGAAATTCCAGTTACTCAACCAAGCCTACAGTCATCAAGTTCCCATCAGAATCACCTTTCTTAATCAGGGAAAGCTGACCGACATTACTGCTACCGTCTTTCATCTGGACTGCAAGCAAGTCCTCCTGCAGGAAGGTGACCATTACAAAGGCCTTGCTATCCATCAGATTCTTTCGATACAAGCTTCAGGAGGCGCAGATGACCACTCAAAATGTACATGAGGAACTTCAATTTGACTATTTTTCCCAGAATTACTATCAATTTCAAGAGGATTTTTATCAATTTTCCAATCTTCCCCAGCCTCTGATGGTCATGGAAGATGACATCCTACTCCACATGGCCAGCCGCCAGGTCACTCATTTCAAACTTTCCAAGACCAAAAGTTTGGACAAGAAAGACCATTACTTCCATTTTACCGTCAGTCGTCCAGACCAAGCAAAACGACTCTGTATCTACCACTATCAAGGCCAAACAGAAGATATAAATCAATAAGCTCCCAAACTTAGTTTGGGAGCTTATTGTAGGGAACTGGCCATCTACTAGAATCTTCTCAATTATTTATTGCTTTAAGTCAGGTAAATAACATTAAAGATTTGAGCCAGCTATATTTAAAGCCAAGAAGCGCCATTCTTTTTAGGTTATCTATTCAGTTCATTTGTATAAACTAATTTCATACTAAAAACACCCCAATCGTTAGATTTTCTGTCTAACTTTTGGGGTGAAAGTCAAAGCGAATTATCTTTTCTTTTATTTTTTATCGGTGTCAAGATTTGCAGCTTCAATAACCGGCTGCTCATCTTGTTTTAGCTTGTTAACAGTCATATTAACACCAAGAGCTCCTGCTAGGAGTTGACGAATATCGAAGCCTGCACCTTGCGACACTTGGTCAATACTCTGCATGATATCACCAACCATCTTAGAAGCATTGCCTTCACCATACATAGTGATTTTGTCCACTTTAGTAAGCGGCTCTGCTACAGCACGGGCAATTTCTGGCAGTTTGTCTACAATCATCTCAGTAATGGCTGCTTCTTGCATCTTCTTCATGGCTTCTGCTTTTTTATCCAAACCTTGAGCTTCGGCTTCTAGCTTAAGACGAATCGCTTCCGCTTCAGCACGTCCTTTAGCTTCAATAGCTTCGGCTTCTTGCAGTTGCGCAAACTTTTCAGCCTCGGCTTGAGCCTTGCGAGCTTCGGCTTCTTTTTGTGTTTCAAAGAGTTCTGCCTCGGCTTGACGTTGACGCTCAATCAATTGTGCTTCTGCTGCTTGTTGACGAGAGTATTTCTCCGCTTCAGCCTGTTTGCGGATGTTAGCATCCAGTTCTTGCTCCCGAACCTTAACTTCACGTTCCTTGACTTCAGCTTCTTTCTCTTGCTTCATGATATTAGCTTCGGCAGCCACACGTTCTTGCTCGCGACGCTGCACTTCCGCCTCAATCCCTTTAGCTGCATCAGCCTTAGCTTGAGCTATATCCGCTTCCTGCTTGAGGGCTGCTTGCTTCAATTTCAACTCATTTTGCTTTTGAGCGATTTCTAAGTCAGCAGCTACGCGCTTATCGTTAGCCAATTTGTCTTGCTCAGCTTCTACTTCCTTGCGCTCACGTTCAGCTTTAGCCTTCGCAATTAAGGCATCTTTTTTGATGGTTTCGACATTTTCGATACCGAGATTATCAATCACACCACCTTCATCAGAGAAAGACTGAACGGTAAAGGCAATGACTTCTAATCCCATCTTAGCCAGATCCGGAGCTACGTTGTCCTGAACTTTTGAGGCAAATTCCTGACGGTCATTGACCATCTTACGTAATTCCATCTGACCAATTACTTCCCGAAGATTTCCTTCCAAGACATCTTGAACAGAGTTAGAAATATCAGTTGTATTCCAATTAAGGAAGTTTTCTGCTGCACGAGCAATCATTTCATCGGTCGTTCCAATTTTCAGCTTAACAGCTGCATCAGCACGAACATTGATAAAATCCAGAGTCGGTACCGCTTCAGAAGTGCGAACATCTGTTGAGAACTGCTCAATATCCAAATAAGAGCGCTGCTCTACAAAAGGAATCATAAATCCAGCTTTACCGCGAAGGTGACGCTGTTTACGAAGACCTGTAATTACAACTACTTCGTTAGGGCGTGCGTTAACATAGCCTTTCACTAAAAGTACGACAAGGACAACCAAACCAATAATTACTGGAATCAACCAGGTTGGAAAGAAAAATGTATCCATTAAATCTCCTTCTATAAGACAATTTTCATTGTCTATTTTCTTTTTATACTTAGTATAACAAATTATTTCAAATTCTCAAATTATTTTCAAAATTTTTACAAGAATTATTCATCAAAAAGTCCTTGCAAACCGGCGAAAGGATTGTTCTTCTCTTTTTGAGCTTCCTGAGCAGCGGCAAATTCCTCCTCCGTCATAACCTGCCAGTCCTGACCCGATAGAAAGCCTTGGCCGGCTTCTTCCTCAGCTGTTAGGATTTTCAGTGGAATATTCATCAGGATATTATCAGCTACACTCTCAGCTATATTAATCTCGCCATTTTCAATCGGCAACACCAAGTCCTGATCAATTATATCCTGCGATGTGGCCTGTCCTTCTTCCATGAAAATTTCGTTGACTAGATAAGACTCCTTGAGTCCCACCGGCTCCATACTGCGACTGGATGTCAGAGTGATGGTATAAGACAAGTCATAATCCAGAAAATAGAGGCCGTCTTCATATTGAACCTTGCCTTTGGCTACAATATCCTGAACATCTAAAATCTCAGGATTGCGTTCTTTTAACTCCTCTGCCAAGTCCAGCTTTTTCTCAAAGGATAGTCCATCTGGATTCTTCCGAATTTCTTGAATATGCAACATAAGTTCCTCTTTGTTTTTTCTTTATATTATATCATGTTTGGGCGCTTCGATGTTATTGAAAATTATTTTGTTATAATAAAATGCAAGGAGGGAAGACAATGGAACATCTAGGACAGGTTTTTAGATTTTTTCGAGAGGCAAGGCACATCTCTTTATCCGAAGCGACTGGAGGAGAATTTTCAAAGTCCATGCTCTCTCGCTTTGAAAATGGGCAGAGCGAACTGTCAGCTCAGAAACTTTTTAGCGCGC
The DNA here is from genome assembly GCF_963456385.1 of uncultured Streptococcus sp. GTDB lineage: Bacteria > Bacillota > Bacilli > Lactobacillales > Streptococcaceae > Streptococcus. The sequence goes on along the minus strand of NZ_CAUOLF010000026.1, from coordinate 2,723 downwards.
TCAGCGCTATCCACACGGAAACGGAAGAATTTACCCTTGCAGCCGGCATTCAGAATCATCATTCTCACAAGGAACTCTTAAACCACATTCAAGACCTGCTGCAAACTAATCAGCTCAAGCTCTTAGAAGAACTTTATCTAGAAAAAGAAAAAATCACTCAAAAAAGCAAGCGCGCTAGCGATTGGGTTGAGCGCCTAATTGTAAAGGCCTATCTCTGTGCCCTCAAGGAGTCTGAAAAGGCCTGCCCAGGCGAGCTTGATTTCCTGCATGATTACCTCTTTTCAGTTGATATTTGGGGTCGCTACGAGCTCAATCTCTTCTCTGTCTGCACTCCGGTTTTATCTCTAGATTTGTTTTCCCAATACACCAAAGAAATCCTCTCAAGAAAGGATTTCGCAGCTTTGTTTGCCAACAATCGCAACACCCTGCACACTACTTTTCTTAATGGTTATCTTCTGGCCATCAGTCAGGAAAACGTCACCCAGGCAGACTATTTCCAACAAATCATTGAGCGACACTTTTACGAAGAAAATGAGACTTACTTCCGAATTGTCTATCTCTTTGCTCAGGGAGAGCTAGCCTTTTTGAAAGGGCAAACAGAAGAGGGGCTTACTCAAATGAAGCAAGCAGTCGACATTTTCCGAATCTTGAACTGTCAGCATAGCGCTGACTACTATCAATAAGCCCTTGATACTGCTTTTCAAAAATATAGCAAATAATGCAAATTTCCGCTTTTAAGCTCAGCAATTTTGAGTTGGAAAGTGGTTTTTTATTCCTACTCGAGCTCCACCTTTCTGATTTAAAAGTTTCTACCCGAAAATCGTTGAATATATGCAACGTTTCCTGCAGATTGGATTCTCTATTTTATACTAAAAGCATAAAGAGCTAGCGCAAGTCACTTTCAGAATTTTACAACTTACTTATGAGACCTAACCGGTTGCCGAAAAGCCCTTGTTTTTGGCTTTAAACGGTCTATAATGGTCATCAGAAAGAGAAAAACAAAAGCCAGATTACAGATGTACCCAATCAGCTTTCATTCATTCTTGCAGTTTAGAAAAGGAGTCTACGATGAAATTATTTTTTAAAAATAGAGTCTATGCCTCACTCAGCCTTTCCCGAATCTTCAACACCTTGGGAGCTTCTATTTTCAATATTGTTTTTGTGGTATTTGCTTCCAGCATGCCCAATCCCAAGTTTGCTATTGCTGTGGCTAATTTTATCGTCCTGGTTCCGACTTTCTTTACTATCTTTGCCGGCATCAAAGCTGACAAGACCGTCCATAAGGCTCGCTGGTTGATTCATTTTGGTTATCTTCAAGCCCTGCTCTTTGTCCTTGTCGCCTTCATGACTCGCTCTAGCTCATATCTAGCCTTTTCAGCCGTCTGCTTGATGAATATTCTTTCAGATATCATCAGCGATTACCGCAGCGGCCTGCAAATGCCGATTTTGAAAAAGAATGTTCCAGAGAAAGACCTTACGGAAGCCTTCTCTTTTACCCAGCTTATCAGCTTTCTCTGCAGCCTGGCCGGACAAGCTTTGGGAGTTTGGCTCTTAACCGTCAGCCAGCAAGACTTTTTCCTAGTTGCTTTGGTTAACGCCTTGACCTTTCTCCTATCCTCCACCATCCTCTACCTAGTCCGTCGCAGATTGACCCATGACCCAGTGGCAATTTCTGAAAGAAAAGCTCCTCTGAAAGAAGAATTGAAGAAAATGTACACATCGTCCAAGCTCATCTTTGAGCAGGAAGGTTCTAACAATTTTCTCAAACTGCTGGCTCAAATCCTGATCGTCAACGCTATGGCAGGTTCTCTTATAGCTCTTTATAATCTCTACTTGCTGGACAATCCCATCTTCCAGCTGTCCTTTAGTCAGTCTCTCTTGGTTCTTCAGACCACTCTTGTCCTAGCCATGATTGCAGCCAGTCTGACTCCCAACGATTACTTTAGCCACCTCTCTCTAAATCAACTAACCCTCTGGGCTGCTCTCACAATGATTCTGCTTGCTATCAGCAATTTCTTACATCTGCCTGTTTTCATCGGCATTGCTTTTGGATTTTTACTAGCTTATATCTCCGGCAAGATCAATCCCAAAATCAACACCCTCTTACTGAGCAAATTGCCTTCTGATGTTCTCGCTCAGACTTCCAGCTTTCTGAGTCTGCTCTTTTCTTTCTCTGTTCCCTTTGGTACTATGGTCTTCAGCAGCCTAGCCCTCTGGAATATGAACGCTAGCTGGCTCATCTTCAGCATTATCGGTGTGATTGCTCTGCTCCTATCTATCGAAAAGAAAAAAGATGTTAAAGAAATGTGATAGATCAATCTTGTTTCTACATTTGTTTTCCTAGAAGACAGCAAAAAACGATAACTTCCAAATAAGAAGTTATCGTTTTTGTGTATTAGAAAGCTAAAGATTAAATTTCATTTAGCTATTCTATTGCTATTAGTTCCAGCCGAAGCGTCTGCCTCTACCATTGCGGTCAAAGTACATCCAACTTCCATCTTCTAGCTGAATCCATTTATTGCGCGCCATTTCTCCGGAATTGGCATCAAAGTAACGGTTAGCACCATTGACATAGACAATCTTACCTTTGACTTGCTTGCCATTTTGGTCGAAGTAAAGGGTTTGTTGGCCAATCTGCTGCAAACCTGTCACTGCTTTACCAGTCTGATCAAAGTAATACCATTCGTTCTTGGCACCTTCTGCAAACTTGCCGACTGCCATTT
>NZ_CAUOLF010000025.1:0-39279 GCF_963456385.1 uncultured Streptococcus sp. | reverse complement strand
CCAAAGTTAGGTGTATTATTTTAATGCTTACAGACCTAAACTATTCCCCTATTTATAATTTATTGATTCATATTTTATGAAATTAAAAAGTAGATATCGTTCTGAAAATCCTTGATATTACGCTGTTTTTAGTCCAACTGAAATCCATACTTTCCAAACCAGGTCTTAAGAAAGCTCGTAAAGCTAGTCAGTTCTCAAAACGTTAATCAATACGATTATATCAAACTTTACAGACATTCAAGAGGACTCTTTTGGATATCTTTTTCTTGTAAAAATCAAGAATTTCTAGCAAAATTTCCCTAATTCATTTTGAGGTTTCTAATGGAATTTCATCTAAAACATGATTAGAATAATACCCCAAGATTCAAAATCTTGGGGTATTATCTTTTTTTAGACAATTGTTCTCTAAAAAGTTTTGTCATTTGTTTTTGTCCGGCAGCAGTACCTAGAGCTTCTTTGCTTATTTCTCCTTTAAATATTTGTTCCATTAAAAATAGGTAAGCCTCGCCTAAAGCAGTTGTAATTAATCCAGCAGTAGTTCCAGAAATCGTTCCGCCAACTGCTGTTCCTACTCCGGGAATAAATTTGAGTATATTAGAGACAATTGTTTTTCCAAGGAAAGTTGCTCCCCCAGATCCTAAAGTTGAGGATACAAAGGCGGTTAGAAAGGTTTTATTGATATCAAGCCCAAAAATTACAGTAATGCCAGTAATCATGCTTATCTGAGTCGGCACAAGCATGAAGGCATCTGCAAATGGAACTGGTGCGAAACCTTCACCAAAACTTGCTGCTACTGCAGTCGCAATGACTGCCCTAGCATGTTTTTTTTTAGATTCCAGAGATACTTTTTGGATATTTTGCAATGTATCCTGCAGTTCAGTTGGCAAGATCTCAGACATTACATCAATCAAAGTATCTAATCCAAAAGCTTTAGCGACATATTCCTCGTCAAAATCCATGTCCTGAGCTAGAATAGGCACAACTTTACAAACATCTAAGTTTTCCTGCTCAACATGAGCTTTCATTTCTAGTGCTTTCTTTTTAGGTACAGATTGAGTAAGGACAACGATGATTGGGACCTTAGACTGTTTATTCTTCTCAGAAAACTCTCTGAGCCATTCCACTTCCGAACTATCAAAAGTACGGTTTGAACCGACATTAATACAATACCAAATACAGTGAATGACCTCATTGATGTCATTAGAAGAGTAACCGTTGTTAATTAGTTTAATGACTTCATCTTTGACACTCTCCTGTTGGGTATATGACAATTCAAAGCCGGGTGTATCGTAGATTGCCAAAGGATATCCGTTTTTTTCAATTTTGCGAATTTCCTGAGTTACTGGTCGGCCTAGTCCAGTATCAGCAAAATTCCCTCTAAACAAACTATTAATTAGTGTACTTTTGCCAACACCTGATTTGCCAATGACGATGATGTTTAATCTTTTTAAATTATTAATTTTATCATTAATCGCGTTGAGACATTGCTGCGCAATATTATCTGTATTAATTTGCATTATCTTCTACCTTTGTTATAGTCAGATTTTTTAACTAACGTGTCCTTCCCATCAAAACTAGTTTTTAGATGATTAGTTAGTGTTACTTGTTTTTTATATACATAATTTCTAGTTTTTTTCAATACTCTAGGCAGAAGAACTGTAGAGGCTAAAATTAAAGCTCCGCTTACGAAGATGTATTTTGCAGTAGATGATTTTCTCTTTCTCGTGCCTTTTTTCTTTGACATAGTATTTCTCACTAATATGATTTTTAAAATAATTATATCATATAAGAAATTAAAAGAGTCAATTTAATGATTTTGTTTATCTCTTTGTTTTAAAGCTTTTAGAACAACTTCTTTGATAGAAATTGAAGTAATGTTAGCAGAGATCTATTAGTTGTAATGAAGAGGCTGTAAAGATCTTGAAGATAGAGAAGTAGTTATGTGGTTTTCAGCCTCTTTCGCTCTCCAAGGTACAAGAAAAATAAACCACCTGCCTTGCGTATGTGGTCCCTAGATGGGTGGCTATGATTTGTAAAATAAGTCTAAGTAAATAGCTTGCTAAGATTTAGTAATTTATAGATTTTTAAAAATTTATATAGTACACTAGATGTGTAATATTGAGTTTTGAGTGACTGAAAAATTAGTATGGATGTTACCAGCTGTTTTAGAAAATTAGTGTGGTATCAAAAAATTTAAGGAGACGTTATGAAAAAACGAACGAAAAGCATAATCGCAACAATTGCATCAATAGTGGCGCTCGTAAGTCTGGGAGGATGTGCCATGACTCAAAAAGAAAGTAATAAACAAGATAAGAAAGTTGCTTCTTCAAAAAAGGCTATCAAAGATGATAAAGAAGCCATCAAGCAAAAACAGCTCGCTTATCTAAAAAATCATGAGCAAGAATTATAGATTTGGTAAAAGCTCAAAGTCCAAAAGTCGAATCAGTTCAGATTGATTGGGAAGAGACGCAATGGAGTGATGGCGGTCTTACAAATCCCGAGTATTATATTAATGTTTTTGGGCGTATCAATAATATTGAAGAATCGGGGTGGGGAGTGGATATACCGATTAATGATGATGATGAAAGTGTAAATCTTGAAGAAATGATTATAGGTAATTACATAAGTATCGGAGGTGAACCGATTGACTAATTGGAATTTGAAAAGTTTTAATAATATATGCTTCGTTAGAGGAATCATTCTATAGGGATAAAACTAATAGACATTCAAGAGTTATTTCTTGGATGGCTTTTTTACGCTATTCAACTCACCTATAAAATTCTTCTATTGCTTTCATAGAAAATATATATTAGCCAGATAGGGGCAATCATAGTAAAATAGCTATCAAAATAGACTAAAGGAGTTTGGAATGAAAATCGTTTCTTTATGGTCAAAGGTTACTCTGGGCTTGCAGATGTTGATTGCTTTGATTTTGGGTGTTCTTGTTGCTCTTATCTGGCCGCAGTTTTCGGCTTTTTATCAATTTCTGGGTCAAGCTTTTATCAGTTTGATTAATATGGTGATTATTCCACTGGTCTTTCCGGTTGTGGTCGTAGCAGTAGCTGGTGTGATCGGCAAGAAATCTTTCGGGAAGCTTTTGTCAAAGAGTCTGCTCTATTTCTTTGGGGTCACGACGGCGATTACTTTTATTTTTGTCTTTGCATCTTATTATCTGGGCTTTGGTCAGGGAGTCAATATCGGTCAGGCGGGAGCCAGCATTGACGGGATTACCAAAAGTATTCAGCTGGATGATTTTTTGCTTAGCTTCATTCCCTCCAATATTGTCAAGTCGCTTTCAGAAGGAGCTCTGCTTCCTATTATTGTTTTTGCTATATTTTTAGGATTTGGGCTTGGAAGTCTCAAGGAAGAAAAGACTCAGAAAGCTGTTGAGCTGCTACAGATTTGGATTGAGGCTATTTATAAAATTGTCGGTGTGATTGTGAAGCTGTCCCCGATTGGTATTTTTGGCTTTATTGCTAAGGATGTGGCTACGACAGGAGTTGACAAGTTGGTCGGTTTGGGGCAATTTGTAGCAGGAACTTATCTGGCTTATGCGGTTCTGGCTTTAGTGATTTTTCCTTTGATTGCTTTTGCTTTCAGAATTCCTTATCTGACAAGCTTGCAACGGATTTGGAGTCTTCTGACTTTGGCTTTTGTCTCTGGCAGTTCCAGCGTTGTCCTGCCGCCGCTGTTAAAAGATTTAAAGAAGCAGGGATATGATGAGCATGTCATAGATTTGGTTGTGCCTTTGGGTTACACTTTTAATCTTGAAGGGGCTGCTGTCTATTTCTCAGTAGCCACCATCTTTATCGCCCATGCTTATGGGATTGCTTTTTCTGTATCAGGACTTTTCTTTACTGTTTTGCTTTTGACATTGATTGGTAAAACAGCTGCAACGGTGCCTTCTGGAGCGATTGTTGTCTTGCTGGCAGCTGCGCCTCAACTAGGCCTACCAGTGGAAGGCGTTGCCTTGATTTTTGCGGTTGATTTCTTTGTCAATGCTGGTCGAACTGCTCTCAATGTTCTAGGCCAGGTTTTGGCCGTCAGTGTTATTGAAAAGACGGAAGGCAATGTAGTAGAAGAATCGAAAAGCAGCAAGCTGGCTGTTCGGTATTCCTAAAGGAGAGAAGACTTATGAGTCAAGCAAAAGTATACGTTATTCATGAAAATTTGGAGTGGACGCAGCACTTGGTCAAGTGGCTGGAGGAAAAAGATGTGCCCTATGAACTTTGGGATTTGTCAAGTGGGATCCTAGATCTGCAGAGTCCGCCTCCAACAGGAATTTTCTACAATCGGATGTCCGCTTCTTCTCATACTCGGGGACACCGCTATGCACCAGAATTTTCAGAGCAGGTTCTAGCTTGGCTGGAAGCTCACGGTCGCAAGGTCATCAATGGCAGCGGAGCTATTAATCTAGAAATCAGCAAAATTAAACAGTATTTGAAGCTTTCTGAGGTTGGAATTGCTTATCCAGAGACGGTAGGTGTTTTGGGACAGGAGAATATTCTGGAGGCAGCTAGAAAGCTTAATATTTATCCTCTGATTACCAAGCATAATCGGGCTGGGAAAGGTTTGGGAGTGCAGCTCTTCAATAGTGAGGCGGAGTTGAAATCCTATGTAGACAGTCCTGCTTTTGAACCTTCTGTGGATGGGATTACCCTGCTTCAGGCCTATATCAAGCCTGCGGATGGTCGGATTCGTCGTTCGGAGTTCATTAACCGGAAGTTTCTTTATACAGTGTCCATCGATTCATCAGAAGGCTTTCAGCTTTGTCCGGCAGATGGGTGTCAGATTGGGCAAAGGCCTGCTCAGCTAGAGAACTCAGATAAGTTTCAAATCACAGATCCGCTACCTGCTAGTCAAAGACAGGCTTACGAGACATTTCTAGCTCAGGCTGGTATTGATGTGGCAGCTATTGAGTGGGTAGAGTCGGAGAGCGGTCAGATTTATGTCTATGATGTGAACACCAATACCAACTATAATCCGACAGCAGAAGAAAAAGCAGAAATTTTTGCTCATCAGCATCTGGCAGAATATCTAAAGAACGAGCTGGCAGCATCCTATCCAGAACAAATTTAAAACAAACAAAAGCTTTCCGTTTTGGAGGTTTTTCAAGATAGATTTTACTTTGTAAGGATAATAAATGTATCTATAGCTCCCTTCGGGGATAGCGAGTGACTTGGCCTATCCGACCTATCCGCTTCATACCTATGTTGAAAAATAGCAGAGCTTATTACTGAAATCACACCTTGCATCATTGGGAGGTGTGATTTTTAAGTGTTTGTCTTAAAACAAGAACCCTAAAGCAAAGGGAAGCCTGGTAATTCAGTAAGCTGCTTAGCATAGAGGCATCTTCCTTGTTCCAAGCACTATTTGCAATATCCGAACCTTCTGCCTTTATTTTCTGAAATAGTATACAAAATCCTTGAATTTATGCTACAATGAGACAAACTAAAAATGATTGGAGCCAAGCATGAAAGCAATTATTACCGTTGTCGGAAAAGATAAAACAGGGATTGTAGCCGGAGTTTCCACTAAGATTGCGGAGCTGGGGTTGAATATTGATGATATTTCCCAAACCGTTTTGGAGGAATATTTTACCATGATGGCCTTGGTGTCAAGCGATGAAAAGCAAGATTTTACGGCCCTTCGCAATGAGTTTGAAGCTTTCGGCCAAGAGCTCAACGTCAAAATCAACATTCAAAGCGCAGCCATTTTTGATGCCATGTACAATATCTAAGGAGTGAAGGATGGATATTAGACAAGTAACAGAAACCATTGCCATGATTGAGGAGCAGAATTTTGATATTCGGACCATCACCATGGGCATTTCACTCTTGGACTGCATCGACACAGATATTAATCGGGCGGCGGAGAAGATTTACCAAAAAATCACGACCAAAGCGAAAAACCTGGTGGCAGTTGGGGACGAAATTGCTGCAGAGCTCGGGATTCCCATCGTCAATAAGCGGGTATCAGTGACTCCGATTTCTCTGATTGGGGCAGCGACAGATGCGACGGATTATCTACCCTTAGCCAAGGCTTTAGATAAGGCGGCTAAAGAGATCGGTGTTGACTTTATCGGTGGCTTCTCAGCTTTGGTCCAAAAGGGCTATCAAAAAGGCGATGAAATTCTTATTAATTCTATTCCACGTGCTTTGGCTGAGACGGATAAGGTCTGCTCCTCTGTCAATATCGGCTCGACTAAGACCGGTATCAATATGACGGCAGTTGCGGATATGGGGCGGATTATCAAGGAAACGGCCCAGCTTTCTGACATGGGGGCGGCCAAGCTAGTCGTCTTTGCCAATGCGGTAGAGGACAATCCTTTCATGGCAGGCGCCTTCCATGGTGTTGGTGAAGCAGATGTGGTCATCAACGTTGGTGTTTCTGGGCCAGGTGTTGTCAAGCGAGCCTTGGAAAAGGTACGTGGTGAGAGCTTTGACGTGGTCGCAGAAACGGTCAAGAAAACGGCCTTCAAAATCACCCGTATCGGCCAGTTGGTCGGTCAGATGGCCAGCGAGCGTCTGGGCGTCAAGTTCGGGATTGTTGACTTGAGTCTGGCTCCAACACCGGCAGTCGGAGACTCAGTTGCCCGTGTCTTGGAAGAAATGGGCTTGGAAACAGTTGGCACTCATGGCACGACAGCGGCACTTGCCCTGCTCAATGACCAAGTTAAAAAAGGCGGTGTCATGGCTTGCAATCAGGTTGGCGGACTGTCTGGTGCTTTCATTCCTGTGTCAGAAGATGAGGGCATGATTGCGGCAGTACAGAATGGCTCGCTCAATCTAGAAAAGCTAGAAGCTATGACAGCTATCTGCTCGGTAGGTTTGGATATGATTGCCATTCCAGAGGTGACAACGGCTGAAACCATCGCGGCCATGATTGCGGATGAGGCAGCGATTGGCGTTATCAATCAGAAGACGACAGCTGTGCGGATTATTCCAAAGGGCAAGGAAGGAGATATGATTGAATTTGGCGGGCTCTTGGGAACAGCTCCGGTCATGAAGGTCAATCAGGCTTCGTCAGCCGCCTTTATCGCGCGGGGCGGTCAGATTCCAGCGCCCATTCACAGCTTTAAAAATTAAAAAGCTAGATTTGAAAAAGCTTTTATGAAAGCATCGTAAAGGACAGCTATTCAGTTTCCGAATAGGAGTTTGCGGGATTGAATCTAGCTGGATACTTGAAAGATAGGGGATTATAAGGAGATTATTTAGGTTATGAATAAAAGAGAGCTAGCTGAGCTAGCCCTTGATTTAGGTTTGGATGTTGATAAAGAGAGCGGCATTATATATGGCCGTAGAAGGGACTATGCTTTTTATCTAGAGACCATAACAGATGGCGATGAATTTGCGATTTTCTTTTCAGTCAGATGTGAGCAGGGCTATATCGGTCGAGATACCTTGGAAACTTTGATCAACGATTCTGAGGTCTTGATTGATTTTGAGAGAGCTGGCTATAGCCTAGCCTGTCAGATTTTGGCTGATCAGGATCGAGATCTGCTGCCGGATATTTTGGAGGAGGCTATCGAGGACTGCACCCGCTACTTTGAGGAGCAAGGGCTGGTTAGCGCCTGTGAGAAAACTGGTGAAACCGGAGATGTAGACCTGTATCAGTTCAAAGGAGATTGGCTCTTTCTCACGCCATCAAGCTATGAGCGGATGATTTCCATCTCACAGGATAAGGTGACAAAGCGCCCCCTTCCTCATCAAAGTCCGCAGAAAATACATTATTTCCTGGGGATTTTCGGAGCTTTCTTGACTAGCTTGCTTGGTGCATGCCTCGTCTTCTTCCTGACAGGTGCATCCTTGGCTATGGGCTTCATATCAGGTTTTACACTGCTATTTAGCATTGCTTGCTATGAAAAGTTTGTCAAAGGAATTTCTGTTTTAGGAATTGTGGCAAGTTTCTTTTTTACTTTAACGATGAGCTTTTTAGCTGTTCAAATCGGTTATGCCAATTCTTTTTACCGAGGGGAAGGAAATATTTTGCAAGCCATTATCGCTATTAATAAAGCCGCTTTATCCGGACAGTTTGGTCTTAATTATTGGCTCCATTATCTGTACATTGTTCTTGGATGTGTCAGTGCCGTCAAAGTTCATATTAAGTCTCTATAGTTGATTAAATGCTGACTTCACAGTGAGCAGCTGTCTATCATAGTGGGAAACCGAGTTCTCCCTCTTCTTTATCTAAAGAATACGAAGGCCTATACTATAATAAACAAAGAAAAAATAAAAGAGGTAAACTATGTCAAAAACAAGACTCTATGTTATCCGTCATGGCAAGACCATGTTCAATACTATCGGCCGGGCACAGGGCTGGTCTGATACGCCGCTGACTGCCGAAGGCGAGCGCGGTATTCGTGAGCTGGGTATCGGATTGCGAGAGTCTGGCTTGCCTTTTATCAAGGCTTTTTCCAGTGATAGCGGCAGGACCATTCAGACCATGGGGATTATCCTAGAGGAGCTGGGTCTGACTGGCCAGATTCCCTATCGCTATGACAAGCGTATCCGGGAGTGGTGTTTCGGAAGTTTTGATGGTGCCTATGGGGGTGAGCTCTTTCATGGCGTTATCCCACGAGTTCTTAAGACGGATAATTACAAGGAACTCAGTTGGCCGGATTTGGCGAATGGCCTGGTAGAAGTGGATTCAGCTGGCTGGGCTGAACCTTGGGACAAGCTTAGCGGTCGGATTTTAGAAGGCTTTGAAGCCATTGCTAGAGAGGTGGAGTCCTCTGGCGGCGGCAATGCTCTGGTCGTCAGCCATAGCATGACCATTGGTACCTTGGCTTATCTGGTTGATGAGAATATCACGAAAAATCCTAATGTTGATAATGGCAGTGTCACAGTGCTGGAATATGAAGATGGTCACTTTACTATCCAAACCTTGGGTGATTTGTCTTATCGTCAGGTTGGTGCAGCTATATTGGACCGAGAAAATCAAGAATGAGCAGGAGTTTTTAGACTCCTGCTTTTTGCTTTGAAAGCCAGATGGCGCCAATTTCTTCATAAAATGGTATAATATGAAAAGAACAACGGAGGAAATGAAATGGCAAAAACAAGATTATACTTGGTTCGTCATGGCAAGACCATGTTTAATACTATCGGCCGGGCTCAAGGCTGGTCTGATACCCCTTTGACTGAAGTCGGGGAACGTGGCATTCATGAGTTGGGCATTGGCTTGAGAGAAGTTGGGCTTGATTTCAAATTGGCCCGTTCCAGCGACAGCGGCCGGACTATTCAGACCATGGGCATTATTCTAGAGGAACTTGGCCTGACAGGTCAGATTCCTTATACCTTTGACAAGCGGATTCGTGAATGGTGTTTTGGCAGTTTTGATGGCGGTTATGATGGGGAACTCTTTATGGGTGTGATGCCTCGGGTTTTCAATATTGAGCATGTCCATCAGCTCAGCTATGCTGAGCTAGCAGAAGGTCTTGTAGAAGTCGATACAGCTGGCTGGGCGGAAAACTGGGAAAAGCTCAGCGGCCGAATCTGGGAAGGTTTTTCAGCCATAGCTGAGGAGCTGGAAGCTGCTGGCGGCGGCAATGCTCTTGTAGTCAGCCACGGCATGACTATCGGAACCTTTGTTTATCTAATCAATCGAACTCAGCCTCATGGTTTGGACAATGGCAGTGTGACGATTGTAGACTATGAAGACGGTAAATTCACAGTAGCTTGCGTCGGAGACATGTCTTATCGAGAGGCCGGTGCCAAAGTAATGGAGGAAGAAGTTGAAGCGCGCTAAACATCGCAAAGAAAAGAGAAAATCGAAGTCTAAGAAGATTGGGTTGACGCTTTTGTTGTTAATCGTCTTGTGTCTGGCAGCTGGAGGAACGGCGATTTATTTCCGTCCGTCCTTGTTACAAGATCTGCTTGCAAAAATTCAATTTTCGGGTTCGTCTAGCAGTTCTGCTACGAAGGGCTCTTCTAGCTCAGAGAGTTCGCAGTCTGATTTGCCCAAGGTTTCTTCTACTGACTGGAATTTGATTTTGGTCAATCGTGACAACCAGCAAGAAGAAAAAACACCTGATCTGACTCAGATTGGAGAGGTCCAGGTCGACAGCCGCATTGCTGAAAATACTCGGCAATTCCTAGCAGCAGCCCAAGCGATAGCTCCTGAAGAAACTTTAATCTCTGGCTATCGCAGCCGAGCTGAGCAGGAGGAACTCTATAACGAAAAAGTTGCTGGGGAAGTCGCCAAAGGCTTGTCAAATGAAGAAGCAGTCAGCATTGTGCTGAAGCAGGTGCAACTTCCAGGAGCCAGCGAGCATCAAACGGGCTTGGCTATTGATATGAGTGTCCCAGAAGGTCAGGAAGATGAATTGGCAGCCAAGATTGCGGAGCTAGCTCCCCAGTATGGTTTTGTCCTTCGCTATCCGGATGGCAAGAGTGATATTACCGGAGTTGACTTTGAGAATTGGCATTACCGCTATGTCGGTGTGGAGAATGCCCAGTATATGCAGAAGCACAATCTGGTTCTGGAAGAATATATCGCCCTGCTCAAGGCAGCAGGAAAATAAACAAGTAAGTCAGGATTTCCTGGCTTTTTTTATGCTGATTTATCAGGATGCAGGTCTCTAATCCTTTTAGCTTCTGATCAAATCAGCTGCAAGTATTGATAGATAAAAATGAATTACTTTTTGTAAAAAAATATTTATAAATCCTTGACAACTATATCGGACTGCGATATAATTTTTTATATCAAGGTTCGATATATCGAGGTGAAAGTGAGATGAGAAGATGAGTGGATTGACAGAAAAGCTTAGGAGAGTCTATGTGCCAATGACAGAGACAGGTTTTTATATCCTCTTCTGTCTTCAGAAAGAAAGGCATGGCTACAGTATTACTCAAAAAGTCAAGGAGCTGACAGAAGGACAGCTATCTATCAGCCCGGGGACCATGTACGGGACCTTGGCAAAGATGGAAAAAGATGGTCTGATTGCCTTTGTTCGTGAGGAAGAAAAGAGAAAGCTCTACCAGATTACAGAACTTGGACAGAAAATTTTGGGCTTGGAAATCCAGCGGATTGAGCGCCTTTACCGCAATAGTAAGGAGGAAGTTTGATGGAAAAGAAAATTGTCTATAAAATCTTTACCATTGCAGACTATGACAGAGAAGCAGCTTATTTTAAAAAAATGCACAGTCAAGGCTGGAAATTGAAGAAAGTAAGTTATTCTCCCTTTCTTGTTGCAGTTCGTTATACATTTGAAGCCTGTCCGCCTCAGGAAGTGGCCTATCAATTGGATTTTCGCCCCATAAAGAAGGCGGAGCAAGAATCCTATTATCAACTGTTTGAGGATTGTGGCTGGGAGCATATTACAAACTTTAATCAGTTCTCTTATTTCCGCAAGCCAGTTTCTCAGCTTGATGCAGACAGCGATCTTGAAATCTATAATGACGCATGGTCTAAGCTAGAAATGGTCAAGCGTTTGCTTGTATGGCGATTTTTGCCAGCCATCATGGTTTTGTGTGTCACGACTTATCTCATTCTAGATATTTCCCAGAAAAGTTTGAAAGCAAGTCTGTTATTCAAATCAATCTTAGCAATAGACTGTCTTATATTGCTCATTCTGTTCTGTCAACTGGTCCATATTGCCTTGCGTTTTTGGAAAATGAGGCAGGAACTGAAAGATTGATTGCAGTTTTGTTAAATACTGTTGTGAAAGCGAGGAAAACAATGAAAAAGACCATTATTGAAGTGCAAGGCTTGAAAAAGAAATTCAAGGAACAAGAAGCCTTGGCAGGAATCGATTTTTCCATCCAAGAGGGAGAAATTTTTGGCTTCCTAGGACCGTCTGGATCTGGTAAAACGACGACTATCAATATCTTGACTGGTCAGTTGTCTGCAGATGCTGGAACAGCTCATGTGTTGTCTGCTCTGGTTGAGGATTTTAAGGTAGAAGTCCTGGAGCAGATTGGTATTGTCAGCGATGGCAGTGGCTTTTATGAAAAGATGTCACTTTATAAAAATCTCAAGGCCTATGCTATGCTCTTTGGTGTTAATATGACAGAAGTCGATGAACTTCTCCGAAAAGTGGGGCTTTATGATAGTCGCAACAAGGTGGCTGAAAAACTATCTACGGGTATGAAGCAGCGCATGTTACTGGTGCGTGCCTTGATTAATCGACCTAAACTGCTTTTTTTGGATGAGCCAACCAGTGGTTTGGATCCGTCAACTTCTCGCACCATTCACGAATTGTTGCTGGAACTAAAAGCGCAGGGGACAACTATTTTTCTGACGACTCATGATATGCAGGAAGCTACCCTCTTGTGTGATCGCTTGGCCTTGCTCAGTAAAGGGAAATTAGTTGAGGTAGGCAGTCCGCATGAGATAATCCAAAAGTACAATACGGATAAGAAGGTTCGTTTAGAATATGTAGATTTGACGACGAAGACAGTTACCTTTGATGAACTGCAAGGTGGTTTGGATTTGTCCAATGTTATCAGTATTCATTCCTGCGAACCAACTTTGGAAGATGTTTTCATCACGTTGACAGGAGGTACCTTAAATGTCTAATAAATTAAAAGGTATGATTTGGCTGAGAGGTCAAGTGACGCTAGCTAATAAAAGTATTCTATTACAGGTTTTTATGCCGATTTTACTCATTTTTCTCTATAAATTTATTTTTTCTCTGAATGGAGCAGGTAAGGAAATTGGAGTGGATAAACTAGCTATTATGTTGCTTACGATCTCTCTGCCTTTCTCTCTAGCCATGTCAGTTGGAACACCCATTATCATCATTCTAGCTGAGGAAAGAGAAAAACATAATTTGCAAAGTTTGCGCTTGGCTGGTGTGACAGCGGGTCAATACATTCTCTCCGCTTTAATCTGGCCAGCAATTATTGGGATTTTTTATATCGTCATTACCCCAATTTTGGTAGGAGCTAAGCTTTCTAATCATCTGTTCAGCTATAGTTTGGTTCTCTTATTGACCATGCTGGTCTTAATTTTCTTCTTTTTAATGGTTGGTCTGTTTTGTAAAAATCAGGTCATGGCACAATCTCTTAGTGTCCCAGCCATGCTCTTGGCGGCATTTATTCCTATGTTTTCAAATATGAGCGAGGATTTATTTAAGGTGCTGCGTTATAGCTTTATGGGCCTATTTACTAGCTATATGAAAGATTGGTCTCATTTCCATTTATGGAGCGGAGAATTTTTGGCTCTGCTAGTTTGGTTGCTCCTTTTTGCAGGAATTTCTTTCTATTTGATGCGCCGTTTGCAAATTTTGGACGACTAATCTAGGTCGCTAGACTGATTTTTAGCACTCTTGTAAAAAGAGTGCTAATTTTTTGAGTTTTTGTCTTGACTTTGGAGTAGAAGAGTGTATAATAGAATCATGAGTTAGCACTCGAAGTGGCTGAGTGCTAATCGACAGCAGAATCTTGATTGGAGGTGATGCCGTGGTCACGGAGCGTCAAAATGAGATTTTGAATTTGATTATTGATATCTTTACCAAGACTCACGAGCCGGTCGGCTCCAAAGCCCTGCAGGATTCCATCAATTCCAGTAGTGCCACTATCCGAAACGATATGGCGGCTTTGGAAAAGCAGGGACTTCTGGAAAAGGCGCATACGTCCAGCGGCCGTAAGCCGAGCGTGGCTGGTTTTCAGTACTTTGTCAAGCATTCTCTGTCCTTTGATCGTCTCGCTGAGAATGAACTTTATGAGGTTATCAAAGCCTTTGACCATGAGTTTTTCAACTTGGAGGACATTCTTCAACAGGCAGCGGACCTTTTAACCAAGCTCAGTGGATGCACGGTTGTTGCACTGGATGTAGAACCCAGTCGGCAGCGTTTGACAGCTTTTGATATTGTTGTGCTCAGTCAGCACACGGCTCTGGCAGTCTTCACCCTGGATGAGTCCAATACCATCACTAGTCAGTTTATGATTCCGCGCAACTTCTTAAAAGAAGACCTGGATAGGCTTAAAGGCCTAGTAAGGGAACGGTTCTTGGGACAGACAGTGCTGGACATCCATTACAAGATTCGGACGGAAATTCCGCAGATTATCCAGCGCTATTTCACTACGACGGACAATGTCATCCAGCTCTTTGAGCATATCTTTGGTGATATTTTCAAGGAAAATGTGATTCTGTCTGGCAAGGTTCAGCTCTTGGAATTCTCAGATCTGACGGCTTATCGGTTTTTTGATGACCCGCAGAAAGTAGCCTTTGAAATTCGCGATAGTTTGGCTGAAGATCAGATGCAAAGCGTGCGCGTGGCAGACAGTAGAGAAAACTGTTTGGCTGATTTAACACTGATTTCCAGCAAATTCCTGATTCCTTATCGAGGATTTGGGGTGCTGGCAGTTGTCGGTCCGGTCAATCTTGACTACCAACGACTGGTCAGTCAGATGAATGTCGTCAACCGCGTGCTGACCATGAAACTGACCGACTTCTATCGCTATCTGAGCAGTAATCACTATGAAGTCCACTAAATATAGTATAAATATTCCTAAAAAGGAGGTGCCTTGTGGCAAAACATAAACAAGAAGAACATCCAGAAGATGTAGAAGTAAAAGAGGAGGCTGTAGAAACAGCTGAGCAAGCTGAATCAGCAAGCTCTGAAAAATCAGAATTAGAACTAGCGAATGAGCGGGCAGAAGATTTTGAAAACAAATATCTCCGTGCTCATGCAGAAATGCAGAACATCCAGCGCCGAGCAAATGAAGAACGCCAGCAGCTGCAAAGATACCGCAGCCAGGACTTGGCAAAAGCTATTTTGCCTTCGATAGATAATCTGGAGCGTGCGCTTGCCGTTGAAGGTCTGACAGATGATGTCAAAAAAGGACTGGAAATGGTACAGGAAAGCTTGATTCATGCTCTCAAAGAAGAGGGGATCGAAGAAATTCCAGCCGACGGAGCTTTTGATCATAACTATCACATGGCCATTCAAACAGTTCCAGCTGACGATGAGCACACAGCTGACACTATCGCGCAGGTCTTCCAAAAAGGCTACAAACTTCATGACCGTATCCTTAGACCGGCTATGGTGGTTGTTTATAACTAGGAGGTAAGTCAGAAATCTTTGATTTCGTTGACGCACCCCCGCAAGGGTGATTAGGCTGGTCACGAGCGTTTGCGAAGTGAACTGCCAATCAGCTACTGCGTATAACTTCGACTTCTCGTGTCATAACTTACATAATAGAAAACTTGTCCGAAACGACAATAAACTATGAAGAAAGATAAAAAATTGTTCAGCTTTGCAATAGTGAGCGAAGCGAACCAAAGACGATACTCTTCGCCGTGGCGCTATTCGCGCAAACTTTGAGACCTTAGGCTCAAAGTTTAGTCAAAGAGATTGATAAAGTCAAGCTCTGACGGCGGCGCCACCTAAGAAGAGTATCAAAAAGAAAATAGAATATAAAATTTAAGGAGAAAAACACATGTCTAAAATTATCGGTATTGACTTAGGTACAACAAACTCAGCAGTTGCAGTTCTTGAAGGAACTGAAAGCAAAATCATTGCAAATCCAGAAGGAAATCGTACAACGCCATCTGTAGTGTCATTCAAAAATGGTGAAATCATCGTTGGTGATGCGGCAAAACGTCAAGCAGTAACAAATCCAGATACAATCATTTCCATCAAATCAAAAATGGGAACTTCTGAAAAAGTAGCTGCTAACGGTAAAGAATACACTCCGCAAGAAATCTCAGCTATGATTCTGCAATATTTGAAAGGCTATGCAGAAGAGTACCTTGGTGAAAAAGTAAGCAAAGCAGTTATCACAGTACCGGCATACTTTAACGATGCACAACGTCAAGCGACTAAAGATGCTGGTAAAATCGCTGGCCTTGAAGTAGAACGTATCGTCAACGAACCAACTGCAGCAGCCCTTGCTTACGGTCTTGACAAACAAGATAAAGAAGAAAAGATCTTGGTCTTTGACTTGGGTGGTGGTACCTTCGACGTTTCAATCCTTGAGTTGGGTGATGGCGTCTTTGATGTATTGGCAACTGCTGGTGACAACAAACTCGGTGGTGACGACTTTGACCAAAAGATTATCGACCACATGGTAGCTGAGTTCAAGAAAGAAAATGGCATCGATTTGTCAAATGACAAGATGGCGCTTCAACGTTTGAAAGATGCAGCTGAAAAGGCTAAGAAAGACCTTTCAGGTGTAACTTCTACTCAAATCAGCTTGCCGTTTATCACAGCTGGTGATGCTGGACCTCTCCACTTGGAAATGACTCTGACTCGTGCTAAATTCGACGATTTGACTCGTGACTTGGTAGAGCGCACTAAAGAACCAGTTCGCCGTGCTCTTTCTGACGCAGGCTTGAGCTTGTCAGAAATCGACGAAGTAATCTTGGTTGGTGGTTCAACTCGTATCCCAGCTGTTGTAGAAGCTGTTAAGGCTGAAACTGGTAAAGAACCAAACAAATCAGTAAACCCTGATGAAGTAGTTGCTATGGGTGCTGCTATCCAAGGTGGTGTCATCACTGGTGATGTCAAAGACGTTGTCCTTCTTGACGTAACACCATTGTCACTTGGTATCGAAACAATGGGTGGAGTCTTCACAAAACTTATCGACCGCAACACTACAATCCCAACATCTAAATCACAAGTCTTCTCAACTGCGGCAGACAACCAACCAGCCGTTGATATCCACGTTCTTCAAGGTGAACGCCCAATGGCAGCAGATAACAAGACTCTTGGACGTTTCCAATTGACAGATATCCCAGCTGCTCCTCGTGGAATCCCTCAAATCGAAGTAACCTTTGACATCGATAAGAATGGTATCGTGTCTGTTAAGGCTAAAGACCTTGGAACTCAAAAAGAACAACACATTGTCATCCAATCTAACAGCGGCCTGACTGACGAAGAAATCGACCGCATGATGAAGGATGCAGAAGCGAATGCTGAAGCAGATAAGAAACGTAAGGAAGAAGTTGATCTTCGTAACGAAGTTGACCAAGTTATCTTTGCTACTGAAAAGACCATCAAGGAAACTGAAGGCAAAGGCTTCGACGCAGAGCGTGACGCTGCCCAAGCTGCCCTTGATGAACTTAAGAAAGCGCAAGAAGACAATAACTTAGACGATATGAAAGCTAAATTGGAAGCTCTTAACGAAAAAGCTCAAGCACTGGCAGTGAAACTCTATGAGCAAGCTGCTGCGGCTCAACAAGCCCAAGCAGGAGCAGAAGGAGCTGAAAACACAGGCTCAACCAAGGCGGATGATGATGTCGTAGACGGAGAGTTTACTGAGAAGTAAAATAGTCCAGTGGACTATTTTATCCCGAGCTTGAAAATCAGGAAATCGCTATGGCGACTTGCCTAAACGCCTTATTAGTTCTAAAACAAAGTATAATCGACTTTGTTTTAGAACGTCGTAATGATAGGAAGAAATCCAGAGGTTGCAACCCAGCCTCTGTTTTTCGCTAAACTAGAGGGTGACGCTTATGAAGAAAGTGCTCTGTTTAATTTATCCTAATTTTTCACTTTATGAAGTAGTTAGTCTGACCAGTACTTTAGCTCTATCTTTTGGTGTTGAGGTTGATTATGCTAGTTCAGATAGAAATGTTATAAGAACAGAAGATGGATTAGCCTGTCAACCTACTAGAACACTGGATGAAGTAGTTATAGAAGACTATTCTTGTGTTATTTTGCCAGGGATGATAAATATTGCCCCTGCTTTGCATGATGAAAAATTGATTTCTTTCCTAAGAAGTTTGAAGCAGCAAGAAGTTTTAATTGCAGCTATTTCCTCAGCGCCCATTTTATTGGCTAAAGCTGGTTTGTTGAACGATACGAGATTTACTGGTGGGATTTGGCAAAATTTCTTTGACTATTTTGAATTTCTTCCGCGTGAAAATTTCAAAGCTCAAGCTGTTCTGCAAGATAAAAACATCATTACAGCTGTTGGCTTTGCACATCAAGCGTTTGCAAGAAAAGTGCTTCTTAGTCTAGGTTTGGTAGATAATGCTGACAACTATTTTAAAGAACGGAATCAGTATCCGGAAGAGGACTTGATATTCACTTTATCAGAAGAAGAGTTTGCTGAAATGAAGCATGAATTTGAAAATACCCTCTGATCAATATTTTCTAAAATTTAAAGAAAGGAACATGGGTGTTCGCAACTGAACACGGGTTCCAAAAATTCTGACTCAATATAAAAGAAAGGAACTGAACCCGACCTAAATTCTCAGAAAAAAGAAAAATCAGTCTAGGAGCATCGCTCCGTCGCCTGATTTCCTATTTTTCAGTCGAATTTTACGGTCTTGGTATCTTACATGAACAATACAGAATATTATGACCGTCTAGGTGTCTCTAAGAATGCTTCTCAGGATGAGATTAAGAGAGCCTATCGGAAATTATCTAAAAAGTACCACCCCGATATTAATAAAGAAGCTGGGGCGGAGGACAAATATAAAGAAGTCCAAGAGGCTTATGAAACGCTGAGCGACGAGCAAAAGCGGGCAGCCTATGATCAATACGGCGCAGCGGGAGCTAATGGTGGCTTTGGCGGCGGTGCAGGCGGCTTCGGTGGTTTTGATGGCTCCGGCTTTGGCGGCTTCGAAGACATCTTCTCTAGCTTCTTTGGTGGCGGTGCTTCGCGTAATCCTAATGCTCCGCGCCAAGGGGACGATCTTCAGTATCGTGTAAATCTCCGCTTTGAAGAAGCCATTTTCGGAGCTGAGAAGGAAATCAAGTATAACCGCGAAGCGACCTGTCATACCTGTGCTGGGTCTGGTGCCAAGCCAGGGACTAGTCCTGTTACCTGTGGCCGCTGTCATGGCTCAGGTGTCATCAATGTTGATACCCAAACACCGCTTGGCATGATGCGTCGCCAAGTGACCTGTGATGTCTGTCACGGCCGAGGAAAAGAAATCAAAAGTCCTTGTGAAACCTGTCATGGAACGGGGCATGAAAAACAGGCTCACAGCGTCAAGGTCAAAATCCCTGCTGGTGTGGAAACTGGTCAGCAGGTCCGTCTGTCTGGTCAAGGTGAGGCAGGCTTTAATGGCGGCCCTTATGGTGATCTTTATGTCGTGGTCCAAGTTGAGCCGAGTGATAAGTTTGAGCGCGATGGCTCTACCATTTACTACAAGCTCAATCTCAACTTTGTCCAAGCAGCTCTTGGTGACAGCGTTGATATTCCAACTGTTCACGGGGATGTTGAGCTGAATATTCCAGAAGGAACACAGACTGGCAAGCGTTTCCGTCTGCGTGGTAAAGGAGCACCGAGTCTGCGTGGTGGAAACATGGGTGACCAGTATGTTACTGTCAATGTTGTGACACCGACTGGCCTCAACGACCGTCAAAAAGCGGCCCTCAAAGAATTTGCGGAAGCAGGGAATATCTCGGTCAATCCTAAGAAAAAAGGCTTCTTCGACAAAATGAAAGATGCCTTGGAAGATTTGTAATCATATAAAAAGGAGCAGCCTAATGCTGTTCTTTTTATGTTTTCTAGAAGGGCATTGAGCGCATGCAGTCAAGGGAAAGAACCACTTTGACCAGCCTTTTAATCAAAAGAAATTCACCATAAAAAGCGTAAAGAGGTTTTCTCTATTTATTTTTACAAAAATAAATGATTTTTTTAAGCAAAATCTATTGTAAAAATTTCCTAAAAGATATATGATAATACTAAGTGTATAAAACGCATCTTTTTAGCATGCTGAGGAGTCTGCTAGAGAGATATTGGGAGATTTGCTTTATACATTTTAGGAAAAAGGGGATTTATAAAGTGAAACGTTTTGAAAAAGTGCAGGAGCGAATTCAGAAATATTCGATTCGCAAATTGTCTGTCGGTGTGGGCTCAGTTGCCATTGCAGCTCTGATTTTTGGGAGCTCTTTGTCCAGCTCGACTGTTGCTGCGGATGAAGTTGGAGGCGGTGCGACTGCTCACTATACTTATGTTGAAGAGCAAGAGCTAACAGAGCAGGAAAAAGGTCTGATTAGGAAGGGGCTGCCTGAAAATCTGCAAACAGGGGAAAATTATTACCTGATTTATCGGAAGCAAGATGGGCAAACTGTCTTACCGAGTACAGGAAATAACGGTCAGCCGCTTCTCGGCTTATTTGCGGGAACGGCTATTTTGGCTGTCTTGGTATTCTCACGAAAGAAATCTGGCAAATTACTAGGAGTGCTTTTGCTAGGTAGCTTGGGACAAACTGTGTTACAGTCTCCTCAAGCGTTTGCGCTAGAAAATCGAGAATTGCTTTCCTATAACCGTCAAGTTGCGGTTTCGTCAGCAGTTTCTGAAGCGGATGTGACTATTGCAGGCTATAACTATATCGGTTACTTTACCGCTTCTGATTTGCGTACTTTGACAGAGACCAAGACAACCTCTCTGCCGGCTGGTCAAGAGGCTCAAGCGCAAGCAGAAGTGTCAGAAGCTGCAAAAGAGGATTCTGATTCTATTGATCGAGCTGCTCAGGCAGGGTTGCTGTATCAGCTGAACCCTGCTGCAAATGATTCAGGACAGTCAGGGAAGCTTCCAGCTCCTCAGCCATCCAATCCAACTATAGAGACGGCAAAAGGGGAAAGCTTACAAGAGCCAGCTTTGCCAGAGTACACGGGCGGCGTTAATGGCGAATCGCTAGTTCAAGCGGACAATCCTAGCTATACAATTTCGGAAGGCACGGCAGGAGATACAGCCCCGGTTGAGCCGGCCCTCCCAGAATACACGGGCGGCGTTAATGGCGAATCGCTAGTTCAAGCGGACAATCCTAGCTATACAATTTCGGAAGGCACGGCAGGAGATACAGCCCCGGTTGAGCCGGCCCTCCCAGAATACACGGGCAGTGTTAATGGTGAATCACTAGTTCAAGTGGAGAATCCAGACTACACTGCCCCAGTAGGCATAGCAGGAGATACAGCTCCAGTCGAGCCAACTCTACCAGAATATACTGGTGGTGTTAACGGCGAATCGACAGTTCAAGCGGACAATCCAGTCTATGATGCGCCAATTGGTACAGTTGGTGACATAGCCCCAGTTGAGCCAGCTTTGCCAGAGTACACGGGCGGCGTTAATGGGGAATCAACAGTTCAGCCAGAACTACCTAGTCTGCATACAGACATCAAGCTAGAAACGATTGAGCCTCAAGTTGTCAACAAGACAGATGATAGCAAGTATCTTGATGAAGAGACCACTGTTGATGGAACTCCAGGACAAAAAGAAATTGTAACCAGCTATGAATTCTTGGACGGTAATCGGATCTCGGAGCCACAAACTACTGAAAGAATCTTGCATGAAGCAGTTGATACAGTGGTCACTCGAGGTAGCAAGGCTCGTATCAATAAAGAAGAATTGAGCAAGCAGCTGGCTTTAGCAGCAGCTGTGGATCCTGCAGTTTATACCAACCAATCCTATCAGCAGCTGCAGGCAATTAAGAATATGGCAGCGACGGTGTATCAAACTTCGTCAAGTCAAGATGAAGTAGATGCGGGTGTCAACCAACTCAAGCAGGCTTTAGCCGACTTATTGGCCCTTAAAGCAGCGCCGACTCTGACTGTTTCAGCTGTTAAGAAGGATGAATTGCAGAAGTCAGTTCAGATCCAATACCAGCTGACGGATAGGGACCAAGCCTTTACTAGTGCTCATGTTCGTCTGAAGAAAGATGGCCAGCTGATAGCAGAGCAGAATTTGGCGGCAGGCCAGCTAACTGCTAGCTTCAGTGGTTTGGACTACTATACACCGTATAAGATTGAGACGACTCTGTCCTATGACTTAGGAAATGGCTCGGAAAGTCAGGAATTAGCTCAAGAGACAGTCCAGCTTGACCTGAAGAAGGTGGAGCTCAAGTCCATTACTAATGTCTCCTTGATGAAGGTTGAAAATGGCCAGACAAAATTGATGCCTACTCTGGCTGAAAAGCCAGCAAATCTGGATCAATATTACCTGCACTTTACATCCGATCAGTTCAAGGACACTGTCCTGCCGGTTACCTCTGTTGAGGAAGTGGTCGTTGATAACCAGCCTGTCTTTAAGATTCAGGCTCAGCTTCCAGACTTGCTGCAAAGAAGCGCAACTGGTCTTCAAAACAGCTTTGATTTCTATCTGGAAAAGGCTAAGAAGCGGGAAGGAAATGTCTACTATGACTTCCAAGACCTTTTGGACGGCATCAAGGAAGATCCTTCTGGAACCTTTATTCTGGGGCGCAGTATCAGTGCCAAGCTGATTGACAAACCAGCTAACAGCAAATCTTACCTGTCAGGTGAATTCAAAGGTCAGCTGATTGGTGGTCAAAATGGCGAGCGCCATGCGATTTTAGACTTGGCGCATCCTCTATTTGATACGATTACTGGCGGAACGGTCAAGGATATTGACTTTAAGCGAGTCAATATGGTT
This sequence comes from uncultured Streptococcus sp., assembly GCF_963456385.1. Taxonomy (GTDB): domain Bacteria; phylum Bacillota; class Bacilli; order Lactobacillales; family Streptococcaceae; genus Streptococcus. The sequence continues at coordinate 16,984 of NZ_CAUOLF010000025.1, read as the reverse complement.
TATCCAGATTCGCAAGCGGGCGATACAATTGCCACAATTGCTGCTCGCTTGAAGAATAAAGGAGTAATCGAAAACGTCAATGTCCAAGGATATTTGGAAGGAAGAGACCATATTGCCGGTTTGGTTAACAATATAGAAGGCCAATCTCGAGTTGAAAATGTCTCCTTTAAGGGTCAGATTAAGTCCAAGGGTGGAAACTCTGTCACAGCCGGTATCGCTGGAACTAACGCCATGTCCTTGGTAAGCCGAGCTTACGTCGAAGCGGATATTTGGGTCAAGAGCGGCCAAAATGCAGGTATGCTGGTCGCTCAAAACTTCACTGACTATTCAGGTTCAGGCTGGGGTAATTGGGGCAGATTGATGCAATCAGTTGCCAAAGGTAAGTTAGAGGATGTAGGCTCAAGAAATTCAGCTGGTATCGCTGCTTCCATTTGGCCGTATGGAACCATCAATGACACCGTCAGCTATGCTACAGTAGTGAACGGTAAAGAGCTCTTTAGCTCTGATAATGAGATTACCGATGCTTGGATGGGACAAAAACTCCAAAACCTCTTTGGTGTTCAGGGACAAAGCTCTGGAACCAAGACAGGTAAAGATGCTAAGTTCCGTCGCTTGACAGAAGCTGAAGCGGAGCAAAAAGTCAAGAGCTATCGGATTACGGCTCTTGAGCAAACCAGCGCAAATGAAGTAACAACTGAGAAGCTAAATGCTGCTATCCTGAGAACAAGTACTTATCAAGATAAGCCAGAGTACAAGGCAGAAAATGAACAACTTTATCAGAACCTAGAACGCTTTATGCCTTTCTACAATCAAGAGTTCTTGATTCATGAGGCTAACAAGCTGGTGGATGCTGGTAAGGCAGGTGATTTGTTGACTAAGAAAGTTCTGTCAGTTCAAGCCCTGAAGGGCAACCAATTTGTTACTGGCGGAACGGATGCAGATAAGATCTTAGTCCACTTTGCAGACGGAAGCAAGACTATCTACAATCTTCAAAATCAAACACGATTTGAGCAGACGGCTCTGCCGGAATATCAGATTGCAGAGCTTGGTACCGTCTATACTCCAAATCACTCAACGGCTGTCAAAGATGACTTGCTGACCCAGCTGACTGAAAGCTTGAGAAGTTTCGAACTCTATAGTGATGAAGTCTATCGTTCTGTTGGCCTTCCGAATGATAATGACAAGGTCAATAAAGTCAAGCGTCTCTTCTTGGATGAATCTCTAGCAGAAGTGAAAGCCAACTTGCAAGATATGATTGGTAATCTCTTGGCTAATGAATGGACAAGATTCCATGCTGACAATCCAGCAGCTAATGAAGCTCTGAAAGCTAAAATCGAAGAGAACAAGACCGCTATCATGCTCGGTCTGACCTACCTCAACCGTTATTACGATCTCAAGTTTAGTGACTACAACCTCAAAGAGCTGGTGCTCTTCAAACCAGACTTCTATGGTGAAAAAGTACCATTGCTAGATCGCTTGATTAAGATTGGACGTTCGACAGAAAATCAACTGAAAGGGGCAGACAATGTCAATATGTTTGCACGTCAGTTGAAGGCTGAGTCCAAGTCTAGTGATTTGGTGGCTTACTTGGATTACAACCGTCGCCTGCTGACTGACTTTGCGGACATGGATACTTGGTTCAAGGATGCAACCCGAGGATTTATTCAGTTTGAAGAACGCCAGTCAGAAGTCGAGGAGATTAAGTCTGCTAAGTATCGCGTCTTTGATAACCTCAATTCTGAATATTTCAGCAACTATATCCTTCCGCTGCTAACCTTGAAGAATACGCGCTTAGCCATTCTGTCAAACTATAGCACCATGGCCTTTGTCAACAGAGACAAGCGCCGGTCATGGTCTGATGAACGATTTAATGCGGGCATCAAGGAAGTAGCGACCCAGCATCGAAATCACGTAGACACTTGGTACAAACTGCTCTCAGATAATATCAAGCCAAGAATGGTCAAGGAAAATGTAACGGCTGTATGGGATGGTTTCGATGTAGAAGGGCGTGGCTGGATTGACGTCAACGGAAATGATAATAAGGGCAATCCTTATGCACCATCCCGCGAGTTCTTTAACCTAGTTGGCGGCAGAGCTGGTGGCTGGTACAAGTCAAATGGCTACGGTGCCCATGCTGCTGGTTCAATCCGTGTGAACTTCGAGGCCTTTGACCTCTTGACAGAATATGGTGTATCCGTCTTCACGCACGAGCTTACCCACGTCAATGACGGCTATATTTATCTGGGCGGACATGGCAGACGACAAGGTATCGGACCAGAAGGTTATGCACAAGGTCTGCTCCAGTCACCTGTTCCTGGTCAGCCAGGCTGGGGTGCTCTGGGTCTCAATATGGCCTTTGAACGTCCAAATGATGGCAGTCTCATTTTCAATAGCTCGCCAAGTATCTTCAAGAACCGAGCAGACATCGACCATTATATGAAGGGCTATAATGATACCCTCATGTTGCTGGATTACCTTGAAGGTCAAGCGGTTGTGGATAAAGGAAATGAAGCCGCAGCTAAATGGTTCAAGAAGATTGAGCCGAAAGTTGTAGATCCTCGCACCCAATACGACGTCGTAAGAGAGTTGACGGCAGAGGAGAAAGCGGCCATGTCAGTTTCATCTGTAGATGACTTAGTTGACCAAGGCTTGCTGTCTAACCGTGCGGTTGACAATCGAACCTATAACCCTGCTGATTACGACTCTAGTTACATTGCTATCGACTTCATGACGGGTATCTATGGCGGCGGCCAAAACAATACTGGAGCGCCAGGCGCCTTGATGTTCAAGCATAATACCTTCAGAATCTGGGGTTACTATGGCTATGAAAAAGGCTTTATAAGCTATGCTTCCAATAAACACCGTAAAACAGCCAATGAGCAAGGTGTGACTGGTTTGAGCGACAACTTTATCATCAAGCAAATTTCTGAGGGCGAATTTGAAACAATGGAAGCCTTCAAGAAAGCTTACTTCAGAAAAGTTGTGGATAAAGCACAAACTTCAGGTATTAAGCCAGTGACTGTCAATGGAAAAGTCTATAGTACTTATGAAGAGTTGAAAGCCGGCTTTGCAGAAGCTGTTGACAAGGATCTGAGGAAGTCTCGTGTCGATGAACGCGCAACCAAGGACTTCAAGTATGCTGTCTTTACGCAGTTGCTGAAGAACACCAACAGCTTCATGGATGAAAACTCCATTTGGGGTTCCTAAGCCAAAATGTCAGATTTGCTGCATGTGTAACTGCAAATAATGACCTTTAGCAATATGTAATCAATAACCCATTTGAATTTGTTCTGTTTGTGTCGCCACTGACAGTCTGGTTCAGATGGGTTGTTTTGTTGCATAATGGCAAGTCAAAGTGCAGATTATCCCTAATTCTTATACAGCATTTTCATAAAAATCTGTCCCCGGACAGTTCCTGCTTTTAGGGCTTGCTGGGGGCTTTTTTTCCTGCTAAAATAAACACATGACACGATATAAAGCGATTATTTCCTATGATGGTTATGGCTTTGCTGGCTTTCAGCGACAGCCCCATGCCAGAAGCGTTCAGGAAGAGATTGAAAAGACCCTGACCCGTATCAATAAAGGCCAGCCTGTGGTGATTCATGGAGCGGGCCGAACCGACAGTGGTGTCCATGCTCTGGGCCAGGTGCTGCATTTTGATTTACCAGAAGAGCGGGATGAAGAGAAGTTACGCTTTGCCTTGGATACCCAGACGCCGGAAGATATTGATTTTATAAGGGTGGAGCAGGTGTCGGACGATTTTCATTCTCGCTACAATAAGCACAGCAAGACCTATGAATTTTTGGTCGACATCGGTCGGCCTAAAAATCCTATGATGCGCCATTATGCCACGCATTATCCTTATCCTTTGGAGTTGAGTTTGATAGAAGAAGCGATTGCTCAGTTAGAGGGGACGCATGATTTTACAGGCTTTACAGCTTCGGGGACCAGTGTGGAAGACAAGGTTCGGACCATTACCAAGGCCAAGGTTCGCTATGATGCAGAGCGTAATTTTCTAGTCTTTACTTTTTCGGGCAATGGCTTTCTCTACAAGCAGATTCGCAATATGGTCGGTACTCTGCTCAAGATTGGCAATAAGCGCATGCCGGTGGAGCAGATTCAGAGGATTTTAGAGGAGAAAGACCGTCATCTGGCGGGGCCAACAGCCGGTCCAAACGGCCTCTATCTAAAGGAGATTCGTTATGAAGAATAAGTTGATTTTAGCCCTTTCGGGCAATGATATTTTCAGCGGCGGCGGGCTCCACGCTGATTTGGCTACCTATACGGTTAATGGCCTGCATGGTTTCGTAGCTGTGACTTGTCTGACGGCTATGACTGACAAGGGATTTGAGGTCATCCCAGTTGAAGAAGAGGTTTTTGCTCAGCAGTTGGCCAGTCTCAAGGATCTTCCTTTTTCTGCTATTAAGATAGGACTTTTACCCAATCTGCAAATAGCAGAGCAGGCTTTGGCTTTTGTCAAGCAGCATGGGGATATACCAGTAGTGCTGGATCCTGTTCTGGTCTGCAAGGAAAATCATGATCTGGAAGTCAGTGCACTGAGAGAAGAAATCATTAAGTTTTTCCCTTATGTCAGCATCATCACTCCAAATCTGGCAGAAGCTCAGCTATTAATCCAAAAAGAAATCAAAAGTCTGGAGGATATGCAGGCTGCAGCCAAGGAGCTCTATGATTTGGGAGCCAAGCATGTGGTGATTAAGGGCGGCAATCGCTTGAGCAAGGAGCGGGCGGTGGATGTTTACTATGATGGTCGAGAGTTTGAGGTCATGGAATCGCCAGTGTTGGCCAGCAACAATACCGGAGCGGGCTGCACATTTGCTTCCAGCATTGCCAGTCAGCTGCTTCTCGGCAAGTCTCCGCTTGCAGCAGTTCAATTGTCTAAAGATTTTGTTTACCGAGCGATTCAGCGCTCAGATCAATATGGGGTGATTCAGTATGAGAAATAATCAAGTAAAAAAATTAGTTATCTTAGCTTTCATCACAGCACTGTCTGTGGTTTTGGGGAATTTTGTGAAAATCCCAACGGCGACTGGCTTTTTGACACTACTGGATGCAGGGATTTATTTTACAGCTTTCTACTTTGGCCGCAAGGAAGCGGCTATTGTCGGAGGCCTTTCAGGCTTTTTGATTGATATGATTGCCGGCTATCCTCAGTGGATGATTTTCAGCCTGATTTGCCACGGACTTCAAGGCTTCTTTGCTGGCTTTAAGGGCAAGAAACGCTATCTTGGTCTGGTCTTGGCTGCAGTGGCTATGGTCGGTGGCTACGCCCTCTTTGACAGTATCATGAATGGTGTCGGAGCAGGCCTAGCTGGAATCTTGGGCAATTTTATGCAGAATGCTTTTGGTTTAGCAGTCGGTTTTGCCCTCTACAAAGCCTTCCCAGAGAGTTTGAAAAAGACGGTCACAGTGAAATAAACGAGGTGAGACATGGACTTAGCTAAGATTGGAGCAGAAACTCGTCAGATTGTTCTAGATGTTTTAGAAAAGGCGGCTTTGGCTGAGGGAGATGTTTTTGTGCTGGGTCTATCCTCTAGTGAGGTTGTCGGAGGCCATATCGGTCAGAGTTCTAGTCTGGAAGTCGGACAGGTCATTGTCAAAACCATACTGGATATCTTAGAAGAGAAGGGTATCTTTCTAGCAGTTCAGGGTTGTGAGCATCTCAACCGTGCCCTCGTAGTCGAAAGAGCCTTGGCGAATAAGAAAGATTTGGAAATTGTCAATGTTCTGCCTACTCTTCATGCTGGAGGCAGCGGTCAGCTAGCAGCTTTCCAATACATGAAGGATCCTGTCGAGGTAGAGTTTATTGTCGCTCAGGCGGGGATGGATATTGGCGATACTGCTATCGGCATGCACATCAAGCACGTGCAGATTCCTATCCGACCGATTCTCAAGGAATTGGGAGCTGCTCATGTCACGGCTTTAGCCAGCCGTCCCAAGCTGATTGGCGGCGCCAGAGCAGCCTATATAGAGGATAAAATCAGGAAGGGATAAAAGGAAAAATAATTTTGAAAAAAACTCTAATTATGCTATAATGGGTTGTATTCAATAAATTTTAAGGAGAAATGACAGAATGTCTGTATCATTTGAAAACAAAGAAACAAATCGCGGCCTTTTGACTTTTAGCATCAGTCAAGAGAAAATCAAGCCTGCCTTGGACCGTGTATTTAACTCAGTAAAAAAAGATATTGCTGTACCAGGTTTCCGTAAAGGTCGCCTTCCACGTGCTATCTTCAACCAACGTTTTGGTGAAGAAGCCCTCTACCAAGATGCTTTGAACGCTCTTCTTCCAGAAGCATACGAAGCGGCTGTCAAAGAAGCAGGTATCGAAGTAGTTGCTCAGCCTCAGTTTGATGTCGAGTCTATGGAAAAAGGCCAAGACTGGGTCATCAAAGCTGAAGTAGTCACTAAGCCAGAAGTTAAGCTGGGTGCTTACAAAGACTTGGAAGTAACTGTTGAAGCTACTAAAGAAGTGACTGACGCTGAAGTAGATGAGCGCATTGAGCGTGAGCGCAACAACTTGGCTGAGTTGGTTCTCAAAGAAGGTCCAGCAGCTGACGGTGATACAGTTGTGATTGACTTTGTTGGATCTGTTGATGGCGTTGAATTTGACGGCGGCAAGGGTGACAACTTCTCACTTGGACTAGGCAGCGGCCAATTTATTCCAGGATTTGAAGAGCAGTTGGTTGGTCACAGTGCAGGCGAAACAGTGGATGTTGTCGTAACCTTCCCAGAAGACTATCAAGCAGAAGACTTGGCAGGCAAGGAAGCTAAGTTTGTGACAACTATTCACGAAGTCAAAGAAAAAGAAGTTCCAGCATTGGACGATGAGCTTGCAAAAGATATTGATGAAGAAGTGGAAACGCTTGACGAGCTGAAAGAAAAGTACCGCAAAGAATTGGCTGAAGCTAAGGAAACAGCTTATAACGATGCGGTAGAAGCAGCAGCTATTGATCAAGCAGTAGCAAACGCTGAAATCGTTGACTTGCCAGCAGAAATGGTCCACGAAGAAGTACACCGCGCTGTTAATGAATTCTTGGGCAATATGCAACGCCAAGGAATCTCACCTGACATGTACTTCCAAATCACTGGTACTAGTCAGGAAGACCTGCACAAGCAATACGAAGCAGATGCTGAGTCACGTACTAAGACAAACCTTGTCGTAGAAGCTGTTGCTAAGGCAGAAGGTTTTGAAGCTAGCGCAGAAGAAATCGAAGCAGAAGTAACTTCATTGGCTACAGACTACAACATGGAAGTAGAACGTGTTCGTCAATTGCTGTCAGAAGACATGCTGAAACACGACATTGCTATCAAGAAAGCTGTTGAAGTGATTACAAGCACTGCGAAAGTGAAATAAAGCTTCATCATTCAAAATGAAATCATTTGAAACTAGTGTACTGATGCACTAGTTTCTTTTTGTACTTGTTCCGTGATTTTTCCTGGATTTTCTTTTGACGAAAATAGAAATTTATCGTACAATAGAAAGTAGCGAAAAATTGCAAGAGGGCGACAAGCCTTTACTTAATCTTAAAGGAGATCAACTTTGGAATTAGAAGTATTTGCTGGACAGGAAAAAAGTGAGCTTTCTATGATTGAAGTGGCGCGTGCCATTTTGGAAGCTCGCGGCCGCGATCATGAGATGTATTTTAATGATCTGGTCAATGAAATTCAAAACTATCTGGAAAAATCAAACAGTGAGATTCGTGATGCTCTGCCATTGTTCTACACAGAACTCAATGTAGACGGCAGCTTTATTCCGCTGGGGGATAATAAATGGGGACTGCGTTCATGGTATGCTATTGACGAAGTGGATGAAGAAATCATCGCCTTGGAAGAGACTGATGAGGACGACGCACCTAAGAAACGCAAGAAGAAACGCGTTAATGCCTTTATGGATGGCGACGAGGATGCCATTGACTACAGCGATGACGATCCAGAAGATGAGGACGGCTACGAAGCAGATCCAGCTCTCTCATACGATGAGGAAAATCCAGACGATGAGAAGAATGAAGTGGAAGCTTACGATGCTGAAATCAACGAAATCGCTCCAGATGATCTAGGTGAAGAAGTCGAACTCAACGAAGAAGATGACGACTACTCTGATGAAGATACGGAGACCGAAGAGGAAGAATAAATCAACCAAAAGAAACAAGGGACGAAATCCCTTGTTTCTTTTAATATTCCTTGAAATATAAGTTCGGAAGGTGTAGAATACTAATAAAATTTAATAAAGAAAAGATGGAGGTATGCTGCTATGAAATTTGTCATTGATAAGAGTCTGAGTGATTTAGGCATTAAGAGTGTCGTTATCGGGATTGCCAAGAATGTCAATCCTCATGCAAAACTGTCTTCCTCATTTCTAAAAAAGAAAAAGGAAATGGAAGACTGGGCTCTGGCATGCGACTTGGATGAGGTGCTTGAGTCGCCAGTGGTTCAAGGTTATATAGAAATACTGCAGCGCGTAGGTCGCAGTGTCAAGAAAAATCCTCCGACGGTTCCCGCGCTGATTCGCAATATCCAGCACCGAGGCTCGCTCCCTCATATTAATAGCATTATTGATATTTATAATGTCGAAGCCCTACATTCCCTACTGGCTATTGGAGGGCATGATTTTGATAAGATTGAAGGTCAGATAGAATTCACCGTAAGCCAAAAGGAAGATGTTTTTCTGCCTATTTTGTCCAAGGAGAAGCATGTTGCCAAGACGGACTATGTCTATCGGGATGCCAAAGGCATTTTGGCTTGGCTGGATGTTCGTGACAGCGAGTATTATAAGTTTGATGAGGAGACCAAGGATGCCATTTTCATCATTCAGGGGAATGCCAATACCTCTGTCGAAATGCGTCTGGAAGCCTTGGAGCGAATCCGACACGATTTAGCAGAGTCCATGCCCGATGTAGAATTTGAAACACATGTCATTAGTATTGAGGAAAATGGATGAGAACCGACTGAAATCATTTGACAATTTTTTAGGTTTGCGATATCATACTGTTCGGGCACCTCTTTTAGAGGTCAGAGCTTCCTGTTTTCAGGGAGCTATTTTTCTTTTTCAGACAGATTATGGGAAATCCTCCTCTAGATAAGTTTCCAGCAACTGCGATGCTGCTGGAATGAATAGTTTTATGAAAAGGAGCATGTATGTCAACTAAATATATTTTTGTCACTGGCGGTGTAGTTTCTTCTATTGGGAAAGGGATTGTGGCAGCTAGTCTGGGTCGGCTTTTAAAGAATCGCGGTCTCAAGGTTACGATTCAGAAATTTGACCCCTATATCAACATTGATCCCGGCACCATGAGCCCTTACCAGCATGGGGAAGTGTTTGTCACAGATGATGGAGCAGAGACGGATCTGGATCTGGGGCACTATGAGCGTTTTATTGACATCAATCTCAATAAATACTCCAATGTCACCACTGGTAAAATCTATAGCGAAGTCCTGCGCAAGGAGCGTAAAGGCGAGTATCTGGGGGCGACGGTCCAAGTCATTCCGCATATTACGGATGCTCTCAAGGACAAGATCAAGCGGGCTGCACGGACGACGGACTCGGATGTGATTATCACCGAGGTCGGAGGTACAGTGGGCGACATTGAGTCTCTTCCTTTCTTAGAAGCTTTACGCCAGATGAAGGCTGATGTCGGTGCAGACAATGTCATGTATATCCATACGACCCTCCTGCCCTATCTCAAGGCAGCTGGAGAAATGAAGACCAAGCCGACTCAGCATTCTGTCAAAGAGTTGCGAGGTCTGGGGATTCAGCCTAATATGCTGGTCATCCGCACAGAGAAGCCAGCTGGGCAAAATATCAAAAATAAGCTGGCTCAATTCTGTGATGTGGCGCCGGAGGCGGTCATTGAGTCGTTGGATGTGGAGCATCTTTACCAAATTCCTCTCAATTTGCAGGCGCAAAAGATGGACCAAATCGTCTGTGACCATCTGAAGATGGATGTGCCGGTAGCGGATATGACAGAGTGGTCAGCTATGGTTGAGAAACTGATGAGTCTGGAAAAGCAGGTTCAGATTGCTCTGGTCGGAAAGTATGTAGAGCTGCCAGATGCCTATATTTCAGTTGTCGAAGCGCTCAAGCATGCCGGCTATGCCAATGATGCGGAGGTTAAGATTGACTGGATTGATGCGAATCAGGTAACTGCCGAAAATGCAGCAGAACTTCTTAGAAGTGCGGATGGGATTATCGTTCCGGGTGGCTTTGGTCAGAGAGGAACTGAGGGTAAGATTCAGGCAATCCGCTATGCGCGTGAGCAGGATGTGCCTATGCTGGGCATTTGCTTGGGTATGCAGTTAACCTGTGTCGAATTCGCTCGTCACGTCCTGGGATTGGCAGATGCTAACTCAGCGGAGCTCAATCCAGACACACCATTTCCGATTATTGACCTCATGCGTGATCAGATTGATGTCGAAGACTTGGGTGGAACGCTGAGGTTAGGGCTCTATCCTTCTAAGCTTAAGCCTGGCTCTAAGGCTGCAGCAGCTTACGACTATCAAGAAGTCGTACAGCGCCGTCACCGTCATCGCTATGAGTTTAACAATGCTTTCCGCGAGCAGTTTGAGGCAGCTGGATTTGTATTTTCAGGAGTTTCACCAGACAATCGCTTGGTCGAAATAGTGGAAATCCCAGAAAATAAATTCTTCGTGGCCTGTCAGTACCACCCAGAGCTTTCCAGCCGCCCGAACCGACCTGAAGGTCTTTATACAGCCTTTGTCACAGCAGCGGTAGAAAAGAGCTCGGATAGATAGACTTGCTTTGTCTGACCTAAGCGACTTTTTTAGAGAAATGTTATAATGAAAGCAAAAGGAGGGAAGAAGATGTTTCTAAACATTTTAGCTAGTATTCGTACTAATAATTTTCAAGATGAGCAGTGTATAGAAAAAATCCAAGCTCTCTGGCAAGAACAAGAGGAAGCGGTGAAAGAAGCTTTTGCTCAAGGGGAACCGGTCTATGCTGTCTATCATGACTATGCCAGTGATTACAAAGGAGACTACAGTCTCTCTATCTGCCGTTTGACAGATGGGGAAGTCTATGATTTTGACACATCCGAGCAGACCTATCAAGTATTTGAGGCTGATAAGGAGGATCCTCAAGCGATTCTTCATGCTTGGCAGAGGATTTGGCAGGCAGAAGAAACAGGTGAGCTTCATCGGGACTACACTATTGACTTTGAAAAATACGATCCCGACCAAACGGTGGCTGTCTTTATTGCGACTCAGCAACCTTGAGTTTTCCGTGTTCCTTCCTTAGCTTCATTTTCGCTTAGATTTCCTAGATTTGTTGATTGAGTAGAAGTTGATTTTTTGAAATAAAGTCAAAAATTTTCTTGACAAGCCTTAGCTGTCCTGTTATACTAGTAAGGTACTCAATCGCGGGGATGGCGGAATTGGCAGACGCGCAGGACTAAGGATCCTGTGACCGCTTTAGGTCGTGAGGGTTCAAGTCCCTCTCTCCGCATCAAGTAAGCTGGCTTCGGCCAGCTTTTTCTTTTTGCAATAGTGACGCTTAAAAAGGCTGAGGGTCTACCTGTAATTCTTTAAAATTTCAGGAAAAACTAGCAATTTTAGTGAAAAAGTGATAAAATAAACAATGTAAGTGGTTTAACCACAAAAAATAAGAGGAGGCCTGATAAGAATGGCAATCGTTTCAGCAGAAAAATTTGTCCAAGCAGCTCGTGACAATGGTTACGCAGTTGGTGGATTCAACACAAACAACCTTGAGTGGACTCAAGCTATCCTGCGTGCGGCAGAAGCTAAGAAAGCACCAGTGCTTATCCAAACTTCAATGGGTGCTGCTAAATACATGGGTGGCTACAAAGTTGCTCGTAACTTGATCGCTAACCTTGTAGAATCAATGGGCATCACTGTACCAGTTGCGATTCACTTGGACCATGGTCACTACGAAGATGCACTTGAGTGTATCGAAGTTGGTTACACTTCTATCATGTTTGATGGTTCACACCTTCCAGTAGAAGAAAACCTTAAATTGGCTAAGGAAGTCGTTGAAAAAGCACACGCTAAAGGTATCTCAGTAGAAGCTGAAGTTGGTACTATCGGTGGTGAAGAAGACGGTATCATCGGTAAAGGTGAATTGGCTCCAATCGAAGACGCTAAAGCAATGGTTGCAACTGGTATCGACTTCTTGGCAGCTGGTATCGGTAACATCCACGGTCCATACCCAGCAAACTGGGAAGGTCTTGACCTTGACCACTTGAAGAAATTGACAGAAGCTCTTCCTGGCTTCCCAATCGTATTGCACGGTGGTTCAGGTATTCCTGATGACCAAATCCAAGCAGCTATCAAACTTGGTGTTGCGAAAGTTAACGTTAACACTGAATGCCAAATCGCATTCGCTAACGCAACTCGTAAATTTGCTCGTGACTACGAAGCAAACGAAGCAGAATACGACAAGAAGAAACTCTTCGACCCACGTAAATTCTTGGCTGACGGTGTAAAAGCTATCCAAGCATCAGTTGAAGAACGTATCGACGTATTCGGTTCAGAAGGTAAAGCATAAGAAGCTTGATATATTTTTAAAAAAGTTTATCCGAAAGGATAAGCTTTTTTTTGTATTATGACAATTGGACAAATAAAGAACAAATAATATTTTTCTTACAATCTTATAAAAAAATCTTGACAGACTAGATGATGAGGAGTAAAATATTAACCAGTTAATTAACTAGTTAACGAGTTTAATAAGTTGTTAAAAATTGAGTTTCTGCTATATTTTATAGAAAAAAATATTTAGATGATTTCTTTGGGGGTATATTATGAGTTAATTGTAAATTGTGATAAGTTTTAGCGAATTCTGTATAATCAAAAAAGAAAGTGATATCCAATGGAAAAAAATAAGAAATACTTAACAGGAATTGTTGTCATTGCTACTGTGGGTTTTTTTGCTCATCAGCTAGGTTATTATCAGGCAAACAGTTCGATTAAAAAATCCAATCGTGTTAGCTATATTGATGGTAAGCAAGCTGTTCAAAAGTCTGAGGAGTTAACGCCTGACGAAGTAAGCAAAAAAGAAGGGATTAACGCGGAGCAGATTGTTATCAAAATTACTGATCAGGGTTATGTCACTTCTCATGGTGATCACTATCATTATTATAATGGGAAAGTTCCATATGATGCTATTTTCAGCGAAGATCTTTTGATGAAAGATCCCAACTATCAACTTAGGACTGAGGATATTGTCAATGAAGTCAAGGGTGGATATGTTATCAAGGTTAATGGACAATATTATGTTTATCTGAAAGATATAGCTCGTGCGGATAATATTCGCAGTAAGGAAGAGATTAATCGTCAAAAGCAGGAACATGGTCATAATGTTACGAAAATAAGCAATGAAGTAGCAACAGCTAGAGCTCAAGGCCGTTATACAACAGATGATGGCTATGTTTTTAATGCTTCAGACATTATTGAGGATACGGGAGATGCCTATATCGTACCTCATGGTGATCATTTTCACTATATCCCAAAGAGTGATTTGTCGCCTAGTGAGCTAGCTGCAGCTCAAGCTTACCTATCAGGTAGAGGAAAAGTAGCTAGTACTGTAGTCAGCCGTTCGTATAATAATGGAAACGGTGGCTGGATACAGACACAACCTACTTTTACTCAAATTTCAAACAACTATCAACCGAGTCAAGGAGAAGATGTTAAGGGTCTCCTTCAGCAACTTTATAATCTTCCACTTAGTCAGCGTCATGTTGAATCAGATGGCTTGATCTTTGATCCAGCACAAATTACTAGTCGAACACAAAATGGAGTAGCAGTGCCGCATGGTAATCATTATCACTTTATTCCTTATACACAAATGTCGGCATTGGAAGAAAAGCTTGCTCGGACAATTCCTCTTATAAGTCAGCCTAATAAACCTATGTTAGGATTGACACCTTATAGACCTATACCAACTCCGATACTAACTCCATCTCAACCAGCTTTAAAACCGATTCTTCCTCCAAAGTTAAATTTGGAACATGCGGATTCATTGGATAAGGATTTAATCCAGCAGGTCGTTAGGAAAATAGCTGACGGTTATGTGCTAGAGGATAAAGGAGTGTCCCGCTATCTTTTAGCTAAAGACTTGCCTAAAGAGATTATTACAGCGATTGAGAATAAATTGGCGAAGCAGAAAAGCATACCTCATGTCCTGCAAGCTAAGAAAGAATCAGTTGAACCGAAAGATCAAGAGTTTTATGATAAGGTATATGGTCTTCTGACTCAGGCTCATCAGCAATTGCTAGAAAATAAGGGACGTTTGTCAGATTTTCAAGCCTTGGATGATTTAGTCAAGCGTTTGAATGATGAAACAAGTGATAAGGTGCAATTAATTGATGACTTATTAGCATTTCTTGCGCCTATCAATCATCCAGAACGTCTCGGCAAAGCAAATTCACAGATTGAGTATACTGAAACCGAAGTTCGGGTAGCCCAGCTGGCTGACAAATATACGACATCTGATGGATATATCTTTGATGCCCGGGATATTATCAGCGACGAAGGAGATGCTTATGTAACCCCTCATATGGGACACAGTCACTGGATAGGAAAAGATAGTCTTTCGGCTAAAGAAAAAGCAGCTGCTCAGGCGTACACTAAAGAAAAAGGTCTGCTTCCACCTGCACCAACAGATGATTCCAAAGCCAATCCAAGTGGAGAAAGTGCGGCTGCTATCTATGAACGTGTTCAAGGAGAGAAACGGATACCGCTCGTTCGTCTGCCTTACAATGTTGAGCATACTGTAGCAGTAAAAAATGGTAATCTGATTATCCCTCATAAGGATCACTACCACAACATCAAATTTGCTTGGTTCGATGATAAGACTTACCGAGCTCCTAATGGCTATACATTAGAGGATTTATTTGCAACTATCAAGTATTATGTTGAACATCCAGATGAGCGACCACAGTCTAGCGATGGATGGGGGAATGCAAGTGATCATGTTTTAGGTAAAAAAGATGACAAGGAGGATACTGTTAGCCCAGAGAAACCTCAAGAAGAAGTTGAAGAGGAAACACCAACTGAGCCAGAAGTACCTCAAGTTGAAACTGCTAAAGTAGAAGCTAAGTTGCAAGAGGCGGAAGACTTACTTGAAAAGACGACGGATCCAAGTTTGAAATCCAATGCAACTGAGACCTTAACAGGATTGCGAAATAATCTTAATTTAGGGACTATGGATAATAATAACATCATGGCAGAAGCAGAAAAATTGCTAGCCTTGCTGCAATCTGCTTCTTCAGCTTCTGTGTCAAGTACAGAAGTAACTGATTAGCTGAGGTGAAGGAGTATTGTATGAAAAAAAGAACTGCAGTATTACTAATGCTGAGTATACTAGCTCTGATGCTGGGAGCGTGTACTCAGAAAGAAGAACAACAAGCTAAAGGTTTGAAGATTGTGACCAGTTTTTATCCGGTTTATGCCATGGTTAAAGAAGTATCTGGTGATTTGAATGATGTTCGCATGATTCAATCTAGTACAGGGATCCATTCTTTTGAACCATCAGCTAATGATATAGCGGCTATCTATGATGCGGATGTTTTTGTCTATCATTCACATACCTTAGAGTCATGGGCGGGAAGCCTAGATCCAAATTTGCAAAAATCTAAGGTGAAAGTGCTGGAAGCATCCGAAGGAATGCCCCTGGAACGTGTACCGGGTTTGGAAGACGTGGAAGCTGGCGAAGGAATCGATGAAAAAACTCTCTACGATCCTCATACCTGGCTAGATCCTGAAAAAGCTGGTGAAGAAGCGCAGATTATTGCGGATAAGCTGTCTGAACTCGATAAAGAACATAAGGAAATATATCAAAAAAATGCTAAGAAATTCATTGCTAAAGCTCAAGAATTGACCAAAAAATACCGACCAATCTTTGAAAAGGCTAAGCAAAAGACTTTCGTCACTCAACATACTGCGTTCTCGTATTTAGCAAAGCGGTTTGGTTTGCAGCAGCTAGGTATTGCAGGGATTTCTCCTGAACAAGAGCCAAATGCAAGGCAGCTTACTGAAATTCAAGAATTTGTGAAAACCTATAAAGTTAAGACGATTTTTACCGAAAGCAATGCATCGTCGAAAGTGGCAGAAACGCTCGTCAAGTCAACGGGAGTCAGACTGAAAACTCTCAATCCTTTAGAAGCCGATCCTCAAAATGATAAAAACTACCTAGAGAATCTAGAAGAAAACATGAGTATCTTGGCTAAAGAATTGAAATGAGAAGGTAAAGCATAATCTAGCTGAAGACTACAAAACAGAAACCTGCCCGTAAGGGTGGGTTTTTTGTGTGTTACAAAATATAATAATTATTTTTAAATTCCCTATGTTCGTTTGGAAGTAAAAGTGGTAGTATAGTGAGGAGATAAGATTCTGTTTTTCCTGAGTTGGGTGGGAAAATGGTCTGTAACATGAATTGAATGATAGGATATTGAGAAACGTATGGCAATGATAGAAGTAGAACATCTTCAGAAAAATTTTGTAAAGACTGTCAAGGAACCAGGCTTGAAAGGAGCATTGCGCTCCTTTATTCATCCCGAAAAGCAGACCTTTGAAGCGGTCAAGGATTTGACCTTTGAGGTTCCAAAAGGGCAGATTTTAGGCTTTATCGGGGCCAATGGTGCTGGGAAGTCAACAACCATTAAAATGCTGACAGGAATTTTGAAACCGACATCTGGTTTGTGTCGAATCAACGGTAAAATTCCGCAGGATAATCGTCAAGACTATGTCAAGGATATTGGAGTGGTCTTCGGGCAACGAACCCAGCTATGGTGGGATTTGGCACTGCAAGAGACCTATACTGTCTTGAAAGAGATTTATGATGTGCCTGACTCGCTTTTCCATAAGCGCATGGACTTTTTGAATGAAGTTTTGGATTTGAAGGAATTTATCAAGGATCCCGTGCGGACTCTTTCACTTGGTCAACGGATGCGGGCGGACATTGCGGCTTCCTTGCTCCACAATCCCAAGGTTCTCT
>NZ_CAUOLF010000024.1:0-40915 GCF_963456385.1 uncultured Streptococcus sp. | reverse complement strand
TCTTTTAAGAGCAAAGCAGTTACTGATGAATCAACACCTCCGCTCATACCAACAACGACACGAATCTTAGAGTTATCACTCATTGTGTTCTCCCATCTTTTCGTTATTTCACGATTGAAGGTCGTGCTATGCTTTCAACGATTGAAGGTCGCTTGAGCAAGCCCTATTATAGCACGAAAGGACTAGGAAAACAAATCAGAAATTTAACTAAATTTATTAACTGTAAATTATGTTTACAACTTTGTAAACTTATTGATTTTCTCACTTACTTTCCTATCTAAGGAAATTTTATAATATCCACTTTTAATTCATTTAAAAAATCAGCAGAAAGCCCTTAACTTTGTTATAATGAAAATAATAAATTAGCTGCAAGGAGAAATCATGACTTCACTAAGATTTCAATCTGTTTTTGATATTATCGGACCCGTGATGATAGGCCCATCAAGCAGTCATACAGCAGGCGCCGTCCGTATCGGAAAAATTGTCTCCTCTATTTTTAACGATGATCCTACTGAAGTAGAATTCCAGCTCTTTAACTCTTTTGCCAAAACTTACCGAGGTCACGGAACGGACTTGGCTCTTGTAGCAGGGATTTTAGGTATGGAGACAGATGACCCTGAGATTCCTAACAGCCTTGAAATTGCCCATAAACGAGGCATCAAGATTGTCTGGACGATTCAAAAGGATAGCAATGCTCCCCACCCCAATACGACAAAGATTACAGTCAAAAATGACCATAAAACAATCAGTGTGATTGGAGTCTCTATTGGTGGCGGCAACATTCAAGTAACGGAGTTGAATGGCTTTTCAGTATCTCTGAGCATGAATACTCCGACCATCATTATTGTCCACCAGGATGTCCCAGGTATGATTGCCCATGTCACCGAAGCTCTGTCACGCTACAATATTAATATAGCTCAGATGAATGTTACCCGTGAGAAGGCTGGAGAAAAAGCGATTATGATTATTGAAGTTGACAGCCGCAGCTGTGAGGAAGCCATTGATGAAATTCGCAATATTCCTCATCTGCATAATGTGAATTTCTTTAAATAGGAGAAAATATGTTTTATTCCATCAAAGAATTGGTAGAGCAAGCTGACTTGGATTACCAAGGAAATGTTGCTGAATTGATGATTGCTACCGAGTATGAATTAACTGGTCGTGAAAGAGATGAAGTCCTGCGACTGATGGGTCGCAATCTGGAAGTCATGAAAGCCTCTGTCCTTCTTGGACTGGATGAGAGCAAGTCTCGCAGCGGATTGACTGGCGGAGACGCAGCAAAACTTGACCACTATATCCAGTCAGGAAAGACTTTATCAGATTACACTGTACTGACTGCTGCACAAAATGCTATTGCTGTCAATGAACACAATGCTAAAATGGGCTTGGTTTGTGCTACACCAACCGCTGGCAGCGCTGGCTGTCTGCCTGCTGTCCTTACATCAGCCATTGAAAAATTAGGCCTCTCAGAAGAAGAACAGCTAAACTTTCTATTAGCTGCAGGTGCTTTCGGCCTCGTCATTGCCAATAACGCCTCAATTTCGGGTGCTGAAGGTGGCTGTCAAGCTGAGGTCGGCTCCGCTTCTGCTATGAGTGCAGCTGCTTTAGTTCTAGCTGCTGGAGGTTCACCTTTTCAAGCCAGTCAAGCTATTTGTTTTGTCATTAAAAACATGCTGGGCTTGATTTGTGATCCAGTAGCTGGTCTAGTGGAGGTGCCTTGTGTCAAGCGAAATGCCATGGGAGCCAGCTACGCCTTTATTGCAGCTGATATGGCTCTTGCAGGAATCGAGTCTAGAATTCCTGTTGACGAAGTCATTGACGCCATGTATCAAGTTGGGTCAAGTCTGCCTACTGCTTTCAGAGAAACAGCTGAAGGCGGTCTAGCTACAACACCTACAGGACGCAGACTTTCAAAAGAAATCTTTGGAGAATAACCTTGACAAATTTGTCAAGTAGATTTACTAGATAGTAAAAAAGGAGACAAGATGAATCATTTGAAATATATCTTCTTTGATTTGGATGGAACTTTAGTTGACAGTTCAAAGGGCATCCAAGAATCCTTTGAATACAGCTTCAAACAACTTGGAAAAGAGTGCCCTGAAGAAAGTATTATCAAAAGTTTTATGGGGCCGCCTCTTGAAGTAAGCTTCGCCTCTGTTCTTGAAGAAAGCCAAGTTCCAGAAGCAATTAACTATTATCGCAGCTTCTATAAGGAAAAAGGCATCTGGGGCGTCCGCCTCTATGAGGGGATACCAGAATTGCTGAAACAGCTAAAAGAAGCCGGCTATCAGATTTATGTAACAACAAGTAAAAATCAACCCACAGCACAAGATTTATTAGCAAATCTAGCTATCTCTGAGCAATTTGATGATATTTTTGGCTCACTGCCAGATTCATTTCACAAAGCAGATGTTCTGCGCCGAGCTCTGCGAACACTGGATGCAAATCCGGAAGAAACCATAATTATAGGCGATACAAAGTTTGATATAATTGGCGGTAAAGAAGTAGGAATCTCAACTCTAGGAGTCCTTTGGGGCTTTGGCAGCCAAAAAGAGTTACTAGAAAACGGAGCAGATTTGCTGGCTAATTCTCCCAAGCACATTTTAAAAATATTGAAAGAACACTTTTTATAACTTTACACAGCTGTCAATTTAGATAAGATTGTTACCTTTAAATCTTTATTTACACTATCATTTTCTGCTTATAAATTGTCAATTTTATGTAAACTAAAAAACCACAGAAATCTGTGGTTTTTTTAGTTCTATATTAGTAACCCCAAGCTGAAAGTCCTTGAGCGCTATAGGCACTATATGCTGATTGGATTTGATCATCAACAGTAGCCGTTGATCCCCAACCTGGCATCGTTTGGAAAAGACCACTAGCACCAGATGCGTTGTAAGCATCTACTTGACCATTTGATTCACGAGCAATGATAGCTTCCCAAGTTGATGCAGGAACACCTGTCATCTCTGCCATACGTGATGCTGCATAAGAACCAGTTGCACCAGCGGTATTACCATTGCTAAGTACAAGGCCTCCTGAAGTTGCTGCTGAATTAGCTGTTGCTGCAGGTGCTGCATAATTATTTACGGGAGTTGCAGTTGCTGCTACGCTTGTTTCAGACGTTTTGGCACTATTTCCAAGTTCCAAGATTTGACCAACACGGATGTGATTTGGATCTGCAATCTTGTTTAACTCTACTAATTTCTCAAGAGTTGTATTTTTTTCGTTAGCAATAGCTGATAAAGTATCACCGGCTTCAACTGTATAGGTCTCGGCATTTGCAATACCTGAAACCAAGAAAGCCGCTGCAGCGACTGCACCTGTTAAAGTCCATTTTGCTGTTTTTTTGTTCATTAAAAAGTAATTCTCCTTTCGGTGATAATACTATCTTACACATAAAATATTACCAAAAAGTTACATTACCAAGTCAAACGTTACAAGAACATTTAGTTTAGACTTTAAAAACAGACTTTTAGAGCTTTTTTGCCAAATATTTTCTTTGATCAAGTAAAAAATAGACAAGTTTAACTTATACTATTCTCTAAAAACACTTTAAACAGCAGGTCAGTTTTTCAATATATAAAGCAGAATACCTAATATAAGTAAGCTAATAATAGCCAAGCTGTCATTTCTTTTCCATGCCAAACGGCGAAAACGTGTCCGCCCTTCACCTCCATTATAGCCGCGCGCTTCCATGGCAATTGCTAGAGCATCTGCCCTTTTAAAACTGGAAGCAAACAAAGGGATTAGAATAGGAATAATAGATTTAACCTTTTGAATAAGCTTTCCCTCGCCAAAGTCAACACCACGCGCCCTCTGGGCGTTCATAATCCGAGTAGTATCATCCATTAAAGTTGGAACGAAGCGCAGGCTCATAGAGAGCATCAGGCCAATCTCATGTGCTGGCACCTTGAAAACCTTCAGAGGTTTCAGCAAAGACTCAACCGCATCGGACAAGCTTAAAGGTGTCGTTGTCAGAGTCAGAAGAGTAGAAAAGAAAATAATCAGAATAAAGCGGCTAAAAATAATACCAGCCTGTGACAGTCCTGCTTCTGTAATTCTGATAAAAGCGAACTGAAAAATTGTAGCGCCTCCCGAGGTCAAAAACAGCTGGAACAAGGTGGTAAAAGCTATAATAAAAACCATGGACTGTATACCATTTAAAAAGAACTTCAAAGGAACCTTGGACAGCAAGACCAAACTAAAAACAAAAACAAACAACAGCAGATTGGTCACAAGATTATTGGCCCAGAAAATTAATAGAATAAAAAGAAACATCGCTAGCAACTTGCTCCGCGGATCCAAACGATGAATAATTGAATTTCCGGGAATATAGCGGCCTAAAATCAACTTATCCATGCAAGATCTCCTTGAATTCTTCAATTGTAATAGGATAGTGCGAGAAGGTCATCCCTTTCTCCGCCAATTCGTGTGCAAATTTTGTAATCTTAGGAACACCCAATTGAATACTCTCCATAAAATCCAAATCCTGAAAGACCTGAGCAGGCTGACCGCTCTTGACAACTCTGCCCTTATCTAAAACATAGACTGTATCAGCAAAGTTGGCTACATCATCCATTAGGTGAGTTACCAAAACAATGGTCATACCGGCTTGATGCAGCTCTTCAAAGAGCCTCATCAGTTCTTTTCGACCGGATGGATCAAGTCCTGCTGTCGGCTCATCCAAAACCAAGATATCAGGCTCCATGGCCAGTATACCAGCGATGGCCACCCTGCGCATCTGGCCGCCAGAAAGTTCGAAAGGACTGCGATTGAACAAATCCTCAGAAATTCCGACTAAGTGCAGCTTTTCACGTGCCAAAGCTTCCGCTTCTTCTTTAGAAACACCAAAATTCTGAGGACCAAAAGCCACATCTTTCAAAACTGTTTCATCAAAAACCTGACTTTCCGGAAATTGAAAGACCAGACCGACTTTCTTGCGCACCTGTTTAATGTCTTTATTGACAGAATCAGCCGTGATGACTGTACTGCCTACTTCAACACTACCTTGATTAGGAACCAGCAAGCCATTTAAAAGCTGGAGAATGGTTGACTTACCGCTGCCTGTATGACCGATAAGAGCGGTATAGCTGCCGGATTTTATCTCCAAATCCACTCCAAAAAGCGCTGGTCCCTCAAAAGGAGTGCCAGCTTGATAAGTATAACTTACATTTTTGAGAGTAATGCCCATAGTTGATCCTGCAATTCTTTTTCTGTTAAGTAAGAGCCTGGCAGAGAAAAGCCTGACTGACGCAAAGCCGCCTTTACCTGATTAACAAACGGCTGATCCAATCCTAGCTCTTCCAAATCTTCTCGAGAAAAAAGTTCTCTCGGGGTAGCGGTAGACTCAACCTGACCCTCTTTCATGACCAAAACACGGTCGCTTAAGGCTATTTCATCCAAATCATGGGTGATAGAAATGACGGTCAGCTGATTACTATCTTTAATTTTTTTCACGGTCTGGATAAGATCCAAACGCCCCTCCGGATCCAGCATGCTAGTTGCTTCATCCAAAATAATAATATCCGGTCTCAGAGCTACTACACCTGCAACAGCTACCCGCTGTTTCTGACCTCCGGAAAGACGAGCTGGTTCACGTTCCTTAAAATCCTGCATGCCAACAAGCTCTAATGCCTGCTGGACTCGCTCTACCATCAGATCATAGTCCAGCCCTTGATTTTCCAAACCAAAGGCTACATCGTCTTCTACAGTTGCCCCGACAAACTGATTATCTGGATTTTGGAATACCATGCCAATCTGTCTGCGTTTTTCCCAGACGTTTTCAGCTGTCAGTTTATCACCTGAGATAATAATATCTCCGCTTTCCGCTTCTAAAAGACCGTCAATCAAACGAACTGTAGTTGATTTTCCACTGCCATTATGACCGACAATGGATAGCCATTCCCCTTTTTTTACTTGAAAGGAGACATCATTTAAAGTGTAATTCTCAGACTCACTATCGTATTTGTACTTAAGATTTCTTACTTCGATGATATTTTCCATATTATTTAAAGGTATCTTTAAAGAGATAGGCACTTCCCTTGAAGTAGTCATATCCAGAATAAATCGTAAAGATTAAAGCGATATACAGAAGGATTTGTCCTAAGAGAGTCCAATGAATCAGTAGAAAAATAATAGCAAACATCTGCGTGAAGGTCTTGATTTTACCTGGCATAGCAGCCGCTAAGACTGTACCGCCCGTTTCCACTAAAAGCAAGCGCAGACCTGTTACTGCCAATTCCCGGCAAATAATAATAGCCACAACCCAGGCAGGAGCCATTTTCATCTCGATCAACATGATAAAAGCAGACATCACTAAAAGCTTATCAGCCATGGGATCAGCAAATTTACCAAAGTTTGTTACCACTTCCCACTTTCGAGCCAAATAACCATCTAGATAATCAGTTATACTAGCAAAAGCAAAGATAAAAGCTGCCAAAATATGCATGATGGAAGAATGACCGAATGTTAAAATCACAACAAATACAGGGATTAAAGCAATTCTAACAAGAGTTAAGGCGTTTGGAATATTTTCTTTTTTCATGGGATTCCCTTCGTTTTTATCCTTTCGTAATGTTCAAACTAATGGTTCCACTATCACTAGTCAAAGCCGAAGTATCCAGTTTTTGTCCCTCTATCGTCACAGTTGCTCCTTTAACAGGTGCTAACGTAATAAGATACTTATTGCCTGGCTCAAGAGAAACCGTCTGGCTTGATTTTTCAGGAGATAAGGTGATGCCTTCGGCTAGTTCTGAATCGCTTATGCTTACCAAATTGGTCGTTTGCTCCACAGAAACGGTCACTTTAACAGGCTGACTTGCTCCACTATACTCAGCAATCAAATTCTCTCCGCTTCCACTAACTGTCAATTTGCTAGCTGAGGAAGAAACTGACTTAGAATCAGCCGAAGAAAAGGAAGCCTTCTGATTATTAGTGCTTGTAGAGGAAACCAGACTATAATTGCTGTTAGATGCTTTAAAACTTACCGAATTAGTCTGAGCATAGCTCCAAATATAATAAGCTACGAAAGCAGCAATAGCCGAAGCCAACAAGAGAAAATAGAACAAGGGCAGAAAAGAGCTTTTATTTTTATTTTTTCTACTCCTGAATTCCTCATCTGCTGCCAGTGCCACTTCATCAAAGACAATCATCTCACCAGCTTCGTAAGCCTCCAAAATAATGGATTCATCCAAATCTACAGCCCAGGCGTACTTCCGCAAGAAACTACGGGCATAGAAAGGACTAGGAAGCAAATCATAGTCATTTCGTTCCAGCGCTTCCAGCAAATCCTGCTGGATATCTGTCTTTTTTGACAATTCCTCTAAACTCAGACCTTGATTAGTCCGGGCAAGCTTCAACACTTCTCCTATCGTTTTTTTTCTCATACGTACTTTTCCCTTATTTCTATTCTTCACTATTTTAACAAAATTTTAAAAACGATTCTGGAATTATTTTGGAAAAATAGTAAAATCTGTCATATCACACTGATCGATAAATCGATGACCTAGTTTTATCACATCATTCAGACTGATGTCCTGTAAAATTTTCGGCAAATCAAACAGATTCTCACCCATCAACTGAGGTTCATATTGGGTTGCAATATACTCAAGCGAGTTTAAACCATGCAGAAAATCACCAAACATCTCACTTTTAATCGTATCCAAATGCTCTTCTGTCACATCCGGATCCTTGTCAAAATTCTTGATGGCTGAGCGAAATTGATGAGAAAGTCCCACCGGTTCCTGAGTATCCATCGTCAGCATGACAAAGTGAAAATCTTTTTCTACTTCCACTTCCAGCGTTAAAGAATTATCCATTTTCCCACTTTCATAGAGGGACTGGAAACGCTTGGAAGTCCAGCCAAACATCATGGCAAATAAGAGTTTCAAAGTGATTTTATAGCGATACAACTCCGATTCATCAACAAAGTCTGTCCCTCGAATCCCAACTGCCAGTTTTGGACTAGCCACCTCCATTCGGTAGGTATCCGTTGATACCACTGGGTGAAGGCTAACAGGAATTTTTTCAATAGGTTCCGAACTCCCAGCAAAAACTAGTTTTTCCTGCTGTTCTGCAATCTCTGCAGCTATCTGTTCCAAATCAAAATTTCCAATCACAAACAAAGTCATATTAGAAGGATGATAAAAGTTACTGAAATTTTCCTTCAAATTTTCGACGGTAATCTCAGAGATGGACTCTTTCGTTCCTGCAATGTCTTCTGCCAGAGGTGTTTGAGGATAGAGATTGGCCAAGGCTCCAAAAAAGAGACGATAATCTGGATTATCCTGATACATTTCAATTTCTTGGCCGATAATATCCTGTTCACGCAAAATGGATTCTTTTGTAAAATCAGCCCGATGCACTAGTTTTTGCAAAAGCTGTAGGTTTTCTGAGATATTATCCGTTGCAGAAAATAAATAGCTAGTCCGAGTAAAGCTTGTAAAGGCATTGCTCTCAGCCCCTAGCTTAGTAAATTCCAACAGCAAATCCTTTCCCTGCGGGCCTTCAAAAAGCTTATGTTCCAAAAAATGAGCTATTCCAGCCGGATATTGAGTGACCTGATTGGTTTCACGTGAAACAATCCCAGTATCCACTGAACCAAAATTAGTTGAGATAATCCCATAAGTTTCATTAAAATCATTTTTAGGCAGAAGAAAAACACGCAAACCATTTGCTAAAACTGTCTGATAGACAGTTTCTCCCACTGCTGAATAATTGATTTTTTCTAGCACTTCTCCCTGCATTATTTTCCTTCCATAAAGTAAATAGCTTGTAATTTCAACTGACCAGCTGCCTTGATAATATCATCTTTATGAACCTGTTCCAAAGCTTCCAACCAAGCTTCAAGAGATAAGAATTTTTTCCCTAAAACAGAAGCCATATAAGCTCTCTCTAAGATTGTATTCTGTCGATCCTGAGCTAACAATACCGAATTTCTCAGCATTTTCTTGGTTTGATTCAGTTCTTCCAGACTAAAATTCCCACGCTTCAAATCACCAATTTGCCGGTTGATTAAAGCAACTGTTCTGGTCCGATTGCTGCGGTCAATACCAGCGTAAATTCGCATCATTCCTGAAAAAATATCAAAATTGCTAGAAATTGTATAAGCCAGCCCTTCCTTTTCACGAAGATTGACAAATAATTTTGAATGGGCAAAGCCACCTAGCAAAGCATTTAAAACGACTAAAGGCAGGTGCTCACTCTCTCCGTACTGAATAGGGAAGTGATAGCCCAACTCAATAATTGACTGATGCACATCCTTCTGCTCCAGTCCTTCTCGCAAAACATTGGAATATTCTTGCTGATAAACTAACTGAAGTTCTTGCTGACGAGGTGCAAAATTGAAAGATTGAATTTTCTCCCGAACAGCCACTTCATTAAAGTCCCCAATAAAGAAAAAGTCAATCTGATTTTCCTGAAGCATCTGCTGAAAAGCAGCAAAACTACTTGCAGCAGTCTCTTTCTGGATTAATTCAATCGTCCCAACACGAGGCATCTGCATTTCCTCTTCTTCATAAAAGAGTTTATCTAATTCTCGATGAGCATGATAAAAATGATTCTCAATTTCAGCTTCCAAATCATTCAAGATATTTTTCTTCTCAATTTCAAAAGCAGATTCATCAAAAGTGTCCTGACTTACCAATGGAGAAAACAAGCTGGCTTTCAAAAAATCAAGCATGGCATCTGTCAGGACATTCTTACGACTCAAAAATTTATCCCGTACAAAAGAAAGATTGATATCTAAATAATGCACCAATCCTCTCCTTGAAAGACTCGTAGAATAATCAGCACCATACAAGTTGGCCAGACGCTCTCTAAAAGCCTGCGAAGTAGGATAAACAGCATTGACAGTCTCTAGCATGCTGGCTGTTAAAACCCGACCAGCTACTGTTTCTTTGGACATAGGCGCTGAAAAACGAACCCTTATTTTGTTTGTTTTAAATTTTTCTGATTGAATAAAATGGAGACGAACTCCTTTAGTGATTTCCATGACGCCCCTCATACTGAATAATATAGACTACTATTATATCATGAAATGCATCTGATTTGTTTGTTCTACCAAGCTTTTTGCTGATTAAAACGTTTTCTGATAATAGGAGAAAAATTACGCTTTTATCCAAAGCACCTCAGCACTTTTTACTAACAAATATGATATAATGACAGGGTTGAGGTGAAATATGGAATATAAATTATTTGATGACTACATCACGCTACAAGCACTTTTAAAAGAAACAGGAATTATCCAAAGTGGCGGAGCAATTAAAACATTTCTAAGTGAATATACAGTTCTTTTTAACGGTGAGCCAGAAAACCGCCGGGGGAAAAAACTCCGTGTCAATGATAAGATTTCCCTTCCTGAGCAAGGAATTGAAATTAATCTGACAGCTCCTAGTCAAGAAGAAATTCTGCAACACCAGAAAGAAATCGCAGAAAAAAAACGAGTTGCTGAACTTGTCAAAGCCATGAATAAGGATTTTAAAAAAACTCAGACTTCTAAAAAAGAAAAGTGTAAGAATACAGGGCTACCTAAAAAGCAGAAAACTACTAAAAGGCCTGTTCGCTTCCCTGGTATCTAATCATGTGGCTGCAATCATTAAAAATCAAGCATTTCCGAAATTATCAGGAAGCTGATATTGACTTCCATCCTGGCTTAAATGTCTTTCTAGGCCAGAACGCACAGGGTAAAACCAATATTTTAGAAGCTGTTTATTTCCTAGCCTTGACCAGAAGCCACCGCACGCGCTCAGATAAGGATTTAATTCATTTTACAGATAATGACCTCCTTGTCTCTGGCATCTTAGAAAAAAAGACTGGTAAAGTTCCCCTTGACATTAACTTGACACCAAAAGGTCGCATCACAAAAGTCAACCACTTGAAACAAAGTAAATTATCAGACTACATTGGAACTATGAATGTTGTTCTTTTTGCTCCTGAAGATTTACAGTTGATTAAAGGTTCCCCCAGTCTACGCCGTAAATTTATAGACATTGAGCTTGGACAAATCAAGCCAGTCTATCTATCAGATTTATCCAATTATAACCATGTACTCAAACAACGCAATGCCTATCTGAAAGCTAATGACAAAGTTGATGAAACCTTCTTGACTGTCCTTGATGAGCAGCTGGTTGACTATGGCTGTCGTGTCATAAGGCATCGGTTGGATTTTTTGCAAAAATTAGAAAGCTTTGCTCAAGACAAGCACTGGGACATCTCTCAAAATTTGGAAGAATTGACTGTCAAGTATCTGTCATCTATTCCTTTACACCAAATTGACAATATACAAGAAACTTACCGTTCTTCCTTATTAGGTAGTCGTAAACGCGACCTATTCAAAAAAAATACAGGTGTTGGTCCCCATCGTGATGATATTGCTTTTTTTATCAACCAGATGGATGCCAACTTTGGTAGTCAAGGTCAGCATCGCAGTCTTGTTTTATCTCTGAAACTAGCCGAAATCAAGTTAATAGAAAGCATTACAAAGGAAACGCCTATTTTGTTGCTTGACGATGTAATGAGCGAACTCGACAATAACCGTCAACTAAAATTATTAGAAACTATCTCTCAGGATATTCAAACTTTCATCACTACAACAACTTTAGAACATTTAAAAAATCTTCCACAAGATATTAAAATTTTCACCATTCAGCAAGGACAAATTATATCTCAATCCTAGCATTACATGAGGTTTACGTTTTTGTAAATTTTATTTACAAAATATTGCTTATAGTGTAAACGAATTATATCGAATTGTTGTTAGAACAGCTTTTATAACCTTTTGAATTGTAAAAGTATGTCAATTTAAATCGTAAATTTAAAATGAGGTTAGGAAAAATTCCTGACCTCGTTTTATTTTTTATTGAACTGAATAGTTAGGGGCTTCATTCGTAATTTGCACATCATGAGGGTGGCTTTCCTTCAATCCAGCACCACTCATCTCAATAAACTGAGCACTATCATGAAGTTCTTGCAGATTTGCAGCTCCAACATAACCCATACCAGATCGGATACCACCAAGCATCTGGAAGACAATATCTGCAGCAGCTCCCTTGTATGCCACACGACCTTCAATTCCTTCTGGAACTAGCTTATTAGCTTCATTGACAGAACCTTGGAAGTAACGATCACTAGAGCCCTTCTTCATAGCGGCGATAGATCCCATACCACGATAAGTCTTAAATTTCCGACCTTGGAAGATTTCTGTCTCACCTGGCGCTTCGTCTGTTCCTGCAAACATTGAACCCAGCATAACAGCATTGCCACCTGCAGCCAAGGCCTTAACAATATCTCCGGAGTACTTGATTCCACCATCAGCAATGATGGTTTTTCCATATTCACGCGCCACAGCAGCCGCATCATAAATAGCAGTTACTTGAGGAACACCAACACCAGCAATGACACGGGTTGTGCAGATAGAACCTGGGCCAATTCCGACCTTAGCAACATCCACACCTGCTTCATAAAGAGCGCGTGCACCTTCAGCAGTTGCAATATTTCCAGCAATCAAGGTGCGATCAGGGAAATGAGCACGAATCTCTGCAATCTTACGCAAAACTCCAGCTGAGTGGCCATGAGCAGTATCAATAACAATCGCATCTGCACCCGCTTCAAAGAGAGCTTCTGCACGTTCGAAAGTATCTGAAGTAACACCGACAGCACCAGCTACCAAGAGACGGCCAAACTCATCTTTAGCAGCATTTGGAAACTCAATAACCTTTTCAATATCTTTAATGGTAATCAAACCTGAAAGACAGCCCTTATCATCAACCAAAGGCAACTTTTCAATCCGGTGTTCTTGCAAAATACGCTCTGCAGTTCCCAAATCTGTTCCA
Organism: uncultured Streptococcus sp.; assembly: GCF_963456385.1. Taxonomy (GTDB): domain Bacteria; phylum Bacillota; class Bacilli; order Lactobacillales; family Streptococcaceae; genus Streptococcus. Next base: position 28,082 of record NZ_CAUOLF010000024.1, on the reverse strand, counting down.
ACAGGCGCCGTTACAAGATTCTCACTGGTCATATGGCGAGAAATAGGTTGGTCATAGTCAGAAATAAAACGCAAATCACGATTAGTTAGAATCCCTACTAACTTACGATTTTCAAGAGTTTCTACAACAGGAACACCACTGATACGGTAACGTCCCATCAACTCATCTGCTTCAGCAATCGTATGCTCTGGCGTTAGGAAAAAAGGATCAATAATAACGCCATTCTCAGAACGTTTAACCTTTCGAACTTCATCAGCCTGTTGCTCAATAGACATATTTTTGTGGATAACTCCAAGACCGCCAGCACGGGCAATAGCGATAGCCATCTGACTCTCTGTAACAGTGTCCATAGCGGCAGTAATGATTGGGATATTCAAGGTCAAATTCTCAGCAAGCTTGGTACTCAAATCAGCATCATTGGGCAGTACATGGCTTTCAGCTGGAATCAGAAGCACATCATCAAAGGTAAAACCTTTTTTCAAAAATTTAGTGTCCCAGTTAGACATCCACAGTTTCCTCTTTTCCTTTTTATTAAACTAATACCCAAAGAAAATTGAAGTTCAATTTTCTTTGGATAAAAGCTGGTTTTTTTGTTGTTAATATCATACCATTCTATAGGAAATTGTCAATCATTATTACACAAAAAATAAAAACCATCATTTTTGAAACTAAAAACGATAGTTTTTGTAATTTATAATCAATAATGTTCGTTATTTAAAATAATTAATCCCCATCGCAGACTTCACTTCTGAAAGAGTCTGAGCGGCAGTCTGACGGGCCTTATCGCATCCTTCTTGCAGCATCTGATAGACCTGTCCCATGTCTTTAGCAAACTCCACACGACGCTCACGAATCGGACCTAACTCTCGCTCTAAAATTTCTAACAGATAGCGTTTGGTTTTGACATCTCCCAGACCACCTCTTTGATAATGCTCTTTCATTGCAGCAATATCAGCAGCATCTTCAGGGCGGCCAAAAACATCCAGATAATGAAAGACCATATTTCCCTCAATTTTTCCAGGATCTTCCACTCTGATATGATTAGGATCTGTATACATGCTCATAACTTTCTTTTGCAGAATATCCATGTCATCTGCCAAATAAATGCCATTATTGAGAGACTTAGACATCTTAGCATTGCCATCCAATCCAGGCAAACGTCCAGCTGCTTCATTTTCAGGATAAATCCCTTCCGGTTCTACCAAAACATCTGTCTGATAAGCATTGTTAAAGGAGCGAACAATTTCCCGAGTCTGCTCAATCATAGGCTTTTGATCATGTCCGACTGGTACAAAATTAGCCTTGAAAGCAGTAATATCAGCTGCCTGAGAAATTGGATAAACTAAAAACCCAGTCGGCAAACTTTCACCAAATCCTTTTTGAGCTATTTCTGTCTTGACAGTAGGATTACGTTCAAGACGAGCCAATGACACCAAATTCATGTAATACATTGACAACTCTGCCAACTCAGGAATCTGACTTTGAATAAAAATAGTCACCTTTTCAGGATCCAATCCAGCCGCTAGATAATCTAAAGCTACATTCCCAATAGACTCAACAATTGTCTGAGGGTCCTTTGCATGATCTGTCAAAGCTTGCTGATCAGCCAAAAATACGAACATCTCATATTTACCCTGATCCTGCAAAAGCACGCGATTCCGTAAACTTCCTACATAATGACCAATATGCAATTTTCCTGTCGGACGATCTCCTGTTAAAATAATTGGTTTAGTCATTTATTACTCCTCAATTTATAATGAGTTCATTATATCATTTTCAATGAAAATGAGAAAGAAGTTTCTAGAAAAAAGCAAAAATTCCAGTTTTTACAGCTTAATTGACATACCTTTACAGTATTTGTAAACTTAATTGACGAACTATTCTGGCTGGAAAACCTAAAAGTCTTAGTTCATTCTATTCTCCTTTTTTCTTTTGGCTTCGTTTTTTACTTTTTATCTCAGAATTATTTGAAAAAAGTTCTGTTTTCTAGTAAAATGAAGAAGATTATATATATAGGAGAAAGACATTGCTTACAGTATCAGACGTATCACTGCGTTTCAGTGACCGAAAATTGTTTGATGAGGTCAACATCAAATTTACAGAAGGAAATACTTATGGATTGATTGGAGCTAACGGCGCTGGAAAATCAACCTTTTTAAAAATTTTAGCTGGTGATATCGAGCCAACAACAGGCCACATCTCTCTAGGACCAAATGAACGTCTTTCAGTCCTTCGCCAGAACCACTTTGACTATGAAGAAGAACGGGCTATTGATGTTGTAATCATGGGAAATGAGCATCTCTACAACATCATGAAAGAAAAAGATGCTATTTATATGAAGCCTGATTTTTCTGATGAAGATGGTGTACGCGCGGCCGAGCTTGAGGGAGAGTTTGCTGAACTAGGTGGCTGGGAAGCTGAAAGTGAAGCCTCTCAATTATTGCAAAATCTCAATATTCCGGAAGATCTTCACTACCAAAATATGAGCGAGCTCTCTAACGGAGACAAGGTTAAAGTACTCTTAGCCAAAGCCCTTTTTGGTAAACCTGATGTCTTACTACTGGACGAGCCAACTAACGGTTTGGATATTCAGTCTATTACTTGGTTGGAAGACTTTCTTATCGATTTTGACAATACAGTTATTGTTGTATCCCACGACCGTCACTTTCTGAATAAAGTCTGCACTCATATGGCCGACCTTGACTTTGGAAAAATCAAACTCTATGTCGGAAACTATGATTTCTGGAAAGAATCAAGTGAACTTGCGGCTAAGCTGCTCGCTGACCGAAATGCCAAAGCAGAAGAAAAAATCAAGCAACTTCAAGAATTTGTTGCTCGCTTTTCTGCCAATGCTTCAAAATCAAAACAAGCAACTTCTCGTAAAAAGATGCTTGACAAGATTGAGTTAGAAGAAATTGTTCCATCTAGCCGTAAATACCCATTTATCAGCTTTAAAGCAGAACGTGAAATCGGTAATGATCTCTTGACAGTGGAAAACCTTTCTGTCAAGATAGACGGAGAAACTATTCTTGATAATATTAACTTCATTTTACGTCCTGGTGATAAAACAGCTTTGATTGGCCAAAACGATATCCAAACAACAGCTTTGATTCGTGCCTTGATGGGTGATATTGAGTATGAAGGAACTGTCAAGTGGGGTGTCACAACCAGTCAATCTTACTTGCCAAAAGATAATTCTCGTGACTTTGCTAGTGGTGAATCAATCCTTGACTGGTTGCGTCAATTTGCTAGTAAAGAAGAGGATGACAACACCTTCCTTCGAGGATTCCTTGGACGCATGCTTTTCTCTGGGGATGAGGTTAACAAGTCTGTCAATGTCTTGTCAGGAGGAGAAAAAGTTCGGGTTATGTTATCTAAGTTGATGTTGCTTAAATCCAACGTTTTAGTCTTGGACGATCCAACCAATCACTTAGATTTGGAATCAATCTCCAGCTTAAATGATGGATTGAAAAACTTCAGAGGATCCATTATTTTTGCCAGTCATGACCATGAATTTATTCAAACCTTAGCCAACCATATCATTGTCCTGTCTAAAAATGGTGTCATTGACCGCATTGACGAAACCTATGATGAATTCTTGGAAAATCAGGAAGTTCAGGCAAAAGTCAAAGAACTTTGGAAAGATTAATCCCTTGTCAATTTACGTTTACAAAGCTTTACAGAGGCATGAAACAACGTTTCTGCCTCTTTCTATATAAGAAATATGAATCACATTAAAGAATATTTTAAAAAAAATTGGCCTTATTTTTGCGCCTTCTTTCTTCCATTTTTCATCATGTTCTTTGTCTACTTGATGTACGGAATTTACTGGAATAGCGAAACGTCTCCCTTGCTTGGTGACGGCTTTCATCAGTATGTCATTTTTGACACTAACCTAAGAAATATCCTTCATGGCACAGATAGTATTTTCTATACTTTCTCCAGTGGACTTGGGCAGAATTTCTATGCTTTATCCAGTTATTATTTAGGTAGCTTCTTATCTCCCTTAGTTTATTTCTTTGATTTGAAATCAATGCCAGATGCCGTCTATCTATTTACCTTAATTAAGTTTGGATTAATTGGACTCTCTACCTTTATCAGTATCAAAGGAATATTTAAAAAGATTCCAGATTTACTCATCATCACTCTTTCAACCTCATTTTCTTTAATGAGTTTTTCAGTCAGTCAATTGGAAATTAAAACCTGGTTGGATGTGTTTATCCTTACACCTTTAATTATTCTAGGTTTACATAGGTTGATAACTGGAAAAGGAAGAGTACTATACTTTACAACACTGTCAATTCTCTTCATCCAAAATTATTATTTTGGATATATGATGGCAATCTTTTTGGTCTTTTGGTACCTTCTTCAATTATCTTGGGATTTCAAAAATAGAATTAAAAGTTTACTTGACTTTACAGTCGTATCTGCTTTAGCAGGTCTGACTAGCCTAATCATGATTCTGCCAACTTACTTAGACATAAGCACTCATGGTGAAACATTAACAAAAGTTTCTTCTTTGCTAACAGAAAAAAGTTGGTTCTTAGATGTGTTTGCTAAAAATTTTATTGGCAGTTTTGATACAACCAAGTATGGTTCTATCCCTATGATTTATGTCGGCACCTTCCCCTTGATTTTGGCTATCTTATTTTTCACCTTAAAATCTGTTAAGTTTCACGTGAAACTTTGCTACTTTTTACTCCTTGCAATTTTCATAGCTAGTTTCTATCTTCAATATTTAGACTTACTTTGGCAGGGAATGCATGCTCCGAACATGTTTCTTCACCGTTATTCTTGGCTATTTTCTCTGGTAGTTATCTATATGGCTGCTGAGACTTTAAATCGTTGGAAAGACGTGAAATTAATGAATGTTGCCATTAGTTTCACTTTGCTCAGCCTTGGATTTATTATTACTTTTATTCAAAGAAAACATTATGACTTTTTGGGTCCTGAGAATTATATTCTAACATTAGAATTTCTTCTGGCCTATCTCTTGATTAGTTTTATCTTAGCAAAATCTTCTATTCAACCAAAAATCATTCTCCCTGTCTTGCTCTTCTTTGTTACTTTTGAACTGTCGCTTAATTCCTATTATCAAGTTGGAGGAATTGCTAAAGAATGGGTATTTGCCACTCGTTTATCTTATGCTAGTCACCTTGACGAGATTGACAAGCTTGTCAATTATTCCAAAAAGGAAAATATTGACTTTTTTAGAACTGAAAGATTGAATCCACAAACAGGAAATGACAGTATGAAATTCAACTACAATGGAATTTCCCAGTTCTCATCTGTTCGAAATACTCAGGCAAGTTCTACTTTAGATAAACTTGGTTTTAAATCAGCAGGAACAAATCTGAATCTACGTTATCAAAACAACAGTATTTTAATGGACAGTATTTTTGGTGTTCGCTACAATCTATCTGAAACAGATCCTCAAAAATTTGGTTTTCTTCCTGAGAAAACTGAAAAAGAAATGTCTCTCTACCAAAATGATGCTGCTCTTGGTTTAGCTTTTCTGACCAATGATGTTTACCATGATGTCAAGTTTACAAATTTGACCCTAGATAATCAAACAGAATTTTTAAATCAGTTGACTGGCTTTGATTTTAAATATTATGATAAAGTAGATGCTATAACTACTAATGAAAATGTCAAACAAATTGGTAACAGAGTGACAGTGGATGTTGACAGAGAACATAATACAAGCTTTGCTAGTGTAATCTATACTGTCAATGTACCTGCTAACAGTCAACTATATGTTAATGTTGCTGGGATTGATTTTAGTAATGATGATCAGACAGATGTTGACATTACTGTCAATAACTTTACAGAACGTTATACAACTAATAATGTTTTTCCTTTCTTTAATGCTGGCCATTTCAGTCAAAGTCAAACAGTATCTATTCGCTTTACATTCCCAGACAATTCAACAGTTTCATTTGATACACCAGAATTTTTTGCCGTTAATACTGAGCAATATCAAAATGTCATTCAAAAATTAAAAGAACAGCCCGTTTCCACAACTACTGATTTAAACACAGTAAAAACAAACTATAGAGCGGAAAAGGATACTTCATTATTCTTTACCATTCCTTATGATAAGGGATGGTCAGCCACTCTTAACGGGAAGCCTGTCACACTAAAACGAGCTCAAAACGGCTTTATGAAATTGGATGTGAAAAAAGGAGAAGGAAATGTTGTTCTCACTTTCATTCCTAATGGACTGAAAGAAGGTAGCATTGCCTTCATATCTGGCATAATCTTATTTGTTTGCTATAATTTTCTACGTAGGAAGCAACAGAGAATGTAAATATATCAAAAAAAACAGCTACTTACCAATATAAAAAATAAGGCTCTTCATTAAAATGCTAGTGAAGGCCTTTTTTTTGAACAATAAAAAAACACTCACTAGGAGTGTCTCTAGCTCCGGCAGTAGGACTCGAACCTACGACATCATGATTAACAGTCATGCGCTACTACCAACTGAGCTATGGCGGATTATATAGTCCGTACGGGATTCGAACCCGTGTTACCGCCGTGAAAAGGCGGTGTCTTAACCCCTTGACCAACGGACCATATGGTATGCTCTCTTTCAGAACATATTCCATTATATCAGGTTTTTAAGCTTTGTCAACTCTTTTCCCTTTATTTTCGAAAATATCTTTCAGATACTTCACTCTTAAACGAGTGACCGGACAGCGATGATTTTCGTAAAAAATAATTTCTCTATTTTTCTTGTCATAATCAACAATGTTGCCAATATTAACCAGATAAGATTTATGTGGTGAAAAAAATCGTTTAGATTGCTGATCTTTTTCTTGAATATCTGTTATCGTTCCATAAAACTCCTTGAGAAAATTTTTACCGACAATCCGAAGTTTATGAGAGCTCCCTGTCGTTTCGATATACAAAATATCGTTATAAGGCATTCGAACATCATTGCCACGATAACTATATTCAAAATAATCTACCATATTAGTATTTTCAATTAGTGTACTCTTAGTGTAAAGAATACTGTCTTTGATTCTATTTTTAAAAGCATCATTGTTGATATCTTTATCAATAAAATCAAGTGCTGATACTTTATATTTAAAAGTCATAATAGCAAATTCAGATTTTGAGGTTACAAAAACTATAATGGCATAAGGATTATGATGACGGATAAATTGAGCTACTTCCAGCCCCTTTGTTTCCTCCCCCTTAATGTCAATATCCAAAAAATAAAGCTGGTTAACGTCTCCATTTTCAATATATTTTTTGAATTCTTTGATTTTTCCTGTAACCTGAACCTGGATGTCAATTCCAAGTTCCTCAGCAATTTCTGCTAATGTCGTTTCCATCCTGACTTGATGAGATACGGTATCCTCTAAAACTAACACTTTCATAAATTCTATCTCCTAATTGTTAAAATCTGTGTAAAATTGCTTGGCTCAATTTGTGTATCAAGGGTGATAAATTCATACCTATCTAAAATTTCCTTGATGTTATTCAATCCGTAGCCTCTATTTTCTCCTTTAGTTGAAAATTCCGGCTGATAGAGTTCTTCCAAATCCAATTTTCCTTCTTTACGAGAATTTTGAACAACAAAAATGGTTCTATCATTCAGTTGAACCAGAGAAACATGGACAATTTTTTCCAGGCTGTCAATGGCACTCTCAATAGCATTATTTAATAAAATACTAGCAATTCTCACAAGATCTAACAACTTGATTGGAAGGCGTTCCACTTTATCCTTAACTTCAAAAGTCAGCTGAATCTGATGTTCACGCGCTTGAAAGATTGTCTCAGTCATGACACTTCTTAAAGCTGAATCTCCTACATTATTCAAATCAAAAACTGTATATTTATCTGAACGCAGGTTCAAATTTGCATCAGCCAAGACCTCTTGATAAATGTGCTCAATTTCCTTGATATCTCCAGTTTGAATAGCCACTTGCATACTCGTCAACATGCTAGCATAATCATGACGAAATCCTTTGATTTCATAGTACAATCTCACAATTTCATCAGTATATTCCTGAAGTCGAAGCTGTTCAGATTCTTTTTGACGCAAACGCTCTTCTTTCTCGTATTTCTCACGGCTGTCCTTGAATGTCACCAAGGTAGAAAGAAAGGCCAAGAAACAAATAGTAGCAATCATACTGCTAAAACTGTTGAAATGCTTTATATTACTAATCCAGTGAGAGAGATTTAAAATCAGCCAATTCATTGCATATAAACTACTAATCATCAGAATCTGAGATTTAAAGAAACTTCTTTTAAGATAATCTATTCTGAAATCAAAAATATCAATAACCTTTACCATAAAGAACAAGGATATTAAGTTGATACATGTCAGAAACAAGCCCATGTACTGAGCTACAAAATCATCTCCTAAAACAGATGAAATAATAACTGAAAAGAAAGTAGTAGAACTATCAATTGACAGACATAAAAAGAAGGAAAGTAAGAAAGATTGATATTTTTTAATTTTTTCAACTCTACAAAAATACCAAACTATAAATAGAGGGAGAAAAAATGACAGCGTATAAGATGGAAATGTGATTTCAAATGAAAACACATGCCCTAAAAAAGCAATTATAAACGGAATTATAATCTCAAGACCAAAGCAAACAGCTACAAAAAAGCGAGTATGCTTAATTTTAGTGATTTTTGATAAAATCACTAAAAATGCAGTTACATTAATAAAAGGATGAATAATTAATCCGATTATTTCAAGTGACATAAATTTCTCCCCTAAACTTTTAAAATTCTTATCTTCCAAAAATCCAATCCCATGGATTTGGAACACCTCTTAAATCCCAAAAGGTTTGAACAAGTGAATTGCTATTTGCAGCAATTTGAAAAGAATAGATTTTCATAACTATCTCCTATCTTTTTATCTTGTAAGTCACCTTACATTTATCATTATAGAAAAATAGAAAGAGTTAGTGACAATTTTCCCTGAAATGTCATTTTTTATCCCCAAAATGACATTATACCAAAAAAATAGAAGAAAAAAACACGAAATATTGTAAAATACTTCGCATTTTTTACCTTTCTGATCTCAGCAGGATTCGAACCTGCGACCGTTCGCTTAGAAGGCGAATGCTCTATCCAGCTGAGCTATGAGACCAATACCATCTCATTCTATCAGAAAATAGGGTTGCCGTCAAGATTACTTATGATAAGGACTCCCCTGCTGAATCATAAAAGCTCGATAGATCTGCTCTATTAAAACAAGGCGCATCAGTTGATGAGGTAGCGTTAATTTGCCAAAACTCATCAGAAGATTTGCCCGTTTTTTTACTGTAGGAGATAAACCTAAACTTCCTCCGATAACAAAAGTGATATCAGAAAAACCACGCACTGTAGTATCCATCATGAGCTTACTAAACTTTTCTGACGGAAATTGCTTTCCTTCAATTGCCAAAGCGATAACAAATTCACGCTCATTGATTTTAGCCAGAATTTTATTTCCTTCTTTTTCAAGAATCTGCTGATTTTCTAAATCACTAGCTTTATCAGGTGTTTTTTCATCCGCTAACTCAACAATTTCCACCTTGCAGAATCGATTGAGACGCTTCATGTATTCAGCAATTCCATCCTTTAAATATTTTTCTTTCAGTTTTCCAACTGTTACAAGTTTTATTTTCATAAGTTTATTCTATCATATTCATCTATACTTCACACTTTATTAACAAGTAAAATTTATCTGGGAATTGGCTAATCTGTGTATTTTCTAATGCCTATCAACAGTTTTTCTAAGTTTTCCACAAGGTGTGGAAAACTTAGAGGATTTAAGTTATAATTAAGTTTGTCTAAATATAATTTCATCAATTGTAATTCAAGGAGGAAAACATGAAAAACTCTTCAAATGCCATTAAAAAGGCTTTATTGCTTTTTGCAGTATTAATTGTAGGTTTTATCGGCGGAAGTTTAGGAAATTATGTTACTACATTATTAACTTCACGTGTAAAAATGAATGGAAATTCAACAACCAGTGTAACTACTTCATATAAAAACTCTACTGACATTTCAGAAGCTGTGAAAAAGGTTCAAAATGCCGTTGTTTCAGTAATTACTTATGCTGAAGCTTCCAGCAGCGTTATCAACGATGAATCTTCCAACGATGAATCACAAATCTCCAGTGAAGGTTCTGGCGTAATTTATAAAAAAGACGGAAAATCAGCCTATCTGGTAACCAACACCCACGTTCTTAACGGATCAACCAATGTAGATATCTTGTTAGCTGATGGAAACAAGGTTCCAGGTGAAGTAGTTGGATCAGATGTTTATTCAGATATCTCTGTTGTTAAAATTAGCTCTGAAAAAGTAACTGATGTCGCAGAATTTGGAGATTCTGGTTCTCTGACAGTTGGTGAGACAGCTATCGCTATCGGAAGTCCTCTTGGAACAGAATACGCTAACTCTGTCACACAAGGAATTATTTCTAGTTTAGGCAGAAACGTTACGTTACAATCTGAAAATGGAGAAAATATTTCAACAACTGCACTACAAACAGATGCTGCAATTAATCCTGGTAACTCTGGCGGCCCATTGATTAACATCCAAGGACAAGTTATTGGGATTACTTCAAGTAAAATTTCAACAAATGGTCAAACCTCTGTTGAAGGGATGGGATTTGCGATTCCATCTAATGATGTCGTAAATATTATCAATCAACTTGAGAAAAATGGAACAGTCACACGTCCTGCTTTAGGAATTCAAATGATGGATTTATCTAATCTGACAACTTCTGATTTTTCTAAATTAAATCTTCCTGCTTCAGTGAAATCAGGTATTCTTGTTCGCTCTGTTCAGCAAGGAATGCCTGCTGATGGCAAGCTTCAAAAAAATGATATCATTACAAAAGTAGATAATACAGATGTGGAATCCACTAGTGACCTTCAGTCTGCTCTCTACAAGCACAGCATTGGAGATGAGGTAGAGATTACTTATTATCGAGATGGTAAATCTCAAACAGTCAAAATCAAACTCACTAAATCAACAAAAGAGCTAAGCTCAAATTAACTTATTTACAAGATTGTCAACACACCTTTACACAATCGTAAAGGTGTGTTATTCTATATACAAATGGAAAACTTTCAATATATTGCACTTAAAGACATTCGAACCAATCCTTATCAGCCTCGTAAACAATTTTCACAAAAAAAGATTGAAGAATTAGCAGCATCAATCAAAGAAAATGGTCTCATTCAGCCAATCATTCTTCGGAAATCTTCACTTTTTGGTTATGAAATTTTAGCAGGAGAACGGAGATTTAGAGCTGCCTCTTTTCTTGGCCTAGAAACGATCCCAGCTGTCGTCAAAGAATTATCTGATGATGACATGCTGAAACAAGCCATTATCGAAAATCTTCAAAGAGAAGACTTGAATCCTATAGAAGAGGCTGAGTCTTATCAAAATTTGATTGACAAAGGCTTGACACATGATGAAATTGCTAAAATCATGGGAAAATCTAGACCCTATATCAGCAATATTGTCAGACTTTTACAGCTGGCTAAAGAAGTTCGTCAAGCTATCAAGGAAGAAGAGATTTCTCAAGGACATGCTCGCCTACTGGTCCCCTTAAAAGAAGAAGAACAGTTACTATGGCTGGAAAAGATCTGTCAAGAAGATTTATCGGTTCGAGCAGTTGAAAAGCTTCTCCAGCAAAAAAAGAGTCTCAAAAAGAAACCTAACAAGGAACTGTTCGCTAAATCTGAAGAGGAAAAAATTAAAAAAATTCTCGGTCTGGAAGTTTCTATTCAGTTAAAAAGCCAAAGTAAAGGAAAGCTGATTATTCCTTTTGAAAGCGAAGAAGAATATCAAAGAATTATAAACAGTTTTAAATAAAACTGTTATTTTCTTTTTTAAAAATAACAAGATTATCCACTGTTAAATCAATTAGGAAGCCTATTAGAATAAGAAATTATAGCTTTATTCACATTCTGTGGATAACTTCAGCTAACAATGTGAATTCTTTTCTAGTTCTTGTGGAAAACTTTGAACCTTTATGATAAAATAAGATGCGTATGAATCAGAAAATTATAGAAAAGGAGGGAAGTTATGACCAAAGAACAGGACTTTTGGAATCGTATTTTAGAATTGGCTCATGCTCAGCTAAAACAGACAACTTATGATTTCTTTGTTGCTGAAGCCAAGCTTGTCAAAGTTGAAGAAAAACAAGCTGTTATTTTCCTGGATAGTCCGGTGAAACAACTATTTTGGGAGCAAAACTTAGTAGGAGTTATTCTTACTGCAGGATTTGAAATTTTCAATGATCAGATTGCTGGAAAATATATTTTTGAAGAAGAAACTAACACTGAAACTCCGAAATCTGCAGTAACCAGTCCTCAAATCAGCACTGTTCAGCCAAGCTTGCCACCTATTGATACTGGCTTAAAGTCAAAATATACCTTTGATAATTTTGTTCAGGGAGACGGAAATATCTGGGCTAAAGCCGCTGCCTTGGCGGTATCTGAGAATCTAGCCACAACCTATAATCCTCTTTTTATCTATGGAGGCCCTGGCTTGGGCAAAACTCATTTATTAAATGCTATTGGCAATCAAATTTTAGAAAATATTCCAGATGCGCGTGTCAAGTATATACCAGCTGAAACCTTTATTAACGACTTCCTCGAACATTTAAGATTGGGAGAGATGGATAGCTTTAAAAAAATCTATCGTAGTCTAGATCTTCTGCTGATTGATGACATTCAATCTTTGGGAGGAAAAAAAGTTTCAACTCAGGAAGAATTTTTCAACACTTTCAATGCTCTTCACGGAGAAAATAAACAGATTGTTTTAACCAGCGACCGCAGTCCTGATCATCTGGACAATTTGGAAGAACGCTTAGTGACACGTTTTAAATGGGGATTAACTCAGAATATTACACCGCCAGATTTTGAAACACGAATTGCAATTCTGCGAAACAAAATAGAAGATTTGGATTATATTTTCCCGAATGATACCTTAGAATACCTTGCAGGACAGTTCGACTCCAATGTCCGCGACTTAGAAGGTGCTTTGAATGACATCAGTCTCATCGCTAGAGTTCGTCATCTGAAAGAAATTACTATTGATATCGCCGCGGAAGCTATTCGAGCACGCAAGCAGGATTCAAGCCAGGTAACAGTTATCCCGATTGATAAGATTCAGTCTGAAGTTGGGAAATTCTATGGTGTTAGTGTCAAAGAGATGAAAGGCAGCCGTCGAGTACAAAATATCGTTTTAGCTAGACAGGTAGCTATGTATCTGACTCGTGAGCTGACTGACAACAGTCTGCCTAAAATTGGTCGTGAATTTGGCGGAAAAGATCATACGACCGTTATCCATGCACATGGAAAAATCAAAACTATGATTGAATCAGACGACAATTTGCGTTTAGAAATTGAAAGCATCAAGAATAAAATTAAATAGCGTGTGGAAAACTACAGAATTTTTTCAAAACTTATCCACACTTTGTGAACAAGTCTCAAAACTTGTTAGAATAAGGACGAAGCTATTTTTCCACATAATTCACATAAACTACTATTACTATTAATCTTATAATCATAAATAAATAAAAAGGAGATCCCATGATTCATTTTTCTATTAATAAAAATCTCTTCTTACAAGCGTTAAATACCACTAAAAGGGCTATCAGTCATAAAAATGCAATTCCTATTCTTTCTACTGTAAAAATCGATGTTACCCAAGAAGGAATCACCTTAATCGGCTCCAATGGCCAAGTGTCGATTGAAAACTTTATTTCTACTCAAAATGAAAATGCAGGCTTGCTTGTCAACTCAACCGGTTCAATTTTATTAGAAGCGACTTTCTTTATCAATGTTGTTTCCAGTCTGCCAGATATTATTTTGGATTTTAAAGAAATTGAACAAAAACAAATCGTCTTGACTAGCGGCAAATCAGAGATTACCCTGAAAGGAAAAGACGCTGACCAGTATCCACGAATCCAGGAAATTTCTGCCAGCAATCCCTTGGTTCTTGAAACAAAAATTCTTAAAGATGTCATTAACGAAACAGCCTTTGCAGCCAGTGTTCAGGAAAGCCGTCCAATTTTAACTGGTGTTCACTTTGTTTTGACAGATAACCGTTCTTTGAAAACAGTTGCAACAGACTCCCACAGAATGAGTCAAAAGAAAATCACTCTGGAAAAAAATGGAGATAATTTCGACGTAGTTATTCCAAGTCGTTCTTTACGGGAATTTACGGCTGTTTTTACCGATGAAATTGAAACGGTAGAGGTTTTCTTTGCTAATAATCAAATTCTTTTCAGAAGCGAAAATATCAGCTTCTACACCCGTCTCTTGGAAGGAAATTATCCAGATACAGATCGTCTGATTCCAACTGAATTTACGAGTGTCCTTACTTTTAATACTTCTGATTTGCGTGCAGCTATGGAACGCGCTCGTCTCTTGTCTAATGCCACACAGAATGGAACAGTTAAATTGGAGATTGCAGACGGCATTGTCAGTGCCCATGTAAATTCACCAGAGGTCGGCCGTGTTAACGAAGAAATTGATACAGAAAGTGTAACTGGCGAAGATTTGACCATTAGCTTTAATCCAACTTATTTGATTGATGCTTTGAAGGCTATTGACAGTGAAAAAGTAACGATTAGTTTTATCTCATCCGTTCGTCCTTTCACCTTGGTACCGAGTGAAGACACAGAAAACTTTATTCAGCTGATTACACCTGTTAGAACTAATTAAGATGAAAAGCAGTGGGCAAAGTTACAGATTTTTAATTCTTGGTCCTAAGCTCTTTTCATTTACAAAGTATGATAGATGCTTAATATTTCTTCCTGGACAATGATAGTTCTTTGAAAGGAGAAAGAAAATGTATGAAATTGGTCATTTTGTAGAAATGAAAAAGCCACATGCCTGCACCATTAAAGCGACTGGGAAAAAGGCGAATCGCTGGGAAATCACAAGGGTTGGTGCAGATATCAAAATCCGTTGCACCAATTGTGAACATCTTGTGATGATGAGTCGTCACGATTTTGAAAGAAAAATGAAGAAAATAATTGATTAGACGAAAACTCATCGTAAATGCTATTGTGGAAAACTAAGTTGCATTGCTGAAGATCAGATTTAGATTTAATTTTTCAATCAAAAATGGATAAGACTTTTTAAGTCCTATCCATTTTGCTTTTATTTAAGTTCTTCAAATTTACCGTCTTTAACTTCTTTATAGCCTTTTTTCTCAAGTATTTTAGCGCTTTCTTTATAACTTATGTAACTTAATTTTTGATTACTTGATATTTGAAGAAGATGTTTTCTTTGTAGCTCTTCAATGTCAGCTTTTCTAAAATCAATTGTAATTTTTTCGGTCAAATATTCATCTTTGTAATCAATTTCATGAGTCAACCCTTTGACATCTTTGATAGATTTAGCGTAGGCTTCTGTCTGCTCTTTAGCCGTGTCTTTTGTCAAGCCAATTGGTTCATAGTAGAAAGTATTGTTTATTTGTTGTATAAGAAGTTCATCATTTTTGTATTCATAGGTGATGCGACTATTTTTCTTAGTATTTTGGTCAATCAGTTGGAAATAAGCTTTTTTAGGACTGTTACAGGCAGTTAAAATAAACAAAGTAGTAAACGCAAGGAAGGAAAGAAAAAGTGTTTTAGAAGTATTCTTTTTCATGTGGAACTCCTTTAGTAAGAATAATAGCTATATTATATCATTTTTATCTTCAGTTTATTTTACACTTCTGTAAAGAAAGCTAGAAAAAATAACTAAAATCCGCTGTTTAGGATAAGGATTTATGGTATAATGGTTTGGATTGAAAAGATGAATGGAGAAGATAAGAATGGCTTTGACAGCAGGAATCGTTGGTTTACCCAATGTTGGTAAGTCAACTTTATTTAATGCAATTACAAAAGCAGGTGCAGAAGCAGCTAATTACCCTTTTGCGACAATTGATCCAAATGTCGGGCGGGTAGAAGTTCCGGATGCTCGTTTGGATAAATTAACAGAACTCATCAAACCACAGAAGAAAGTTCCAACAACCTTCGAATTTACTGATATTGCTGGAATTGTGAAAGGTGCTTCAAAAGGAGAAGGACTAGGAAATAAATTCTTGGCCAATATCCGTGAAGTAGATGCTATCGTCCACGTAGTACGTGCCTTTGATGATGAAAATGTCATGCGGGAACAGGGCCGTGAGTCTGAATTTGTAGATCCAATGGCTGATATTGAGACCATTAATCTAGAATTGATTTTAGCAGACTTAGAAAGTATTAACAAACGCTATACACGTGTAGAGAAGATGGCTCGTACTCAAAAAGATAAGGATTCAGTAGCAGAATTTAATGTTTTACAGAAAATTAAGCCTGTCCTAGAAGATGGTCTATCAGCTCGTACAATTGAATTCACAGAAGAAGAGCAAAAAATTGTCAAAGGGCTCTTTCTCTTAACGACTAAGCCAGTTCTATATGTAGCCAATGTCAGTGAAGATGAGGTGGCTGATCCAGATAATATTGACTATGTGAAACAGATTCGTGAATTTGCAACTACAGAAAATGCTGAAGTTGTTGTCATTTCAGCGCGTGCAGAGGAAGAAATTTCTGAATTGGACGATGAGGATAAGTCAGAATTTCTGGAAGCTATCGGCTTGACAGAATCAGGTGTGGATAAACTGACCAGAGCAGCTTATCATCTGTTGGGACTTGGAACCTACTTTACAGCTGGTGAAAAAGAAGTGCGTGCCTGGACCTTTAAGCGTGGAATGAAAGCTCCTCAAGCAGCTGGCATTATTCACTCAGACTTTGAAAAAGGCTTTATTCGAGCAGTGACTATGTCTTATGATGACTTAGTGTACTATGGCAGCGAAAAAGCAGTTAAAGAAGCTGGACGTTTGCGCGAAGAAGGAAAAGAATATATCGTTCAGGATGGCGATATTATGGAATTTAGATTTAATGTGTAAAGTATTTGTAAAGTCTAAAAATTCTAGGTTGGAAATTTTTTTCCAGCCCTTTTGGCTTTTATAAAGGAGAAAAATGGTAAAGTTAATAGTCGGTCTGGGAAATCCAGGAGAAAAATATATTGAAACCAAACATAATGTTGGTTTTATGCTAGTTGACAAGATCTGTAAAGATCTTGATTTAAAATTTACAGCTGATAAAATCTTTCAAGCAGATATTGCTTCTACTTTTCTGAATGGTGAAAAAGTCTATTTTGTCAAACCAACTACATTTATGAATGAGAGCGGAAAGGCCGTTCAAGCTTTACTGGCATACTATGGTTTAGATATAGAGGATTTATTGGTCATCTATGATGATTTGGATATGGAAGTTGGTAAAATTCGTTTGCGCAGCAAGGGTTCAGCTGGCGGCCATAACGGCATTAAATCTATTATCAAACATATTGGAAGTCAAGAATTTAAACGGATAAAGATAGGTATTGGACGTCCTAAAGAAGGTGTGACAGTGGTTCACCATGTTATAGGAAAATTCGATAAAGATGATTATATAACGATTCTGAATACTCTTGATAAGGTTGACAATGCTGTAAATTATTATTTACAGTCAGGCAATTTTGAACAAACAATGCAGAAATACAATGGATAATAAAATGAACCTGATTGACTTATTTTGTCAAAACCAGCAAATTTCAGATTGGAAGAAAAATCTCCATAAAAGCAGCAGACAGTTGATAATGGGATTGTCTGCATCAACAAAAGCGATTACTATAGTGGCTGGATTAGAAGAAGCGGATAAAATCCTTGCGCTGACTTCTAGTCAAAATGAAGCAGATCGTTTGGCTAGTGATTTGATTTCTTTGTTGGGAGAAGAGAAGGTCTATACTTTCTTAGCAGATGATACTCCTATAGCAGAATTTGTTTTTGCCTCACAGGAAAAAATATTTTCCAGATTAGATGCTCTGAACTTTTTAATAGATTATCAAAAGTCTGGAATTCTAGTTACTAATGTCGCAGCTAGCAAATTACTCTTGCCTAATCCAATTGATTTTAAAACAATCAACATAAATTTGACAGTTGGACAAGAATATGACCTAAATAATCTTGTAAAAATGTTGTTAAGATCAGGATACAAGAAGGTGTCTCAAGTTTTGAGTCAGGGAGAATATAGTCTAAGAGGAGATATCTTAGACATTTTTGAGCGCTCAGCAGAGTCTCCCTATCGACTGGAGTTTTTTGGCGATGAAATTGATGGTATTCGGATTTTCAATCCAGAAAATCAAACTTCAATTGAGAACATAGAAAGTATTTTAATTAAACCTGCTTCTGATATCCTGCTTTCTGAGAAAGATTATGCTCGAGGACGAGAAAATCTGGAAGCTATTTTAGAAAAAGCTGTTGATCCTGCTTTGAAATCTTACTTAGAAGAGTTACTAATCAGTGCCAAACAGGAGTTTCATCATGCGGATATTCGTAAATTCCTTTCTTATTTTTATCAGAAAGAATGGACTATTTTAGACTATTTGCCTGTTCATAGCCCTGTGTTTTTTGATGATTTTCAAAAAATTGTGGATCGACACGCTCAATTTGAACTGGAAACAGCTAGCTTATTGACAGATAATTTACAAAGTTGTAAAGCTTCATCAAGTCAGAAATATTTTGCAGATAAGTACCAAGATTATCGTCAATATAAACCAGCAACCTTCTTTTCAAGCTTTCAAAAAGGTTTGGGAAATCTGAAATTTGATACTTTGTATCAATTCAATCAGTACCCAATGCAAGAATTTTTCAGTCAGTTTCCCTTGCTCAAGGAAGAAATTAATCGTTATAAAAAATCTGGCTATACAATAATCTTACAAGCAAATTCTTCTGTAGGTTTACAAAGTTTACATAAAAATTTACAGGAATATGATATTCATTTAGACTATATAAAAGAGGCTGAGATTCACAAAAATGCAGTTCAGCTTATAGAAGGAAATCTTGTTCAGGGCTTTAATTTCGTAGATGAGAAAATTGTTCTTATTACAGAGTACGAAATTATTCATAAGAAAATAAAACGAAAAATCCGACGTCAGAATATCTCAAATGCTGAACGACTGAAAGATTATAATGAGCTAGAAAAAGGAGATTACGTTGTCCATAATATCCATGGAATAGGACGTTATCTGGGAATAGAAACGATTGAAATATCTGGTGTTCACCGTGATTATCTGACGATTCAATATCAAAATTCTGATCGTATTTCGATTCCAGTTGACCAGATTGATCTCCTATCAAAGTATGTTGCCAGCGATGGAAAAACACCTAAGGTAAATAAGCTAAATGACGGTCGTTTCCAGAAGAATAAGCAAAAAGTTCAGCATCAGGTTCAGGATATTGCGGATGATTTGATTAAATTATATGCTGAACGCAGCCAGCTAAAAGGCTTTGCTTTCTCAGTGGATGATTCCAATCAAGAGGAATTTGATAATGATTTTCCTTATGTTGAAACAGAGGATCAGCTAAGAAGTATTCAGGAAGTGAAGAAGGATATGGAAAGCAGTCGTCCGATGGATCGCCTCTTAGTTGGTGATGTAGGCTTTGGGAAAACAGAAGTAGCTATGCGGGCTGCTTTTAAGGCTGTCAATAATCATAAACAAGTAGCTGTATTAGTGCCAACAACGGTTTTAGCCCAGCAGCACTATACTAACTTTAAAGAACGCTTTAATGATTTTGCGGTCAATGTTGAGGTACTCAGCCGTTTCAGGAGTAAGGCAGAACAAAAACAGACTCTGGAGAAGCTGCAGAAGGGACAAGTTGACATTATCATTGGAACCCACCGACTCTTATCCAAAGATGTAGAATTTGCAGATTTAGGTTTAATAATCATTGATGAAGAGCAGCGTTTTGGAGTTAAGCACAAGGAAACATTAAAGGAATTGAAAAAGAAAGTTGATGTCCTAACCTTGACAGCAACTCCTATTCCTCGAACTCTGCATATGTCTATGCTGGGTATCCGCGATTTGTCAGTCATTGAGACCCCGCCAACCAATCGCTATCCTGTTCAGACTTATGTTTTAGAAAGCAATCCTACAGTGATTCGAGAAGCTGTCTTACGCGAAATAGACCGAGGTGGACAGGTTTACTACCTTTACAATAAGGTTGACACAATTGAACGGAAAGTTTCAGAGTTAAGAGAGTTAATCCCAGAAGCTTCTATAGGCTATGTTCATGGCCAAATGAGTGAGATTCGTTTAGAAAATACTTTACTGGATTTCATCAATGGAGAATATGATATTTTGGTGACCACTACCATTATTGAAACTGGAGTTGATATACCAAATGCCAATACTTTGTTTGTAGAAAATGCTGACCATATGGGGCTGTCAACCTTGTATCAACTTCGTGGACGGGTTGGCCGCAGCAATCGGATTGCTTATGCTTATCTAATGTACAGACCAGATAAAATTCTGACAGAAGTTTCTGAAAAGCGTCTAGAGGCCATTAAAGGATTTACAGAGTTAGGTTCTGGATTTAAGATTGCTATGCGAGATTTGTCTATTCGAGGGGCTGGCAATATTCTAGGAAGTATGCAATCTGGTTTTATTGATTCTGTTGGTTTTGAGATGTACTCACAGCTTCTAGAAGAAGCCATTGCTAAAAAGCAGGGCAGAGAAAACAAGCGTCAAAAAAGCAATGCAGAACTTAATCTGCAGATTGATGCCTATCTGCCTAGTGACTATATTTCTGATGAAAGACAGAAGATTGAAATTTACAAGAGAATTCGTGAGATTGACAGTCGTGTAAACTATGAAAATCTGCAAGATGAATTGATTGATCGCTTTGGGGAATACCCTGATGTTGTAGCATACTTACTGGAGATTGGACTTGCTAAGTCTTATTTAGATCAGGCTTTTGTAAAGTCAGTGGAACGCCAGCAGAATACAGTAATGATTCATTTTGAGAAAATTTCGCAGCAGCTTTATCTGACGCAGGACTATTTTGAAGCACTTTCGATGACGAATTTAAAGGCTCGAATTGGTGAAAAAAATGGCTTGATTGAAGTGATTTTTGATGTGAGGAACAAAAAAGATTATGAGATTTTAGAAGGTCTAGTTAATTTTGGAGAAAAGATGCTGGAAATTAAACAGCGCAAGGCAGAATAAAGGTTACAATTCAGTGAAGTTTGGTTTTTTAAGCTCTATTTTTCTCAAAAAATGGTAGAATAATAAATTAAGAGAAATTGAGGTAATAGGATGAGATTAGATAAATATTTGAAAGTGTCACGGATTATCAAGCGACGTCCAGTGGCTAAAGAAGTAGCTGACAAGGGCCGGATAAAAGTGAACGGTATCTTGGCTAAGAGCTCAACAGATTTAAAAGTGGATGACTTGGTTGAAGTACGCTTTGGTAATAAACTCTTGACTGTAAAGGTTCTGGAGATGAAAGATAGTACCAAAAAAGAAGATGCAGCTAAAATGTACGAAATCGTCAGTGAAACAAGGATAGAAGAAGATGCCTAAAAATATCGTCCAACTCAATAATCGTTTTATTCAAGATGAAAATCAACGCCGCAGATATGTGGATCAGGAACGGCGGAAACGCAACCGTTTTATGGGCTGGGTTCTGATTTTGGTGATCCTCTTATTTATTTTACCTACCTATAATTTGTACCAGAGTTATCAAACCTTGCTGCAGCGTCGTGAACAGTATTCTAAACTGCAGGAGAAATATCAGACGCTCAGCGAAGAAAAGGTCTATCAATCAGATATAGCAACAAAGTTAAAAGATGATAGCTATGCTGCTAAGTATGCACGCGCTAAATACTCTTTTTCAAAAGAGGGTGAGTACATTTATACTATCCCAGATTTATTGCCGCAGTAGTTATGGAAGATTTACTAAAAACAATTGAGCAGTTCTTGGCCTTTTCAGATGAGAAATTAGAAGAACTGTCTGAAAAAAATCAAGCTTTGAAACTTCAAGAAAATCAAAAGGAAAGGGGAAAACATGCGTAAGCTTTTGTTACTGATATTTTTGCTGCCAGCTTTATTTAGCAGTATCACAGTTATTAGTACCGAAAAAGATTTCGTATTAGACGAGGAAGAAAAATATCATTTTACAAGCACTACGTATGGACGCTATTATGATAGCATCCCGACAAATCCTAATGTTTATGAAGAAACTCCTACATTTACAGATTCTACTCTGGGGAAGACTGCTGGAAAGCTAGTTCCAGACCAGCCTATCCAGATAGCAGGATTTTATGTAAATGAAGAAGGAGTCCCGATTTTCAAGCTGAAAAATGGGCAGTTTGTGATAGCGGACAAAAACACAATTTACGAAGATACTGTCCAGTCAATCGAAGATATCCATCAAGAAATGTGGCTGAAACCCGGCTTTACTCTTTATGATAAAGCCAATATCAACGGAGCTAAAAAAATCAATACAACAGTAGCTCCATATACAAAAGTAAACATTATTCAAATTGTCCAGACAGTCAAAGGAATTTATGCCCAGATTGAAGGACAAGGCTGGGTTTCTATGGAATTTCTGGATGAAACTGATAATCGAATGGACAAGGTTCAAGAAATTCTGAGCAGTAAGTACAACAAGGCGGACTACTCTATCTATGTCAAACAGCTGGACACAGGCAAAGAAGCAGGTATCAATCAAGATCAAGAGATGTATTCGGCCAGTGTGACAAAACTGCCTTATCTTTACTATGTGCAGGAACAGCTGAATCAGAAAAAACTTTCGTTAGATCAGAAGTTCAAGTATATTGGAGCAGTTAATGATTTTGCTGGTGCTTACGAACCAGAAGGAAGTGGCAGTATTGCTAAGTCAGCTGATGACAAGGAATATTCAGTTCAGGATTTGATAAATCGAGTGGCCAAAGAATCAGATAATGTCGCCCACAATATTTTAGGCTATTATGCGACCAATCAATCTGATAAAAATTTTCAGCAGACGATCAACAAAATAGCTGGAAAGAAATGGGATGTGGAAGAAAGACAAGCATCTTCACGTATGGCTGGAAATGTTTTGGAAGCTATCTATGAGCAAAATGGCATGATTATCGATGCCTTGTCTCAGACAAATTATGATAATCAGCGGATTTCTAAAAATATTGATGCTAAAGTGGCTCATAAAATTGGCGACGCCTATGATTTTAAGCACGATGCAGCGATTGTCTATGCAGATTCCCCTTTTATCATTGTCATTTTTACTAATAATTCAAACTACGATAACATTTCTCAGATAGCAGACGATGTCTATGGAGTCCTGAAATGATTAAGCAAGAATTTCTTAAAAAAATGCAGGAGAAAAAGTATTTCCAAGACCATCGAAAAGTTTTAGTTGCTGTATCAGGTGGACTGGATTCTATGACACTGCTGCAGCTGTTGATTGATTCTCAAAAAGAACTGGCTATCGAGCTTGCGATTGCTCATGTCAATCACAAACAGCGGCCAGAATCAGATCAAGAAGAAAAGGCATTAGTAAAGATTGCGGAACAGCTTGGTGTAAAGATTTTTACATCAAGTTTTTCTGGTAATTTTTCAGAAAATGCTGCTCGGCAGTTTCGTTATGATTTTTTCGGGAAAGTGATGCAAGAGGAGCACTATACTGCTCTGGTAACTGCCCACCACGCAGATGATCAAGCTGAGACTGTTTTTATGCGGCTGCTTCGTGGAGCTAGACTTCGTCATCTGTCCGGCATGAAAGCTGTCCAGTCTTTTGCTTGCGGGGAACTGATTCGTCCTTTGCTTACTTTTCATAAGTCAGACTTTCCAGATATTCAGCATTTTGAAGATAGCAGTAATTTTCAAAATGACTATCTCAGAAATCGAATTCGTAATCTTTATCTGCCGAATCTAGAAAAAGAAAACCCACAATTTAAGGATTCTTTGCGGTATCTAGGAAAGGAAATTGAAGATTGGCATACCGCTTTGTCTCACTTGACCAAAGATTTAGATATAGAAAATGTCCAAGTCTTTCATCAGCAAATCCCTCAGGTTCAACGATTTCTATTGCAGAACTATCTTGAAAGCTTTCCTGGTCTGAATCTGAGCAAGCAGCAGTTTGAGGAAGTTTTAAACATCCTGCGGACTAAGGCTAATTATCAGCATACTTTGAAAAAAGACTATGAGCTTGTTAAAGATTACCAGCGTTTTGAAATTAGAAAAATCAGTCGTAAGCCCGATTTAAAAATGGATTCAATTTTGTTAGAATTTGAGAATCTGATTGAGTTTGGGCATTATCGATTTTCATTCGGGATTCCTTTGAGTGGTGAAAATATACAGAAAATTTTTGTTTCGCGTGAAACTTCTCTGACACTTCGCTTCCGAAAAGAGGGAGACAGTATTTTGCTGAATGGTCATCACAAGAAGCTTCGTCGTCTTTTTATTGATAAGAAAGTTTCCTTTGAAGAACGGAATTCATCTGTAATAGTTGAACAAAATCATCAAATTTTAGCGATCTTAAATATTGCTATCAGTGATTTGAGTAAGGCATTAAAAAGTGATATAATGAGTACTGTACTTTATATTCAGAAAATAGATGGGTAAAATTATGCTAGAACAAGATATCAAAAAAATATTGATTTCCCATGATGAAATCGTGGATGCTGCAAAAAAGCTTGGTCAGCAATTAACCAAAGACTACCAAGGTAAAAATCCAATTTTTGTTGGAATTTTAAAAGGTTCCGTGCCTTTTATGGCTGAGCTAATCAAGCATATTGACACACATATTGAGCTTGATTTTATGTTGGTCTCCAGCTACCATGGTGGTACTGCTAGCTCAGGTGTCATTAATGTTATTAAGGACATTGATCAAGACATCACAGGACGTGATATCCTATTTGTTGAGGATATTATTGATACTGGTCAGACTTTGAAAAATCTATGCAATTTGTTTAAGGAAAGAAATGCTGCATCAGTAAAAATTGCTACACTTTTGGATAAGCCAGAAGGCCGTGTTGTTGAAATTGATGCAGATTATACATGTTTCACAATTCCAAATGAATTTGTTGTTGGATATGGATTAGATTACAATGAAAACTATCGTAATATTCCATATATTGGTATTTTGAAAGAAGAAGTTTATACAAAATAAAGGTTTACTATTAATAGATGAAAAATAAGCAAAACAATGGTTTTATAAAAAATCCATTTCTCTATATTCTGATTATTGTTGTCCTAGTGACAGGGTTTCAGTATTTCTTCTCAGGAGATACTGGCGGTCGCAGTCAGCAAATCAATTACACAGAATTAGTGAAGGAAATTAAGGAAAATAATGTCACAGAGATGAGCTACCAGCCAAATGGCAGCGTCGTTGAGATTTCAGGTACTTACAAAACACCTCAGGAATCAAAAGAAGATACAGGGATTTTATTTTTCACTCCAAACATTTCTAAAGTAGAGAAATTCACAAGTATTATTTTACCGTCAGATATTACAATTTCTGATTTACAAAAATTAGCCTCTGAGCATAATACTGAAATCAGCATAAAGCGTGAAAGTTCAAGCGGAATGTGGATTACAATCCTTACTTCCATCGTTCCTTTTGTGATTGTCATCTTCTTCTTTATGTCCATGATGAATCAAGGTGGAGGCGGTGGTGCCCGCGGTGCCATGAATTTCGGCCGCAATAAGGCGCGTGCTGCTAACAAAGAAGATATTAAGGTTCGTTTTTCAGATGTAGCTGGTGCCGAAGAAGAAAAACAAGAGCTAGTAGAAGTTGTTGAGTTTTTGAAAGATCGGAAACGTTACACCAAACTAGGTGCTCGTATTCCTGCTGGTGTTCTTCTAGAAGGCCCTCCAGGAACTGGTAAAACCTTGCTTGCTAAGGCAGTTGCTGGAGAAGCAGGTGTTCCTTTCTTCAGTATCTCAGGTTCCGACTTTGTAGAAATGTTTGTTGGGGTCGGAGCAAGCCGGGTTCGTTCTTTGTTCGAAGATGCGAAAAAAGCAGCTCCTGCCATTATCTTCATCGATGAAATCGATGCAGTCGGTCGTCAGCGTGGTGTTGGCCTTGGCGGTGGTAACGATGAGCGGGAGCAAACCCTTAATCAGCTCTTGATTGAAATGGATGGTTTTGAAGGCAATGAAGGAATCATTATCATTGCGGCTACTAACCGTTCGGATGTATTGGATCCAGCCTTGCTGCGTGCTGGCCGTTTTGACAGAAAAGTGTTGGTCGGTCGTCCTGATGTTAAAGGTCGGGAAGCCATTCTTCGTGTTCATGCTAAGAATAAGCCGCTGGCTAAAAATGTTGATTTGAAACTAGTTGCTCAGCAGACACCAGGTTTTGTTGGTGCTGATTTGGAAAATGTTTTGAATGAAGCTGCTTTGGTTGCTGCTCGTCGTAACAAGAAAGTCATTGATGCAGATGATATTGATGAAGCAGAAGACCGGGTAATCGCAGGACCTTCTAAGAAAGATAAGATGGTGTCTGAACGCGATCGTCAAATGGTTGCTTATCATGAAGCTGGACATACTATTGTTGGTTTGGTATTGTCAAATGCGCGTGTCGTACATAAGGTAACTATCGTCCCTCGTGGACGTGCTGGTGGCTATATGATTGCCCTGCCTAAGGAAGACCAAATGCTTCTATCTAAAGAAGATATGAAAGAGCAATTAGCTGGTCTTATGGGTGGTCGTGTGGCTGAAGAAATTATATTTAATGTGCAGACAACGGGTGCTTCTAATGACTTTGAACAGGCAACTCAGATGGCCCGCAGTATGGTAACGGAATATGGAATGAGCGAAAAACTTGGTCCGGTTCAATACGAAGGAAACCATGCTATGTTTGGTGCAGCCAGTCCTCAAAAATCAATTTCAGAACAGACTGCATATGAGATTGACGAAGAAGTAAGAGAACTTCTTAATGAAGCACGTAACAAAGCTGCAGAGATTATTCAGTCCCATCGTGAAACTCATAAATTGATTGCTGAAGCGCTTCTTAAATATGAAACTTTGGATAGCAATCAGATTAAATCATTGTATGAAACTGGCAAAATGCCAGAAGAGTCTGAACTTGAATTAGACAAAGAAGCTCATGCACTTTCTTATGATGAAATTAAAACGAAAATGGAAGAAAAAAATTCCGAGTAGAAGAAGTTGGAGAAATTCCAACTTTTTTCTATTTTTCTGAAATAATTATTGACAAAGGAAGAAAAGCTGATATAATGGAATATGTTCTGCAGAAGGACAAGAAATGGTCCGTTGGTCAAGGGGTTAAGACACCGCCTTTTCACGGCGGTAACACGGGTTCGAATCCCGTACGGACTATATAATCCGCCATAGCTCAGTTGGTAGTAGCGCATGACTGTTAATCATGATGTCGTAGGTTCGAGTCCTACTGGCGGAGCTAGGTTTAAAAAATCAAATGTGTAAGCATTTGATTTTTTTCTTGCTTTTATACTTCGCACAATCCTCCCAAATGACTAAATATGTACCTGAAATGACTTAAAAACAGTTATTCGAGTCAGAAGAGCTCCTAAAAGATGCTTTTTAGAAGAAAAAGCCCACCTCGCTTTCTATTTACAGTAGAATTAAGCTAAGTAAAATTTAAGGAGGAACTATGGATTTTAGAACTACTTATGAGAAGGTGAAATGGATAGTTTGGAAGTGTAAGAAAGACTATTATATTCATTTGTGGGAACATAGTGATTGGGAGCAAGAAGGAATGTTGGTTTTATACGAACTTCTGCTTAAAGAAAAAGGAATTGAAAACGATGAGGAAAAACTCTATCGTTATTTCAAAACAAAATTCAGAAATCATATACATGATAAAATTCGTAAACAAGAAAGCCAAAAGCGAAAATTGGACCGCCAGCCTTATGAAGAAGTGAGTGAGATTGGACATCGTTTGAAATCAAAAGAATTGTTTCTGGATGAGTTAGTTGCCTTCAGAGAAGCGATTGACAATTATAAAAGAACTCTTGATGATGTTGGATTGGATAATTATCAGAGGTTGATGAGCAACGAGCGCTTTAAAGGAAGAAGAGCCATGCTTAAAGATTTAAAAAATCACTTAAAAGATTTTCAAGATAATACGATTTTGTAATGAACAAACTTGATGACTTTATTTCTGTTTTACTAGAACAGGTTAGAGCATCAAGTTTTTTATTAAATAAAAATCGAAAAAAATTAGAAAAAGGTATTGACAGGAGGTGTGGTTGGGTGATATACTAATAT
>NZ_CAUOLF010000023.1:0-41145 GCF_963456385.1 uncultured Streptococcus sp. | reverse complement strand
TCAATGTTTTCCACCCAGATATCATCTCTTTCCTTTCTACCAAGAAAGAAAATGCCGACGAAAAAGTTCGGGTTAAAACCCTCTCACTCGGTGTTGTCATTCCGGATAAGTTCTACGAATTGGCGCGTAAGAATGAAGAAATGTACCTCTTCAGCCCATATTCTGTTGAACGTGAGTATGGAGTGCCATTTGCCTACCTTGACATCACTGAAAAATACGATGAATTGGTCGCTAATCCAAATATCACTAAGACCAAGATCAAGGCCCGTGATTTGGAAACAGAAATTTCCAAACTCCAACAAGAATCTGGCTATCCTTATGTCGTAAACATTGATACGGCCAACCGTTCAAATCCAATTGACGGTAAAATCGTCATGAGTAACCTTTGCTCTGAAATCCTACAGGTACAAGAACCTAGCCTTTTGAATGATGCGCAAGAGTATCTTCACCTAGGGACAGATGTGTCATGTAACTTAGGGTCTACCAACGTTGTCAACATGATGACATCGCCTGACTTTGGAAAATCCATCCGTACCATGACACGCGCCCTGACCTTTGTCACTGACAGCTCACACATCACAGCTGTGCCTTCTATCGACAATGGTAACAGTCTGGCGCACACCTTTGGTCTGGGAGCTATGGGACTGCACAGCTATTTGGCTCAGCAGCTGATCGATTATGGATCAGCGGAAGCTGTAGAGTTCACCAGCATCTACTTCATGCTCATGAACTACTGGACCTTAGTCGAGTCTAACAATATCGCTCGCGAGCGTGGCGTGACCTTCCATAACTTTGAAAAATCTGACTATGCTAACGGTACTTACTTTGACAAATATCTGACAGGTGAATTTGTACCTAAGTCTGACCGTGTCAAAGAACTCTTCGCAGGCATCTTTATCCCGTCTTCAGAAGATTGGGCAGAGTTGCGCGACAAGGTCAAGGCTGATGGTCTCTACCACCAAAACCGACTAGCTGTTGCACCAAATGGCTCCATCAGCTACATCAATGATGTTTCTGCTTCAATCCATCCAATTACTCAACGGATCGAAGAACGTCAAGAAAAGAAAATCGGTAAGATCTACTATCCTGCTGCTGGTTTGTCAACTGAGACTATCCCTTACTACACCAGTGCTTATGACATGGACATGCGCAAGGTTATCGATGTCTATGCAGCCGCAACTGAGCACGTAGACCAAGGTCTTTCCCTGACTCTCTTTATGCGCAGCGATATCCCTCAGGGCCTCTACGAATGGAAAAAAGAAAGCAAGCAAACAACCCGCGATCTTTCTATCCTACGTAACTATGCCTTCAACAAGGGTATCAAGTCCATCTACTACGTCCGTACTTTCACTGATGATGGGGGCGAAGTAGGTGCCAACCAATGTGAAAGCTGTGTCATCTAACAAGAGATTTTAGAAAAAGAAAAGGAAATTCGACCATGTCACAATTTTACCTTCCCCATCATTGACAGGAAGGTAAAATCGTGGAGTATTGGGGTAGTATCCAAGAAGTGATAGCTGATACCCCATCAGGTCGTACCATCTACTAAAGGAGAAAGAATGCAAACTTACTACAAAGCCATTAACTGGAACGCTATCGAAGATGTCATCGATAAGTCCACCTGGGAAAAACTGACTGAGCAATTTTGGCTGGATACGCGGATTCCCTTATCCAATGACCTGGATGACTGGAGAAAGCTGTCCCACAAGGAAAAAGACCTAGTCGGCAAGGTCTTCGGTGGCCTGACCCTGCTGGATACCCTCCAGTCTGAGTCTGGTGTGGATGCCCTGCGCAAGGATGTCCGCACAGCCCACGAAGAAGCTGTCTTCAACAACATCCAATTTATGGAGTCCGTTCACGCCAAGTCCTACTCTTCTATCTTTTCTACGCTCAACACCAAGTCAGAAATCGATGAAATCTTTGACTGGACCAACACCAATCCATACCTGCAAAAGAAAGCTGAGATTATCAATGAGATTTACCTGAACGGTACAGCTCTGGAAAAGAAAATAGCCAGCGTTTTCTTGGAAACCTTCCTCTTCTACTCTGGTTTCTTCACTCCGCTCTACTATCTGGGTAATAACAAACTGGCCAACGTTGCTGAAATTATCAAGCTGATTATCCGTGACGAGTCTGTCCATGGAACCTATATCGGCTACAAGTTCCAGCTAGCCTTTAACGAGCTGCCAGAAGACGAGCAAGAAAAACTCAAAGAATGGATGTACGACCTGCTCTACACCCTCTATGAAAATGAAGAAGGCTACACTGAAAGCCTCTATGACACAGTCGGCTGGACTGAAGAAGTCAAGACCTTCCTGCGCTACAATGCCAACAAGGCTCTGATGAATCTAGGGCAAGATCCGCTCTTCCCTGACTCAGCAGACGATGTCAATCCTATCGTCATGAACGGTATCTCAACCGGTACTTCCAACCATGACTTCTTCTCCCAAGTGGGTAACGGCTACCTGCTAGGCGAAGTTGAAGCCATGCAGGATGACGACTATAATTACGGTTTATAAGACAAAGACCCCCTCTTTCCAAAATACGGAAAGAGGGGGTCTTTGACTGACTATTAATCTATTGACTATCATAGATATATTCTTCCAGATGTTCTGCGACTGTAATCTCAACTCCAACATCAGATGTTAGATAAATCACGGTACAGTCATGAGCTGGGACAATAGGAAATAAAAAGGGCTTCATATTTTGATAAATTCTATACATCCGCCTTTGACTCGTTGGATTTTCAAGATAAAGCTTGCTGTCACCACCAGAAAAGTCAGCTGGCAGAAGGGCATAATAAGCTACCAAAGCTCCATTTTCATCCAATACTCTAGTCTTATTTAAATCCTCAGCTATTTTTTTCATCATTAAAGTAGCCATCTTTTCCTCCCTTCATGTTTTTTATCCAAATAAAGGTGGAGCTAGGAACATCATCCCTAACTCCACTTATGCAGTCACTAATTAGATACGCGATAATACGGATGCTGGGAAGCAGTGATAGCATCTTGTCCAACTCGAATCTGTGCTTTAGGATTCTCGTTTCCAGTATCAGGCAAAACAGCTCCTTCTGGAATTACTAAAAAGGTTGCGCTACTGCTACCAGCAGTATAAGCAAGAGTAGATACATAACTACCATCGCTTACTTGACCTTTTAGTAAAGTATAATCGCTGGATTCTTTTCCATTCAGAGTATGAGAAACGACCCCTTGATTATTCAATACTATCGCATCCCCCAAATCATTTTGCCAAGTACCGGCTACAGTCGAAAAATCTCCTGCTGCCAAAGCATTGACATCGATACCCGCTGCTGGAGTGGCTGGGTCTTTCGTGTCAGACTTTGTTTCATTTTTAGGCTGAGCTTCAGAAGATACTGACGCTGCATCAGTTTCATCTGGGCTAGCTGATGGAACAGCTTTCGCTTCAGACTTAGAATCTGATTTAGAAGTTTGAACTGTTTGGCTAGAGCTACTACTTTGAGATGTTTGCTTGTCCTGCTGTTTACTGCAAGCACCAAGCAAGATAATGGAAGAAGTGAGTGCAGTCGCAAGAAACATTAATTTTGCGTTTTTCATAAAAGGACCTCCTTTAGGTTTGCCTAATTATAACACGAAAGATTTTGCCAAAACAGGACATCCATGTCCTGCTAGCCTTGATGATAGAGCCGAAGTTCTTTATTCCATTCCTCAGCCATTTTTTTAGATAGGAAAGTATGACCTAACAATTTTGCCAGCGTCAGTCCCTCTTCATAGTATTGTTGTGCCTTTTTCTCGTCCTTGTGTACAAAAAGCTCATATTCTCCCTCTAACATTCTTATCAGCGGTTTCTTTTGATAGTCCTCTGTCAATTCCATAATTACATTAAGTTTGTTGAGTGTATCTTTTGTATAAATGAACTCTTTTCGCTCGCACTCAATACCTGGGATTGTCAGTAAAGCATCCCGCATGAGAAAGAGATATTCATTTGGAATATAGTCAACTGACTGCAGTAATCGCTGAGCGATTCTTGCATATAATTCCTTATCAAACTTAGCTGACCTAATCTCCTCTTCATCTCCCACATAGATCTGATAGAGCTGAATATAGAGCAAATCATTTACATCATAATGCTTTTTACTCTGTAAATCATCCAAATGTTGGGCAAAGAGAGTCATTCCATATTTCTGGAAATTCTCAGAAGTATAGGTATAAATCTTTGACTGCAAAATAACCATTATATTCTGCTCAGCTTCTGGCAAATCATCATAATAAACTTCAAAGATCTCATCTATGATATGCTCCAATTCAGATAAGACTTCGGGATTGCCATAAGTGGTCGTCCGAATCAGCTTATACTTCAAACGCTGGTAATCAGCAGGTAGAGCTACATCTTCTTTTTTGTTTCCTATCAAGGTTGCCAAATCGACCTCTAGACAGGAAGCCAGATATTCTAAAGTAGAGAGAGTCGGCTGGGAAATGCCTGACTCCAAACGCGTTAACTGCCGTATAGAAAGCTTTGACTCATCACCACACAGATGTTCCTTAGTCCAGCCCTTATTTAATCGAAGCTGTTTCAAATGCTGTCCAAATTCTTTTCCTTGCATCGCCAATTCCCCTCCCAAATAAATCAGGAAACTTTTGATTATGTTATCATGTTATTCTAGATTTATTATAGCATAACTGGAGAGATTTTACTAATAAAATTCCAAAAAGATTACTTCCTTTTCTCAGTGATGAAATCTACCTAACTGATGCAACAGTTAGGTAGAGCGGAGCTATTGAGACCTTAGGCTCAATAGCTAGTCATGGAACTCTGCAGGAGGTCGCTGACGTCCGCCATCACTTGAGAAAAGGATGTAAATCTAAAAATTAGTATATTACAAGTATTAAAGGACCCCAAACTTAAAAGTTTGGAGTCCTTCTACCATATTCTTTTTTTTAAACCTAAACACAAAAAACTAGCAATACACATTCAAATGAGATGGCAGGACACGAATCGTCACTGGCAATTGGTCGCCCTCATCTCCGTCAACGTTGACACTAAGCTCAGCATCAGCATCAGCCAACTCAACTGTGATTTCCTTAAAGGTCAAGTACTCGATATTATCACTTTCTTCTCCATTGCCAGAAATCAAATCCGGCACAGAAACCAAGGTGTCCAAGAGATTTTTATCCTTAAGGTACAAGAGATGCAGCAAGCCGTCATTGACAGTGGCTTCAGGGAGAATGCTCTCGAAACCTCCGATTGAGTTGGTAGAGCCAATCAAGAGTGTGCTGCTCTTTATTGTACGCTCTTCTCCATCAATCTTCAAGTGAAATTCGTAAAAACTAGTATCCATCAACTGCTTGAAGCCAGAGATAAAGTAGGCAAACTTACCCCACTTGGTCTTGTCTTCTGAATCTACGTTGTTGATTGACTCAGGAATAGTTCCAATGGCAACCACATTCATAAAGTACTGGTCATTAATCTTGCCGATATCAAGTGGCTTGACTTTGTTGATATCCAGATTCTGAATGGCTTCTTCAGCGTCTAGAGGAATGCCGAGAGCACGCGCCAAATCATTGACTGTACCAAGTGGAAAGAAACCAAAAGTCGGACGATAGTCTAGTTCAGCCAGGCCGCTGATTCCTTCATTGACTGTTCCATCGCCACCCATGACAAAGACGCTATCATAATGGTCTTCTGCGGCTTGCTTAGCAAAAGCTGCTGCGTCTCCACCTTTTTCAGTATGCTTGACCACTACCTCATCGAAACATTCTGCCAGTTTTTCTCTTGCCAAGTCTTCATAGGACTTGGCTTTTTCGCCTCCCGAGCTAGGGTTGACAATTAATAGGACTTTAGACATAAGGAAACCTCTTTTCGTTTGATAGCTCATTATACCATCTGGAAAACACTTTCACAAGAATTTGAAACTTCTAGCTTTCGAAAAACCAGAAAAGCAGTTTAGTATTTAAACTCCATTCCACAGAAAAACACTTCTTGCGTTAGATTTTTCTGTCTAACTTTAGAAGTGTTGTCGTATATTTAACTTTTTCTACTAAAAGAAGACAATGAGAACAAAGGCAATTAGATTATTGGCCAAATGTAGCCCCATTGAGTAGCGCAGGTCCTTCTTAGCTAGATAGCCTAGTCCAAAGATTGCCCCCAAGATGAAGTAAACCAGAAACTGAACTAGATTACCCGGCATGTGCAGAAGAGAGAAAAAGCTGGCAGATACAGTTAAATAGAGCAGGATTTTCGCCAAGCTATTTTGGTTGGGAAAGAGAAACTTAGCCAAAAATCCTCGTGTCAGCAACTCCTCAAGAATAGGAGCAAAGATTACCATGTATAGGAAGGCAAAGGCTGGCTGCTGCTGAATCAACTCTACAGCAGTGTTCTGATTGGCAGAAGATTTAATAGGAACGAGCTGCTGGAAGATGATAAAAGCAAGCAAGAGAGCACTGGGTAGCCAGATAGAACTGGTTAGCTTGGTATTTTTGATTTCCAGTTTCAAATCTTTCTGGTACCATTTCCACATGGCAAAAGAATAGAGACTTGCAAGTATGACAAAAATCGGCAAAATCAATAGTTGAGAAGTTCCTCCTGTCAGAGAAACTATGGTGAAGAAAACTATAGCGGAAAATATATAGAAATAGGCCAAGAGAACAAGTATATAAAGGCCAAAATTAGTAAAGAAGGTTTTTAATTTCATAGTGATTCCTTATAGATTGATTTACTTAAACATAGCTAGCAGCAGTATTATAGCCATGGGGAGATTGTTCAGGATATGAACCAACATGGAATCTTTTATATTCCCCCGACGAGCATAGGATAAATAAAGAACCAGTCCAAGTGCAAAATAAATTGGGAACTCAGTCAATTGAGTGATATGAGGCAGAGTAAAGACCACAGAAGTCACAATAGCAGGCAAAACTTTTTGATTATTTTTGAAAAAGAAGGCAGTCCCAAAACCGCGGAAAATTAATTCCTCCATGATAGGAGCGATAAAAGCAATCGTTGCAACAAAGAGCAAGGCAAAGAAGATATGCTGCGAAGACATCATTCCCCCTAGCCCTTGTATGGCGCTGTCATTACTTGTCTGGGAATTGCCGCTCAGGATGAGATTGAGATAAACACCGACAATAGCAGCTACTCTGGCAAGGAAAAAGAATAGAAAAGCAAAACCGATGTCCTTGCCAGACTGTTTGAATTTTTTCTTTTCTTCAGGTACACGCTTCTGATAACGCCGCCACAAGCTACGAAAAATCAGGAAAACTAAAATCAGATACAAGGCTACCAATAAGATTTCTGCATAAATAGGTAAATTCTTCCCGAGCCTTAAGAATAGCATTGGAGCAGCATTTATAAGGAGGCTAAGAGCAATTAAGCCTATCCATTTTACAAGTCCTAAAGCAGTTGATTTGAAGTTGTTCATTTTGTATTCTCCTTTTGATAAATATTGATACCGACTTCCGTATCCTCAACAGCAATATCTCCCTTCTGCTGGAGAATAGTGGCAGCGAGGAAAAAATCTCCTGCACAGCCAGCTGCATGGAAGCTAGCAAGGACGATATAAGAAGCCGCAGTTAAAATATGCAAGCCATAGATCAAGGTCAGGGCTAGGCTAATCAAAACGAAAGGTGCCAGGATAATGACGAGCATCCTTTTCCGACTGTAACGACTGCCTGGGCTGGTCGCATAGGCCATGCCACTCTTAAAACCAAACTTGACCTTGGTATTTTCATCTCCCAAGACCTTGAAGAAAAAGCCGTGGATTAGTTCATGGATGACCATTAGAACAAGGAGGTAGAGTAAGTCAAAGAAATGAAAAACTTCGCTGCCCTTGCCATACATCAGAATGGCAATCCAAGTAAAGAGGGCTAGAAAAGGGAAGAGCAGCAGCACGGCCGTTATATTCAGAGCCAGAATGACCTTTTTATTATGGATAAAATCAAGTTCTTTCAGTAGTTTCATAATTTCCGCCTTTCATCGGGAAATAAGCTTATTTGAAATATTTTCTTACCATTGGACAATACATAAGATTGATATAGATATGGATCACCACTAGGATGACAAAACCCGAAACGACATTGAGGGGTGTGAAAGTTCCAACTATCCCTAAAATGACATAGAGGGCTGGCAGAAGTCTCTGATTTACATTGAAGAGAATGAGATAGCACTGTTCATAATTGGCTTGCAGCTCTGATTCATCATAAGAGAGCACAAATTCTTTTATTTCCTCAGTAGTCGGAAAGGCTGATAACTTATAGTGCCGCACCTTCTGAACTGTCTTTAAAAAGACAACTTGCAAAATAATATAAAGAAAGGCAATCGCATAATCTATAAAACTCCACTGAAGAGGGCTCTTATGATTAGTGATATTTCCAATAAAAACAACTCCAACTAAAATCGTAAAAAGAACGATAGCACTGCTGATATTAAAGACAATAGTCGCATACTCCAGATTTTTAAAGGTTAAGCGGTACCATTCATAATTCTTATCCTCATCTGCTTCTTTTTCATAAGCTTCATTGTATTTACGAGTCCGATAAATCAAGAAAAAGACCAAGGGATAGAGGATGATAAGGCTGGCCCTACCTAGCTGGCGCAGCAGTTGAACAGAAAAAATAGTCGACCAACTGATGTTTTTTAGCAGACCAGTTTCAGAAAACAAAATAGACAGACCACCTATTAAAGCTCCAGCTAGAAATATAAGGACATTATATAAAACTCTTTTCTGTGTAGATATACGTTTTTGCTCTTTCACGACTTCTTCTCCTTTATTTTTTTACAATAGATGATACAAGAATGCTGAGGCTGAAGGACTGTTTTAGCTCCTGTTGAAATGAATCTTAATTGGTTCTTCATTCTGCTTCCTCCACCAGCCGAAAGACATTCTCAACGTTTTCATTGAAAATATGGGCAATCTTAAGGGCAATCACAATCGACGGGGTATATTCGCCTCTCTCTATAAGGCTGATTGTCTGCCTGGAAACACCGGCCAGCTTAGCCAGTTCTGTCTGGTTGAGACCGTCACGCGCCCTCAACTCCTTGAGTCGATTTCTAAGCTGCATCATAAACTCCTTATTTATTATTCTCCCTTGGATAAAATCATTGTAACAGATTCTTTTCTTTTTGACAAGTATATTTGTCAAAAAAATAATAATCATTGTCAAGAACACCATTATAATAGATAAAAAAGAATCCAGCTCAAACTGAATCCTTTTCCTTTATTCATCTAATTCTGAAAATACTTCTTTTAAAATAGCAATCCCTTGCTGAATTTCCTCCCTGTTGATAGTCAAAGGCGGCAGGAGACGGATAACATTCTCTCCGGCTGTCAGGATAATCAAGCCCTTCTGACGAGCGGCTTCAACAATCTTTGACAGACTGGCACTTGTTTCAATCCCAATCATCATGCCCAGGCCTCGAACAGCAGAAATCTTTGGATGGTCCTGAAAAGCAAACTGCAGCTGCTCCAGTAAGATGGCACTCTTAGACCTGACTTCTTCCATAAAGCCCGCTTCTTTCATGATATGCAAGGTCTCCAAAGCGGCTGCCATGGCTAATTTATTGCCACCAAAGGTAGAACCATGACTGCCAGGTCCAAAAGCAGGAGCCAAGCTTGATTTTCCTAATAGAGCGCCAGAGGGTAGGCCATTGGCCAGACCCTTAGCCAGTGTCACAATATCCGGTATAATCCCATAATACTCAAAGGAATAAAGCTGACCAGTGCGCCCCATACCTGTCTGTACCTCATCGACAATCAGCAAAATCCCCTCTCGTTGGCAAAAATCAGCCAAGTTTTTGACAAAAGCTGCTTCTGCTGGACGAACACCCGATTCTCCTTGGACCAATTCCAGCATGACAGCTGCCGTATCCTGATTGACCAACTTTTCTACGCTGGCTAGATCATTGTAAACCGCATAGCTGAAATGGGGTACCCCATCACCAAATCCTTCCTTAATCTTATCCTGTCCTGTTGCGGCCATAGCGCCAAAGGTCCGACCATGAAAGGATTGCTGAAAAGTGATAATGCCTTGCTTGCCAGTAGCTTTGCGGGCTAGCTTAATAGCTGTTTCATTGGCTTCTGCTCCGCTATTGCAGAAAAAAGCCAAATAATCATAAGAACCAGCCAGTTCCTGAGCCACCTGCTCTTGCAGAGAGCTAAGATAGAGATTGGGACTGTGCCAGATGCGCCCTGCTTGCTGGATCAAAGCTTGCTGGACCTGCGGGTGAAAGCCAAGATTGGTTACGCCAATCCCCGATGAAAAGTCCAAATAAGTCTTTCCCTCATTGTTAATCAGATAGGAGCCCTCTGCTTTAACAAACTCAATAGGCGCCCGCTTGTAGTTTTCAAATAAATAAGTCATCGTTATCCCTCTGCTATCAAGGTGCCTGTCAAAAGATTATCGCCAATCAAAACCTGCCCGACACCGGAAAGCACAGTCTGAACAGCACTCTCGATCTTAGGAATCATGCCGCCCTTGATGACACCTGTCTGAATCTTCTTGGAAACCTGACTGGTCAGAAGCTGGGGCAGGACTTTTTTGTCCTCTAAAACCCCTTCTATATCTGTCATCAGGATTAGCTTCTCTGCCTGCAAGCTGCTAGCAACTGCCGCAGCTAGATAGTCTGCATTGATATTTAAGAGCTCGCCAGTAGCATTTTCTCCTAGCGAAGCCAGCACCGGGACTATGTCCGCAGCCAGCAGCTGCTCTAGATAGGCAGTTTGAATCGCCTTCACCCGACCGACATAGCCATAGAGCTCTTTATCGATAAAATCTGCCGAAACTGTCTTTCCCAAATGTGAAACCAGCTGAAGACTTTCAATATCTGAGTCGTTCAGTTCTTGTGTCAGCGTCCAGCCGACTTGACCTAGCAGGGCTTGCTCAATGATGGGCAAGTCAGACTTAGCTGTCACCCGCAACCCCTTAACCTTGCGAGTAGGCATCTGGCGCTCTTTCATAAGTTGGTTAATGACCAGACCGCCCCCGTGAACGACCACAATTTTCTTACCAGCTGCTATCCACGCTTGCATTTGCTTGATAAACTTGGTAGACAGCTTTTGCGCAGCAACACCACCAATTTTTATAACAATCACATCTTTCATTGCATTTCTCCTTAGGTTCTATAGAGGGCATTGATTTTCACATA
This sequence comes from uncultured Streptococcus sp., assembly GCF_963456385.1. Taxonomy (GTDB): domain Bacteria; phylum Bacillota; class Bacilli; order Lactobacillales; family Streptococcaceae; genus Streptococcus. Next base: position 30,030 of record NZ_CAUOLF010000023.1, on the reverse strand, counting down.
ATCATAGGACAAATCGCAGCCCCAGGCCTGAGCTTCAGCGTCCCCATCGTGTAGATCAATCGTCAAGGTCAACAGCTCCCCAGCCATGGCATCACTAGTCTCCTCGGTGTCAAAAGCCACAGGACTAGAAGCCTGCATAACTGGAATCCCCTCAATCCAAATATCAATATTGTCCACTGAGACATCTGCTCTCGCATAGCCGATAGCTGCTAAGATTCGGCCCCAATTGGGATCTTGACCAAAAATAGCTGTTTTGACCAAGCTAGAGCCAACGACACTCTTGGCAATCATACGCCCGCTCTGTTCATCCTTGGCGTGCCGCACATTAACTTCAATCAGCTTGGTTGCTCCTTCGCCATCCTTGGCAATTTTTTTAGCTAAGTCAGCCATAAGATAGCGAAGCATCTTAGAAAACTTTTCAAATTCCTCCGTATCTGGCAGAATTTCTTCGTTTTGTCGGCAGCCGTTTGCCATGACTAGCACCATGTCGTTGGTCGATGTATCTCCATCCACAGTGATTTGGTTGAAAGTCGTCTCCACATGCTGACTGAGAGCCGCTTGCAGGGTAGCACTGGAAATATTAGCGTCACAGGTAATAAAGGCCAGCATGGTCGCCATATTCGGATGAATCATGCCCGAGCCCTTGGCTACTCCCGCCATCGTCACCAGATCTGAGCCAAACTCTTCTGTGACTACACAGGTCTTGGTACAAGTATCCGTCGTCAAGATAGCTTCAGCAAAATCTTCTGACTTGCCACTCACCAGAATCTGTGACAGGCCATTTTTCAGAGCATCCATTGGAAGCTGCTCGCCGATGACTCCTGTAGAAGCCAGGCCTACCAAGTCGGGCTTAATCTTCAGCTTTTGAGCAGTCAATCGCTGCATCTCATAGGCAGCGTCCAGTCCCTGCTGGCCTGTACAGGAATTGGCAACACCAGAATTAACCACTATTGCCTGCAATTTCTGGCTCTTTTGGATCGATGCTTTGGTCACTAGAAGCGGAGCAGCAATGACCTTATTAGTTGTATAGACTCCTGCCACACTGGCCGGCACTTCTGAGACAATCCAGCCAAAATCCAACTTCTTTTTCTTAAAGCCAGCGTGTAAACCGTCAGCCGAAAAGCCTAGCGGACTGGCAATCGTTCCATCAATAATCTTCATATCTAACCCTTTCTCATCTAGACATAGGACGGTTGACTGAGCAGACCATCTGTTTCAGGGAAGCCCAGCATCAGATTCATATTTTGAACCGCCTGACCAGCAGCCCCTTTAATCAGGTTATCCAGCACAGCCACGACAGTTAAAATATTTGTCACAGGATTATAATCAAAACCAATATCTGTATAATTAGTACCGACAACCTGGTGCAGATTCGGAAGAGCTGTTTGGATACGGACAAAAGGCTTGTCCTGATAGCATTCTTGGTAAATAGCAGCCAGCTCTTCTCGAGTCAAAGGTTCTTTTAACTTGCTATAAACCGTCGCTACGATGCCACGATTGAGCGGAATGAGGGAAGTTGAAAACTGAATCTGCTCCAATCCCTCATCAAAACGTTGCAACTGTTGCACAATCTCAGGAATATGCTGATGCTGATTCAGCTTGTAAGTCACATAGTTATCGTGCACATGGACAAAATGGCTGGATGCAGCTGGATTTTTCCCCGCCCCTGTCAAACCGCTCTTGGCATCAACAATAATGGAGTCTAGCTCAATAGCATGAGCCTGCAGCAAGGGAATCAAGGCCAACTCTGTAGCAGTCGCATAGCAGCCAGGATTGGCAATAAATCGCTTCCCTCTGACATCTGTAAACTCAGACAGCCCATAAATAAACTCTTTTTGAACGTAGTCTTCAGCTGGCTCTTTCTGATACCATTTTTTATAAATATTCCCTGGCAAACGATGATCGCCAGATAGGTCAATGACTGGAAATCCCGCTTCTACAAAGTCTTTTGACAAATCTTTAGCCACTCCGCTTGATGTTGCAAAGAAAACAAGATCTGCTCGTCGCATAATTTCCTGACTGTCAAAAGCTTTTATTTTCAAGTCGCAAATCTCCTTCAAATGAGGATAAAGCTCTGACACAGGAGACTCCATATCTTGGCTGGCATGAAGGGAAACGACTTCTGCCTGCGGATGTTGCAACAAAATACGGAGGAGTTCCATTCCTGAATAACCAGTTATTCCTACAATCGAAATTCGCATATTATTAAAATACCTCCGTATAAATATGCGTTTTATTTTACTCGCATATTTTCCCTTTGTCAAGTATTTTCTGTATTTTTATGCAATATTTTTGGAAATATAATTAATTATGTGAAAGAACATTCATGATTTCTTGCCTTAAAGCGGCTTATTTGCTTCTCATACAGATGAGTAAGCGACCTAAGAGCACAGAAAAAGGTCTGCCCAAAGAGCAGACCTTTTCATCTATCTGTTATCTAATATTACAACTTCTCAGCAACTGCTGCTAGCAGGTCTGGAATAGCTGATTGCTTGCTGCCGCCGGCCATAGCCATGTCTGGCTTACCGCCCCCTCGACCATCTACAATCGGTGCCAATTCCTTAATCAGATTACCAGCATGGACGTCCTTGGTCTTGCTGGCTGCAAGAACATTGACCTTATCACCAATTGCTGCGACCAGTACGAGAACATCTGAATAGTCCTTCTGCTTCCAAGTGTCCGCAAAGGTACGCAGGGCACCTGCATCAGAAACAGAGACCTGACTAGCGATAAAGCTATGTCCATTTGCTTCTTGAACATTCTTGAAGACTTCACCAGAGGCCGCTGCTGCTGCTTTTTCCTTGAGCTCTGCGTTCTCTTTTTGGAGTTGACGTAGCTGCTCTTGCAGCGCTTCTACCTTGTGAGGCACTTCCTTGATTTGCGGTGCCTTGAGGGTCGCTGCGATAGCCTTGAGTGCCTCTTCTTCCTCGCGGTAGGCTTCAAAAGCTTCCTTGCTGGTGACTGCCAAGATACGGCGAGTTCCAGATCCAATACCCTCTTCTTTGACAATCTTGAAAATGCCGATTTCAGAAGTGTTGCCTACGTGAGTTCCTCCGCAAAGCTCGACTGAGTAGTCGCCGATGGTTACGACACGAACTTCTTTACCATATTTTTCACCAAAGAGCGCCATGGCACCCATTTCCTTAGCCGTGTCAATATCCGTCTCCACTGTCTCAATGGCAAGAGCTTCCCAGATTTTCTCATTGACTTCTTGCTCAATAGAGCGCAGCTCTTCTGCTGTCACCGCTTGGAAATGCGTAAAGTCAAAGCGCAGGAATTCTACTTCGTTCAGAGAGCCTGCTTGGGTTGCATGGTTACCAAGAACATTATGCAAGGCTGCATGTAAGAGGTGAGTTGCTGTGTGGTTTTTCATCACACGGTGGCGACGGCTGTGGTCAATTTCCAGTTTGTAGCTTTGACCCAGAGCTATAGGAGCCAAGACTTCTACAGTATGTAGTGGCTGACCATTTGGTGCTTTTTGTACGTCCCTTACTTGCGCTACCAGATTGCCTGCTCCATCAAAGATTTGACCGTGGTCGGCTACCTGACCACCCATTTCAGCATAGAATGGTGTTTCTGCAAAGATGAGGGCAGCTGTTCCTGTCTCAACAGCTTCGACTGCTGCATCATCCGCCACGATAGCAAGGAGTTCAGCTGTCAGCTCTTCTTTTTCGTAGTTAAAGACACTCTCTACGGTGATAGCCTGCAGGGTTTCATTTTGCATGCCCATTGAACCACCCTTGACAACAGAAGCACGTGCCCGATCTTGCTGCTCTTTCATAGCCGCTTCAAAGCCAGCACGATCTACAGTCATGCCTGCTTCTTCAGCAATTTCCTCAGTCAACTCCAGCGGGAAACCGTAAGTATCGTAGAGTTTAAAGGCATCTTGACCAGAGATGACTGTTTGACCTTTTTCTTTCAGGTCTGCTACGATGCCTTGGGCAAAATGTTGACCTGAGTGCAGAGTACGAGCAAAAGATTCTTCCTCACTCTTGATAATCTTTTCAATAAAGTCTTTCTTTTCAAGGACTTCTGGATAGTAGCTTTCCATAATCTTGCCCACAGTTGGAACAAGTTTGTAGAGAAAAGGCTCATTGATACCCAGCTTTTGGCCATGCATTGAAGCACGACGAAGAAGACGACGAAGGACATAGCCGCGGCCTTCATTTCCAGGAAGAGCCCCATCACCAATTGCAAAGGAGAGCGAGCGGATATGGTCTGCGATAACCTTGAAACTCATATTGTCGCCATCTTGGTCATAGACCTTGCCGGACAGTTTCTCTACTTCACGAATGATTGGCATAAAGAGGTCGGTCTCGAAGTTGGTCTTAGCACCTTGAATAACAGCGACCAAACGCTCCAAACCTGCGCCCGTATCAATGTTCTTATGTGGCAATTCCTTATACTCGCTACGCGGTACAGCAGGGTCAGCGTTGAATTGTGACAAGACGATATTCCAGATTTCGATATAACGGTCATTTTCAATATCTTCTTCTAAGAGACGGACCCCAATATTTTCTGGATCAAAAGCCTCACCCCGGTCAAAGAAAATCTCTGTATCCGGCCCAGAAGGTCCCGCACCGATTTCCCAGAAGTTGTCCTCAATCGGAATCAAATGACTAGGCTCAACGCCCATAGTAATCCAGCGGTTGTAAGAGTCCTTATCGTCTGGATAGTAGGTCATGTAGAGCTTGTCTTTGGGGAAATCAAACCATTCAGGGCTAGTCAAAAGCTCGTAAGCCCACTCAATCGCTTCATCACGGAAATAATCACCGATAGAGAAGTTGCCCAGCATTTCAAACATGGTATGGTGGCGGGCAGTCTTTCCAACATTTTCAATATCGTTGGTCCGAATGGCCTTTTGAGCATTGGTAATTCGAGGATTCTCTGGAATAATGGTTCCGTCAAAGTATTTCTTGAGCGTCGCTACACCAGAGTTAATCCAGAGCAAGGTTGGATCATTGACTGGCACCAAGCTGACAGATGGTTCTACTGCATGACCTTTAGTTGCCCAAAAATCCAGCCACATTTGACGAACCTGAGCACTTGACATTTGTTTCATGATTTTTTCTCCTTAAATTTTTTCTAAAAATAATTGCATTATGACGAAGAACTTTCCAGCATTTCGACATAATCAATAGCGACACAGAGGGAAATGACCAAATCTGAATAAGTCTCATCATAGACACTCACCTGATAAGTAGAGGTCAGATGGAAGAGCTCCTTGGTAATCTCTGCAACAACTTGATTGCTGTCATCCAGCAGACGAAAGTTTAAATCCCAGATATTCCCTTCAACTCGAAGACCCAAATTATCAAATTTATATTTATCACGCAAAAAAGAGAATTTCTTACGGATATAAAAGCTATGCCCGCTGCTGAGTTTGATTTCAAACTGGGGCAAGAGGGTTATAAGGGTCTTGGTAATCTGGCTGACGATTTGTCCCTGACTATCATAGATAGTAAAAGTCTTAGGAATCTGAAAGAAAGAGCCTTCCACTTGGTAATCCACATTTCCTCGATCGTCCTTGATATCAAAGCGTTCGCCGCCTAAGCGAAATTTCTGTTTGACAAGATAGGTTTTCATTACGTTACCTCCAGAGTCAACATAAAAGACAAGTTCCTTGTCCGAAGGGCGAAAAACCGCGGTACCACCTTCATTCAATGAACTTGTCATTCTCATTTCGTATTCTATTTTGCTAGATGAGTAGCATGATTCTCCGTCTCAGATGGCTCGCAGCACCGCCAATTCTCTGAACTAAGAACTTGAAAAATCAATTCTCACCAGTCTTATTATACTTGCTTATTGTCTTTTCGTCAACCTTATTCTGCGGCTGATGATGAAGCTTCCGCTGAACTGCTTTCAGCTGCTGAGCTAGATTCAGAAGTCTTTGAGCTGCTGGCAGCACTTGATGAAGAAGTTGAAGAACCTGTCGTTTCGATATACTGAGCAAAGATAGATTGGAAAGCACTGTCCTTAACCTTAATGTTGGCATCTTTCAACTCTTTCGCCACAACACTTTGGATGAAGCTAGTATCTTTTTCTTTTTGCGCAATGATAATCTTTTTCAGTTTATCTTTGTAGTCTTTCCAGTTAGAAGATTTCTCTGACTTCTTAACCAGCTTAACAATATAGTAGCTTGCTGAATACTGTGAATCTGGCACAGTCACAAGGTCTGAAACGCCATTTTCTTCCAAAGCAAAGGCAGCTTTTTTGACAGCATCTGGAACATCAGTAGAGCCAGAGTCAAACTTGATTTCTCCGCCTTTTTCCTTAGTGGCAGCATCGGTAGAGTTTTCCTTAGCGATTTGACTGAAGTCTGCTCCTTCTGCCTTAGCTTTTTCGAGAACTTCCTTACCTTTGTCTTCGCTGTCAACCTTGATGATTTGAGCCGTTACTTCTGGCGTGTAGTTTTCAAAGGCAGCCTTGTAGTTTTCGTCAGTCAGCTCTTTTTCAGCAGCCTTCTTAACGGCATGTTCTACCAGCATATTGGTGCGGATTTGCTCCTTGTAGGCATCTTCGGTCAATCCGTTTTGAGCCAAGACTTGGGCAAAAGCTGTACCGTAAGCCGTTTTAGACTTTTCGAAAGCATCCTTAACATCCTTGTCTTTGACGTCTTTGCCGTATTTTTCTTCAAAGATGTCTTTGATAGCCATCTGCAGCAAGACCTGCTGAGCTGCACCATTGTTTTTCACTTGATCATAGAATTCATTGACAGTAATCGTATTTCCTTTCATGGTCACGATGTCCTTGCCTTCTGAGTTGGAACATGCTGCTAATACAGCGACTGACAAGAGTGTCACAGCTCCTGCAAATATTTTTTTCTTCATTTTATATTGACTCCTTATTCTTAAAAGTTCACGTTTTCTATTGTAGCACAAATTTGAATTGATATCTTAAATTTTACTAAAAATTTTTGGAAATTAGGAAAAAATCAGAGATGTCATTTTTTTCTAATCATAAGCAGGCCATCTCCTAAGGGAAGCAGACTGGAAGTTAAATCTGGACTGTCCAAAGTTGCATCGAAAAGGCTGTGCAGTCCTCGGTAAATAGCCCGTTGACCACGCTTAATTTCCTCAAAAGGCTTGGCAACATCTCCGCCTTGGAAGACGTCATCAATAAGTACCAGACCACCAGGATTAAGGCGCTTGAGGACTTGGGGCAGAAAGACCACATACTTGGATTTGGCAGAGTCCATGAAGACAAGGTCGTAAGAATCCTCCAGTGTATCAAGCAAATCCATAGCATCACCTTCCAGCAGGGCGATCTGCTGACGGCTGTCATACTTGGCAAAATTAGCCTTAGCAAGCTCAATCATCTCTGGATTGCGGTCAATGGTCGTAATCTGAGCCTGAGGAGCATGTTCCGCCATCAAAAGGGCCGAAAAACCAATAGCAGTCCCAATTTCTAAAATCTTCTCTGGCTGCAGACTTTCGAGTAGCAGGCGGAAGTAAGCCACTGTCTCATGGGGAATCACGGGCACATTTTCAGCTCTGGCAAAATCCTCTAGTTCCTTGAGTCCACCAGTAACTGGCTGGAGACGCTGTCTCATAAAGTCTACGATTTCCTCTTTGACCACAGGACGGCGCATATTGGGATTAGAGTTTTGATTATAAGTCTCAACCATCTTATGCCAGTCCCAACTTCTCTACCAAGGCTTCGAATTCATCCAGACGACGCTCAAAGACAGCAAAAGCAGCATTTAGGTAGTCTTCTTTTTCCATATCCACCCCTGCTTTTTTGATGACATTGAGTGGATAGTCAGAGTTCCCAGCTTTCAGATAGTCCAAATACTTGTCCTTGTCTTCCTGACTGCCATGGACAATCTTTTCAGCCAAGGCAGAAGCCGCTGAAAAGCCTGTTGAATATTGGAAAACATAGTAATCGTAGTAGAAATGAGGTATGCGTGCCCACTCATACTGAATCTGCGGATTGTCTTCTTTTTTCAGTCCAAAGTATTTCTCATTCAAATCAGCATAGAGTTCATTGAGAAACTCGCTGGTCAGAACTTGACCTTCTTGGTCAGCCTTGTGGATAGCGTGCTCAAACTCCGCAAACTGGGTTTGACGGAAGACCGTACCTCGGAAGCCATCTAAGAAGTGATTGAGAATAGCAAAGCGGGTAGCATCATCTTCTACTTCTTCCAAGAGCTTCTCTGTCAGGATATTTTCATTAGTCGTTGAAGCAATCTCAGCTAGGAAGATAGAGTAGTCTCCGTAGACATAAGGCTGAGTCTCACGGGTGTAGCTGGAATGCATACTGTGGCCTGTCTCGTGCACCAAGGTAAAGAGATTGTCCAGCGTATCCTGCCAGTTGAGCAACATAAAGGCATTGGTGTCATAAGAACCGCCAGAATATGCCCCTGAGCGCTTGCCTTGATTTTCATGAACATCAATCCAGCGCTCTGAAAAAGCTGTCTTCACTCGGCTCAAATAATCCTCACCCAGAATAGCCAAAACTTCCTCAGACTTAGCCAAGGCTTCCTCATAAGTGAACTTGTAGTCTGTCTCTGACAAAGGTGTGTACATATCATACATCTTCAAGTCAGAAATGCCTAAAATCTTCGCTCGCAAAGCAATATAACGCTGCAAAAGAGGCAAATGCTTATTGACAGCTGAAACTAGGCTGTCATAAACACTTTCTGGAATAAAGTCAGCTGACAAAGCCGCTTCACGGGCAGATGAGAACTTGCGGACTTTCGCATTGTAGTTGTGAACCTTGACATTGGTCTGCAGAGTCTTAGCATAGGTATGCTGATACTGCTCGTAGACGCTGTAGAGAGCCTCGTAAGCTTCCTTGCGGACCTCTCGGTTCTTAGACTCGACCAGGGTGATATAGTTACCGTGGCTGAGCTGAACTTCATTTCCATCTTCATCATGCACCATCGGAAAGACAATATCCGCATTATCCAAGATAGCAAAGGTTTCGCCCGCTGCACCAAAAATTTCACCAGCACCAGCCAATAGCTCCTCTTCACGCTGTGTCAGGATGTGAGCTTTCTTTTTCAAAAGCTTGTCAAAATAATGCTGATACTGCTGCAAGGCTGGCTGCTCAGCCAAGAAAGCTTGGTACTGCTCTTCTGTAATCGCCATAAATTCTGGCTCATAGAAAGCAAAGCTTTGACCAAAGTCGCTGTAAAGAGTCATGCCTTTAGCCTGATACTCTTGGTACTTAGCCACACGTGTATCTTGGTCATTCTTCATGTGAGCATAAGAATAAAGCTTTTCAATACGACGCATCAAGTCCAACTGCACTTCAGTCGTTGTTAAGAGACTGTCCGCTGAATCCAGCAAATGCCCAGCCAGACCAGCTGCTTTCTTCACTTCTTCTGAAACCTGTGCCAACTCCGCTTCAAAGGCTTCATCTGTTGGGAAAATAGTACTCAAATCCCAAGTATATTTTTCTTCAATTTCATTTCTTTGTTTTGCCATAAAAAAATCCTCCGACTTCCCTATTCTATCACAAAATTCCACTTTTTATAAAACTTAAGTACCAAAATCACATAGTAGCTAGGCAGACTGACTTAGTTTTAAAAAAAACTCTTTGAACCTAATTCCTGACCAAACAAAAATTAGATTCCAAAGAGTTCATTGCTAAATTTCTTCAAATTTCGTACTGCTGTTGTCTATAACGCTTACAACTTTTTTAGAAAATTTCCCTTTCATCGAGCTATCTATCTGATCTGCAGCTACTTTCACGCTCTCCTGAACAGTCTTTGCGACATCGGTAAAAAGAGTATCATAATTGCTTTGAAGACTGCTTTTTTGAGCTAACAAAAGAGGAGCTAAAACATTCGTTATAATTTGCTTTTCTATTGCTTTCCTGATTTCTGCCAAATCAGATGTTTTAGATGGTGAAAAGTAATTTTTTACTGGTGTTGAAGCTATTTCTGATATAAACATAGACTTTTTCCTTTCCTCTACTCTAAACAGCAGATTTATTTATAATCACGAAGATGAGAATAGCTATCTTCAATTTCCCATTCTAAACGGCGTCTCTGCTTAGAGAATGTTTCCAAAACTTTCTCATCTTTTAGATCAAGATTTTTCAGTTCCTCGCTGCTAGCCTCTTCCGCCAACATATCATAGGATTCTATATACTGATTTAGAGCTTGCCATTCGATACTAGTGTCCCTTTCTTGTTTCCGTAAAATAGCAGTCGCCATTTCATACTCTTCTTGTAGCATGACGGAAAAAGCTTTTTTCTTAGATAGGATGATATCTCGTTCTTTATCAATCTTCAAACGTTCTCGCTGAAGTTCTGAGTAAAGCTCCTCCAACTCTTTTTCTTTTTTAGCTATATCCTGCTTCATTGATTGATTTGGTTCCATTGCTCAAAATCTCCTGCTAATGTTTGATCCCTAGCCAGCAACAACTCAATACCAGCTTCAATCTGACCTTGCAAAACGCTAAAGGTAATTCGAAGCATCTGAAATTTAGACAATCGAATATAAAAGTGCTCTTGCAAAGATGCGACCAATGATTGATAATCTGCACCTCCAGCCTGATAGGCTGCAGCCACCTCATCTGGACTAAGACTGAAGCCCTGAGGAACCTTTTCCAACTGCTCTGCTAGCTTTTCTGCTTCGCTAACAACCCGATCTCTAGCCTGCTGCAAAGTGTCATAGCCTAGTTTGATCACATTTACTAAATTTTGAACAGTTGCCTGGGCTTGAACACTGTCCAGATAAATCTTTTCATTACTGCTAAATCCACCCTTAGACAGATACTTCTTCATATTCTGGTAAGGAATCATATTGGCTTTGATGGTATCCTTGATAGTCGTCTTTCCTGTCCCATCCATAAGCACAAAATTTTTATTTTTATCGTAGATATAGCCCTCCATCATATGCTGAGCACCTATTTCCTTTTCGACAGTCGCAATATGATGTACAATACCAGCAGCATTTTCACTGCCAGATAAGCTGTAGCCTAAGCTGACGATATCCTTATGGTCGATATGATTAAAGATCTTATACTTAGCGCTATCCAGTCGTGCCTGCTGTTCCTTGGGCAAGAGAGGATAGATATTAGGGCCATTGTAGATATGGACTGTGCCAATATGGCGCATCTCCTCCTCTGTCAGGGTGGATAGAGCATACTGGATATCCATAGAACCCAAAGAGTGTCCGTAAAGATCAATCTTGGCATTAGGGTACTTACGAATGGTTTCCTTAAGATGCTTAGCCGCATCCTTAAACTGAGCCGGAGGAAACTCTTGTGTCTTTTTGAGATAACTAGCAGCTACCAAAATATTCGGTGCAGCAATTCCTGTCGTGAAAGTTCCGCCAGAAACACCTGCAAGATTTGATATAACATTCTTCCTCAGCTCATTGAAAGGATTTTTATTGAAAGAATTAAGGCTCTGCTTCACAGCTTGACCAGCTTCTTTATTAAAGAATCCTACTACATTTCCTATGTTATTACTTACATCTCGATCTGCCTTATCTAATTCTTCTCGGCTTTTTTGAGTAATAATATTTTTTGAATGACGATAAACAAAAGGGGTAGCATATTCTACTGCGCCTACAGGTCCCAGACGGTGAGATGCCGTCACAAAGTCTGTAGGCAGCCAATCCGTAACTGTATCGTGGATTAACTTAGGAGTGTGCGTCTTGGTCTGAGAGCCCTGCATCATGACTGTCACATCCTGCACCTGAGCACGCTCAGCATCCGAAGCTGAGTAGGGAACAGCACCACGCAAACTCCCATTAGAGTCTTTGATTTCAGCTTCTGTTAAGCCACTTTCTTTATTCGTTAGCACATAGACCTGCTCTTCATGACCATTTACATTATCGTAAATTTGGGAGACGGTTCCAACATAGGTTTCGTCACTTAGTTCAATTTCTTGATTAACACGTTTTATCTCATATTCTTGTAAGGCAATTTTTACTTTCTGTTTATCACTAAATGATTCATCATATGTCATATTATTCTCCTCTGAATTTCTTTGCGAGTTCACCAGAAATTACGTATCCAGAATACTCCATCTGTCCATTAGAATCTTCCGTTAATGTTGTTGTAATTGTCAAGTCAGGATCATCGTTGATTATAAGCTCAACAATTAAACCTCCCATGGGATTATACTCAAGATTTTTTTCGTTTATTGTATATTTTTTGATTATTCCCTTTTCTGTCAATGCTTCAGGATCTTTCTTCTTTAACATTTGCTTAATCAATCTCTTAGATTTTTTACTCTCCGCAATCTGAATCATTTCTTCTTTTTCTGACCGACTGTTTACCATACTGCACCCTCCTAAAAACATAGCTGAACTGAGCGTGATGATACTCAAAAAGATTACAAAAATTTTCTTCATGGTGGCTCCTTTCGCTTCTCATCTTTGCTAAAGCTGGATCCTTAGCAAAAATGGGAAACTAGATTTAGATTAATGTTTTATATTGATTATTATACTATTTTCCCAAAGAATATGAAAGCGGAATCATCAAAGATTCATAAATATAAAATGCTTTATCATAGCGCAATCATTGCTAGGAAGTTATGAAGAAAAAGTCTTATTCTTCATTGCTATTTACATTTTCTTCATCCATTAGTTCTATAAGCTTCGGTGACCACACAGTCCCATCTCTGTGAAATTTCCCATTTTCGTCCTCTGTAATGACATATCCTAGTGTTACTTCCTCGTCACCATTAATGATTAAATCAAACATTAATCCTCCCATTGGGTTCTGAGTTAGAGACTTTTTATTAATTTCATAACTTTTAATTTTCCCTTCAGGTGTTAATGCTTGAGGGTCAATCTTTTTCAGCCCTTCCTCAATAACACTCTTAATCTTTTTACTTTCTGCAATTTGAATCATTTCTTCTTTTTCCGACCGACTGCTTGGCATACTACAACCTCCTAAGAACATAGCTGAACTGAGCGTAATGATACTCAGAAAGATGACACAAATTCTCTTCATGATAGCTCCTTTCGCTTGTTATCTTTACTAAAGCTGATGCCTTAACGAAAATGGGAAAATGGATTTGGATTAATGTTTGATATTATCATTTTTATACTATTTTTTTAACATTGCGAGAGCGCCACTACGGATAAAGAGATATAAAGACAAAAACTCGTTCTCCATCATCTTTTATACTGTTGTAAATTTGAGACACGGAGACTATGTATTCTATTTCACCAATAGATCACTAAGTTTCGGACTTCTTGAATTTGTGGCAATTTCATAGTTACCAGTAGTTGAATCTTCTACTACTGTTACACTTAAACTTATATTCTTATCTCCGTTAATAAACATTTGAATCATTATCCCTCCCATTGGATTATATTCTAACTGATCCTTTTGAATTTCATAGGATTTAATCTTTCCTTCTGATGTTAAAGCTTTAGAATCTAAACTTTTGAGAAATTTTTCCAAGGTTTTCTTCATCTTTTTACTCTCCGCAATCTGAATCATTTCTTCTTGTTCTGACCGACTATTTAGCATACTGCAGCCTCCTAACAACATAGCTGAACTGATCACGATGATACTCAGAAAAATGACAAATATTTTCTTCACAATGGCCCCTTTCGCTTCTCATCTTTGCTAAAGCTAGCTGAATTAGCACGATTTAGAATTTTTAACTGTCTAACTTATTACTTTATTATATTATACAGGATTCTAAAATATTCTAAAACTGAAAGGATAGCTAAAAGTTTATGGCTTCATCAATGGGAAACTAACGATACTTAGCATTTTCTCTTATCATCTCATAAAAAGCCGGTGGATAAACAATTTGCAAATTTTTTTGCTGGAGATTGGCATAATAGGTCTCAAACTGCTGGTAATAGCCAGTCAGGTCATTAGTTATCTGACAGAAGAAGGCAGCCTGTATCGGCCGAACCTGTGGATAGAAATCCTCTGCAGTCTTAGTCAAGAGATTATCGCCATTCTGGTAGAGCTGGGCCTGCAACCGCATCCATCTAGGCTGCTGGTAATAAAGCTGACGACGGATATAATTGCAGATCTGCGGATCTTGCTGGGCCAGAAAGCTGTTCATCTCCTGCTTTTGAAAGGGAAAACGCAAAATATCCAAAAGCTGACCGTGACCAAAGGGAAAGTTCTTAGTCTTGTGTTGGACTTTTCCATGCAGATCTTCGTGAATCAGGTATTTGAGACGCAGAACTTGCTTTTCTTGATCCAGCTCCCATAGATGAAAGCCCATATTTTTACTAAAATAGAGAAAATCCTTCTGCAGGCGGGTTAAGGAATCCTTGAGCCAAAGTTTTCGCCCCAAGAGCCAGAGGACCTGATAGCCATGCTGGCGGTAGGAAAGCGTCCGTTCCTGCAGTCGTTCTATACTTAGGGGACTGCACTGGACTTCAAGCGCCAGTTTTTTATCATCAACTAGCAAATCAGCAATTTGCTGCAGAGCAGGCAAAAAAGCCTCCACCTCAACTTCTTCTGTATGGTCAGCCCAGCGAAAAAGCTCTGCCTTAAGGTTGAGGTGCTCAGCGCTCTCATTTTCCCTATAAAAACGACACTCTTCTAGCGAAACATGCGCAAAATGCGGCTGCATAACTTTACCTTTTTTAAAACGGACTGCCCCCGAACAAGCTGGGCAGACAAAATCAGCCCCCTTCTCAATCTTCTCCTCTAGAGCATTACACAAAACCCCCTTATGATTTCGCGCCACAAACATATCCTAGCCCCCTCTAAAATTTCTCTCTTTTACTAAAATATTCGCAAAAGAAAAGAGAAAAGATCTACACCATCAAAAAAACGAGTCAAGAGAACATCTCTCCGACTCGTTTTTCATTATCCAAATAACTGATTTCCTTTTCGTTCTGGCAATTTTAGAAAGAGGGCTAGGAGACAGACTAGACAGATAACTGCTGCTAGAAAGAGGTTCATTCCTTCGTAACCCCAATTGTCCAGAAAATGGCCGGCCAGATTTTGAATGAGAATGGTGCCTAGACTGCGGGCTGTCTGGACCAGAGCAATGGCTGTTACCAGGTATTTTTCATCGACCAAACTGGCTACGATTTTCAGGGTCACCATAATCAAAACCATGCCCGTCACGTGCTTGGAAAGGAGAGTCATCCCGATTTTCGAAATCAAACCTAGGTCCAAGGCATAAACGCTGTACTGGAGAAAGATGATTCCCAGACAGATATAAAGAAGCTTTTTCATCGAAATCTTGTCCATAAAAAGATAGGAATAAAAGATAAAAGGCGCTTCAACCAGAACTGATAAGGCAACGACAGTCGAAGCCATATCTACCTCTAAGCCACTATGCTGTAGCATGGCCGGGATATAGGTATGACCAGTATTCCCCACCCCTGAATAAAGGGCGACCAACAGCAGGTAAAAGAGATAGGTTTTGTTGGTCAAGAGCTTCCCCAGACCTGTCTGCTTGTGAATGTCTTTTTTATCTAGGGCTGCTCGGTCGTGCTTGGGCTGGATTCCCAAAAGTCCTAGACTGCTGATAATCATCATACCAATAAAGACTGGGAAAATAGCCTGCGGTGCGACTCTTTGATAGATTAGACCAGCCAGCTGAGAGCCTAAGGCATAGCCAATGGTTCCCCAAATCCGAATCTTACCATAAGTATAAGGACTTTGAGCCGCAAGAACATCCATGACTGGATTGACCCCGTTAACCAACATGAGAACTAGGCTATACCAGACCAGTAACTGCCAAAGCTGAGTCGCTTTCATGAAAAATACAGCCCCAACCATCATAACTAGAAAGCTAAAAAGGAAGATCTTTTTAATGCCCAATGCATCGCTGAGTACTCCAAAGATTGGCTGGGCCAGCATAGAAGCAAAGAAGGAAGACGACACTACTAGCGATACTTGAGCATTAGAATAGCCTAAGTCCTGCATATAGACTGATATCAGAGTCGAAAAAAGAGAATAGGCTAGAAAGAAAAAATTAAAGAGTAAAAAATGAGCCAGATAGCTGTTGTGAAACTTTTTTCGCATGAAAATCTCCTTAAGGCAGAAAGAAAACTCAGCAAAAGAACTGAGTTTTAGCTTGGAAAGTCATTCCGTTTGTATGTGACAGAGGACATTCCCTTTATTCAACATCTGTATTTCTGCGACGTTCCTGCTTTGCAGCCTTGCGCTTTTGACGACTGCGGTATTCAAAGTACAGAATGATTAACAGGATGCCAACAGGCAACAGAATTAACATCTTATCGCTGAAGAACACACCATACCAAGGCTTACTTTCCGACTTGCTGCCAGTCACATTTTCAATAGCCTGAGCAACTGGATTCTCAACTTTCTCGACTTTCATTTCATCAGAGATCTTGCTAGATAAGGTCTTCAAGCCATTTTCAGCCTTGAGAACATTGTTTTCAACCTTGACTTTAGGCTCGGTTCCCTTTTTAACAGTAGCGTAGAAATCCTCAGGCAGCTTATATTTCTGTCCATCAATCTCCTGCTCACCCTTGGATAAGAGTTTTTTGTACTCGTAGTCCGCATAAGCCTTCTCAATCAAAGCATTACCAAAAGGATGGCGGTAATACTCACCGTCTTGGTCAGACCAGTCACCGACTCCCATAATCACAGCAATCATGCGCTGATCTCCACGCTTAATGGTCGCGATATAGTTGAAAGCACCGTTAGGACTAGAGCCTGTCTTCATGCCATCTACGCCCTTGAGTGCGTATTTAGCACCCGGCAGGGAGTAATTATAGGTTTCAAAGGTTTCCTCGTAAGGAGTTCCGGCTTTAACCGTAACCTTGGCTTTATTAGTATAGTTTAGAATTTCAGGATGGTGATTGACAAAGTTATAAGCCAGAATCCCCAAATCACGAGCAGTGGTCTGATTACTGAGAGTATTATCATAATTCTGAGGATTATAATAGCCCTTGAAAGAAACCGCTGCTGCACCGCTGGCATTGAACCACTTGGTATTGGTCATGCCCAGCTCTTGAGCCTTGGCGTTCATCCGATCCAAGAAAGCATCTGGATCATTATCCGATAGATAATTGGCCAGCATGACTGTTGTCGCATTGGATGAAGGCACGATTGTCATGGTAATCAGCTCAGATACGGTATAGTCTACACCCGCAACAATTTTATTATTAGAAATTTCATAAATATTAGCAGTAGCTTGATCCTGAGGTGTAGCTGTAATGACCGTCTTTTCGCTGATTTTTCCTTCCTTAATCGCTTCAAAGACCAAGTAAAGCGTCATGAGCTTACTCATACTCGCGGGATCACGCACCTCATCGACATTATCCTCCCAGACAACGTCACCTGTACTGCCATCAATAACGAGAGAAGACTTGGGACGATTAATCGCCTGAACATTATCATGCGGATACATCTTTTTAGCCATATCCACCAATTCATCAGCCCTAGCAGCTAATGGTGCTAACGAGGTTAGGAACGCAATTCCCAATAACAAAAGCTTTTTCTTCACAGGATCCTCCAAAGAACAATTATACCTATCTAGTATATCATATTTTACGCAAAGTCAACCATAAATCTAAAAATCCTACCTAAAAAAATAGATAGGAAATTAAGAGACTTTTTATCTGGCAAAACTAGTTTTATAGCAACAACATTAAAATCTTAGTGTTTTAACAAGCTAAGTGCTTCCTTATCAGCGATAATTACAACATCCGGATGCTTCTGGAGAGCACTGCCTGGCAGCTCCTCTGTCACCCCACCCTCAACAGTCCCTGCTATGGCTTTGGCCTTAGCAGAACCATAAGCAAAGAGAATGATGGACTTAGCATTGAGAATGTTGCCAATCCCCATGGAAATAGCCTGAGTCGGAACATCTTCCATCTTGTCAAAGAATCGAGCATTGGACTGAATGGTGGAAGGTGTCAGATCTACTAAGTGAGTCTGACTGCCGAAACTGGTTCCCGGCTCATTAAAGCCGATATGGCCATTCGTACCGATTCCCAAAATCTGCAAATCAGCTGGATGCTCTGTAAGAAGCTGATTGTACCGGGACACTTCTGCTTCTAAATCTTTCGCTGCGCCATTGGGCAGGAAGCTTTCTTTAAAAGGCTTTTGATTAAAGAGGTGTTGATTCATGAAATAACGATAAGACTGAGGATCGTCCTCCTGCAAACCGACATATTCATCCAGATTGACACTAATCATCTCTGAGAAATCGAGGTCGCTCTCAACAATCTGCTTGTAAAATTCTTCTGGGCTGCTTCCTGTGGCCAACCCCAAAGTTTTTGCTCCTTGAGCTAGCTTTTCTTTAAGCAGTTCAAGAGCTACTTTGCCACCTTCTACTTGGTTTTCCACTTGAATAATTTTCATTTTCTACCTCCACTTCTTTTCTTAATTTTATTATATGGTATAGACCAATTTTTGTCAAGAAAAAGTATGTAAAATAGACATACTTTCTAGTCGTGCTCGCTTCCTTTTGCGGCAAATCGTGTTATAATAGAGACATGTTTTTACTGATTGTTTTATTGATTTTATTTTTTGTCGGAGTCTTACTCTGCAGCTTGAGTTTCCTCATGAAAAAACAGCGAGGCTGGCAGATCTTAACCTTGATTTTGGGTGGCTTACTTACAGCTAGTCCCTTCCTACTAGCCGCCTACCTACTCTGGCTGATGAAAACAATATAAGGAGATACGATGAATACCGCTGATTTTGATTTTGACTTGCCTGAAGAACTGATTGCTCAGACGCCTTTGGAGAAAAGGGATGCTTCCCGCTTGCTAGTGGTCGATAAAGAAACAGGAGCCTTCTCCGACCAGCACTTTGACCAGATTATTGATCAGCTCCAGCCCGGCGATGCCCTAGTGATGAATAATACGCGTGTCCTGCCCGCCCGCCTTTATGGTATCAAACCTGAGACAGGAGGCCATGTCGAGCTGCTACTGCTGAAAAATACTCAGGGAGATGACTGGGAAGTGCTAGCTAAGCCAGCCAAGCGCCTCAGAGTAGGTACTCAGATTTCCTTTGGTGATGGACGCTTAACTGCTACTGTGGTAGAGGAGCTTGAGCACGGCGGCCGAATTGTGCGCTTTGGCTACGAAGGGATTTTCTTAGAAGTCTTGGAAAGTTTGGGAGAAATGCCGCTTCCACCTTATATCCACGAAAAACTGTCAGACCGCGAACGCTACCAGACTGTCTATGCTAAAGAAAACGGCTCTGCCGCTGCGCCAACTGCTGGACTTCATTTCACAGAAGAGCTGCTGGAGCAGATTGCTGCCAAGGGAGTCAAGCTAGTCTATCTCACCCTTCATGTCGGACTGGGAACTTTCCGACCGGTTTCTGTGGACAGCTTAGATGATCACGAGATGCACTCCGAATTTTACAGTCTGTCCGAAGAAGCGGCCCAGATACTCCGTCAGGTTAAAGCTAAGGGAGGCCGTGTCATTGCAGTCGGCACGACATCTATCCGCACCTTGGAGACAATTGGTAGTAAATTCCAGGGGCAGATTCAGGCTGACTCTGGCTGGACCAATATTTTTATCAAGCCGGGATACGATTGGAAGGTCGTTGATGCTTTTTCAACCAACTTCCACCTGCCCAAGTCAACTCTTGTCATGTTAGTCTCTGCCTTTGCCGGACGTTCCTTAACACTTGAAGCTTATGAGCACGCTATTGCTGAGCGCTATCGCTTCTTCAGCTTTGGTGATGCTATGTTTATCAAATAACTATAGGTGAAAATTTATGAATAAAATTGAAAGCAGACACCGTCTCATCCGCTCCTTAATCATGGAGAAAAAAATCCATACCCAGCAAGAACTTCAGGAGCATTTGGAAGCAAACGGCGTCATTGTAACCCAGTCCACTCTTTCACGAGATATGAAAGCACTCAATCTGGTCAAGGTCAGTGAGAACGATACTTCCTACTATATCATCAATAGCATCGCACCATCCCGTTGGGAAAAACGTCTCCGTTTCTATATGGAGGATGCTTTGGTCATGCTACGACCAGTTCAAAATCAAGTCGTCATGAAAACCCTGCCTGGGTTGGCTCAATCTTTCGGTGCCATCTTAGACGCCTTAGAGCTACCACAGATTGTAGCTACTGTCTGTGGAGATGACGTCTGTCTGATTATCTGCGAGGATAACCAAGGTGCTCTGGACTGCTTTGAGAAGCTCAAAGAATTCACTCCACCATTTTTCTTTAGTAAATAAAAGCTGAGACAAAATTGCCTCAGCTTTTTCTATTTACGATTTTTGCTCAATGAAACCCATTAGTAAATCAGCAAGCCATACTTGACTAGAGCAAGGCAGTACAAATAAGATTTGAAAATGATTTTAAAAAATCAGCATTTAAGGCGTTGTAGCCAAACGATAAATGGCTTCCGCGTAAATATCCATGGCCCGATACAGATCAGCTAGGCGGAATCGTTCATTGACCTGATGCTCTGTCTGATCAGCTCCCGGAAAGAGAGCACCGAAGGCAACACAGTTAGACATAGTACGAGCAAAGGTCGCTCCGCCAGAAGACATAGCTGGACTGTCGTCTCCTGTTTTCTCCTGATAAATTTCCATCAGGGTGCTGACCAACTCACTGTCCAAAGGTACGTAGAGCGGAGCCAAGTAGTCAAACTCCTGATAGGTCAGCTCGTATTGACTGGCTATTTCTGCTAGCTTTTCAACCAACTTATCCTTGTCTGCCAAGACCGGAATCCGCATGTCAATCCGAATCTCAGAGCGGTCAGAGGCTAAAGTCAGACCAGCAACATTAAAGGAAAGAAAGCCCGTCGGTTCATCAGACACAGGACCAAAGAGATGGCTGCCTGTTGCATCTTCACCGACCGCCTGAGCCAGAAATGCAAGAGCCGGATGCGAATCCAAGGGCTGCAAGACCTTAGCTAGGCGAATAATGGCATTGATTCCTTGGGCGGCATCCTTGGCGTGCTTGGGCAAGCCAATAACCGTTACTTCTTCTGCCGTTCGCTCATATTCATAACCTAAATCTTTCAGTCCTGCAATGACTGACTCTAGTAGGCTGCCTGAATAGGAAGCCTTGGCAGGAACGACATTAAAAGCTTGACCAGCTTCGAGCTCTAAAGTGTCAGAGCCCGGCCCTTCCAGCTTGAGCTGCAGAAGCCCTTTCTCAGCATAGGTCAAAGGGAAGGAAGAATCTGGTGCAAATCCAAGTGCAGCCTGCTCTTCAAGCTGATTATACCTAGCCATGCAGCGCCAAAGCGTCTCCTCATCTGTACCAAAGATAAAGCGAACCCGCTTTTTAAATTCCACTCCGCTATCCAGCAATGCTTTTACCGCATAAAGAGCGGCCATGGAAGGTCCCTTGTCGTCCTGAACCCCACGGCCGAAAATCCAGCCATCCTTGACAGTAGCTTCAAAGGGAGGCGCCTGCCAGTCCGACTCATCACCTGATGGAACAACATCCAAATGACAGAGAACGGCCAGGAGCTGAGCTCCATGACCGATTTCTGCATATCCGTAATAACCTTTAGGGTCGAGGTAGGTTGTAAAACCTAACTCTCGACAGATTTCTAAAGTTTTTTCTAGGACATCCTGGATAGCTTGTCCAAAAGGTGTTCCATTTTGACCTTCATTCAGTACTGAAGGATAGGAAACGATTGTTTTCAAAGATTCAAGAAAATCTTCTTTAACTTCTTCCGTTATAAAATTTTTCATGGAATCACCTCAGCTTCTAGCTTATAGGAACGGTAAGAAAGTTCCTAGGAGTAAGAGACCAATACTGATCGCAATGATAGCTACAATCAGCTTACCGATAAATTTCCACCAAGTTCCGATATTGATACGTCCAAGTGCCAAAGCCCCCATAACGATACCAGAAGTTGGAGCAACCAGGTTCAGCACACCTGAAGCAGACTGGTAAGCTGTGATGATCAAGCTTGCCTTGACATTGACAAATTCTCCCAAAGGAGCCATGATTCCCATAGTCGCACTGGCCAGACCAGATGATGATGGGATAAGGAAGGACATTGGCAGGTAGAAAATGTAGGTCAAGACGATAAATACTTGTGATGACAGACCACTGAGTCCTTGTTTACCCCAGTTGAGGATAGTATCTGTAATCATACCGTCATTCATGATAACTTGGATACCACGAGCGATTGCTACGATTAGGGCTACGCTAAGCAGGTCAGCTGCACCGTTCATAAAGGCTGAGATAATCTTGTCTTCCTTGAGACCGTAAACAGCGCCAATCAAGATTCCCATGAAGGCAAAGAGCATAGCTCCTTCTGGGAAGTACCAAGTCCCCAGTGCGGAAGTAGATGAACCAATAATCTTACCGAGTACTGGAAGACCTGTCAGCCAGGTATTGACGTCCTTAAAGATAGTAATACCGAGATCTGTCCAAGGAATGAAACTCAATACCATAATGACAAATGTCAAAATGAACAAAACTAAAACAATTCTTTGCTTTTTGCTCAGAGTTGACTCAACAGATGAAGAAGTTTCAACGTTGAAGTGTTTCAAATCTTCTTCGCGAGTGCTGTAAACCAATGACTTGGTCGGATCTTTTTGAATCTTATCTGCATAGCGGTAAACAAACCAAGTGCTGAGAGCAGTCATGACAACCAAGAAGATGAGACGAAGGGCAATCCCTTCACCGGTTCCGACACCAGCAGTCTCTGAAGCGATAACAGTTGCAAATGGGTTTAGCGTAGAAGCCAAACATCCGATTTGCGAACCAAGCAGGATAATAGCCACCCCAGTCAGACTGTCAAAACCAACCGCCATCATCACCGGCACCAAAAGCGGATAGAAAGCCATGGTTTCCTCACCCATACCATAGGTAGTACCACCGAGGGCAAAGAGAGGCATCAAGACAACAATCAGCATCTTTTCGCGACCCTTGTACTTCTTAACGATAGAGGCAATTCCCACATCCAAAGCGCCAGTTTCATTGACAACACCAAGGAAACCACCGACCATGAGTATGAAGAAGGCAACATCTATCGCAGCAGTAGTTTCCTTGATCAAGGATCCTTTATCAGGATGCGTACCCAGCATAGCACGAATCGGTGCCATCAGGACATCCCAAACCCCTTGCGGATTTTGCGCTTGTTTTTGATACACACCATCTATAAAAGCCCCTGCTGGGATAATCCAAGTCAGCACTGCCATAACGGCAATGATTATCAACAATACGGTGTAAGATGAAGGCATCTTAAACCCTTTTTTTGTTTTTTCACTCATTTGTATTCCCTCCTAAAAATTTTTTAACGAGGTTACGAACCTACATTTCCCTGTATGAGCAAACAAGAAAACGCTTACTTTGTTTCTATTTTACCATATTAACATTGAAAAAGCCAGTATTTTTGAAAATAATCAAAAATTTTCAGGAAAAGACTTCCATCAGCAATAGAGATTACTTGCTATCGCTTTTCAGTCAATTCTATGTCTAGCCTTTTTCAATAATCGTACCGCTCTCAGACTCAATCAGAGCACCCAGATTTTCCAGAGATGTGATAACTGCTTTCCCTTCTGGACGGCCATTGACAAAGGCGATAGCTGCTTCTACTTTTGGAAGCATGCTGCCTGGTGCAAATTGTTCTTGCTTGATATATTCTTCCAATTGAGCAACATTCACATGTTCCAGTTTTGCTTGATCTGGTTTGTTGTAGTTAACAAAGACATAGTCCACACCCGTTAAGACGATGAAGAGGTCAGCATCAACCAACTCTGCCAAGCGTTGAGAAGCAAAATCCTTGTCAATAACGGCTTCAACACCAGTAAGATGGCCATTTTCTTCTTTGACGACAGGAATCCCGCCGCCACCCGCAGCTACTACTACTTGACCTTGATTCAAAAGCGTACGGATTGTTTCAATTTCCTTGATATTGACTGGTTTTGGTGAAGCAACGACCTTACGCCAACCGCGGCCAGCATCCTCTTTGAAAGTCGCTCCGCTCTTTTCAGCTTCTGCTTTGGCTTCTTCTTCTGAGTAGAAAGGACCGATTGGCTTGCTGAGGTTGACAAAAGCTGGATCGTTCTTATCAACTACTACTTGCGTCACAACAGAAGCAACATTCTTTTCGATACCTTCATCCAAGAGAGCATTTTGCAAAGCATTCTGCAGCCAAAAGCCAATGCTTCCTTCTGTCATAGCCACAAGAGAGTCTAGTGGGAAAGCAGGATTCTTCTCAGAGTTCGCTGCCAACTGTTGCAGCAGCAAATTCCCTACCTGTGGACCATTTCCATGGGTAATGATAAGGTCATCCCCGTTTTTAATCAATTTTACCAAGTGTTTAGCAGTTTCCACCAAGGCTTCCTGCTGTGCTTTCGCTGATGGGTCAGATGAAAGGATGGCATTCCCTCCCAAAGCTACAACGATTTTACGATTTGCCATTAAATTCTCCTTAATTGCGCTCTAATGAATGCGCTTCCAATTTATTTTAGTAGATTTTTTAATTTTCAATAAGAAAATGAGCTTTTCTTATCATATAAAAGAGGGCCGGACTAAAGCTATTAGTCGCAGCCCTCATAGCTGTTGGTAGACGGTTTCTTAGGTAAGATTATACTTTTGGAATGTAGAGGTTTCCAAGAGTTGCAGCCATAACCGCTTTGATTGTATGCATACGGTTTTCTGCTTGGTCGAAATGACGAGCATATTTACTGCGGAAGACTTCGTCTGTTACTTCCATTTCCTCTACGCCGAATTTTTCAGCGACATCTTTACCGTAAACAGTATTTGTATCGTGGAATGCTGGTAAGCAATGCAAGAAAATCAAGTTTTCGTTATCAGCTTTCTTCACCAAATCCATGTTTACTTGATAAGGTTTAAGGAGGGCAACGCGTTCTGCAAACTTGTCTTCTTCACCCATAGATACCCAAACGTCTGTGTAAAGAACATCTGCACCTTTAACTGCTTCGTCAGCATCTTCTGTAATCAGCACACGAGCGCCGCTTTCTTTAGCAAAGCCTTCTGCCAATTCAACGATTTCTTTTTCTGGGAAAAGTTCTTTTGGTGAGAAGATGTGAACGTTTACGCCAAGGATAGCTCCTGTCACCAGCAAGCTGTTGGCAACGTTGTTACGTCCATCACCACAGTATACCAACGTCAAGCCTTCCAGACGGCCAAAGTTTTCTTGAACAGTCAAGTAGTCAGCCAACATTTGAGTTGGATGCCATTCGTCTGTCAGGCCATTCCAGACTGGAACACCTGAGAATTCAGCCAATTCTTCTACCATGCGTTGGCTGAATCCGCGGAATTCAATCCCGTCAAACATACGGCCCAAAACTTTAGCAGTATCTTCTGTAGATTCTTTCTTGCCAAGCTGGATATCGTTAGCACCAAGGTATTCTGGATGTGCTCCTAGGTCAATAGCCGCTGTTGTAAAAGCTGCACGAGTACGAGTAGATGTTTTTTCAAACAAGAGAGCGATATTCTTGCCAGCAAGATAGTGGTGTTGAATATTGCGTTTTTTCAAATCTTTCAAGTGAGCTGAAAGACCGATAAGGTATTCTAACTCAGCACGGCTAAAGTCTTTTTCTGCTAAGAAGCTACGTCCTTGGAATACTGAATGTGTCATTCTATTATTTCCTCTTTCTATTTTTTGAGTTTCAGTAAAATACTGGATTCCTAAATTTCTTCACGTTCAAATGGCATAGACATACAGCGTGGTCCACCACGACCGCGAACCAATTCACTTCCGCGGATCTTAATCAAACGCAAGCCGTATTCTTCCAAAATCTTGTTAGTAACTGTATTACGATCATACACTACTACTACACCAGGTGCAATGGTCAAGGTGTTAGAACCGTCATTCCACTGCTCACGCGCAGCAGCTACGATATTGCCACCGCCACAGCGAATCAGATGAACTTTTTCCACACCAAGGTTTTCTGCCAAGATTTCTGCTAAATCACCTTTTTCTTCAACAATCTTAAGTTTGTCATCAACATAAGTTACAGAGTAAACGCGAAGATCACCTTCGATTTCTGGGTGAATCGTGAACTTGTCATAGTCAACCATAGTGAAGACAGTGTCTAAATGCATGAACTTACGGTTGTTGGCAAATTCAAAGGCCAAAACTTTCTTGAAGCCAACATTTTTCTTGAAGATATTGACCAAGAGTTTTTCGATAGAAGCTGCGTCTGTACGTTGTGAAATACCAACTGCCAACACGTCTTTTGAAAGTACCAACTCGTCCCCACCTTCGATACGTGTATCCTCTTCACGGTTGTAAACAAGTTCAACATTTCCACCGTATACTGGGTGATGTTTGAAGATGTATTTACCATAAAGAGTTTCACGATTACGAGTGTCTGCATACATGTGATTGAGCGATACAGCATTACCAATTGTAGCAAATGGGTCACGTGTGAAGTAAAGGTTTGGCATTGGATCAATAGCGAATGGATAATCAGATTCTACCAAGTCCGTCAAGCCTTTTGCTTCTTCAGGAATTTCTGGTAATTCAACTTTTTGAACCCCTGCCATCGTTTTTTCAACCAACTCTCGGTTATCTTTGATACCACGGAGCAGTTCGCGAATAGCCTTCTTGGTTTCACGGCCACGAATATTGGCTTCTTCCAGATATTCTTCGATGAATTGCTCGCGGATTTCTGGAGAAGTCAGTGACTCAGCAGCCAACTGCTCAAGATAGAGAACCTCAACTCCTTCATTGCGAAGCGCTTGAGCAAAGTTGTCATGTTCTTTTTGTGCATCTTCCAAGAAAGGAATATCATCAAAGAGAAGACGTTCCAAATAGTCCGGCTGCAAGTTTTCCAACTCCTTGCCAGGACGGTGTAACATAACTTTTTTCAGTTTTCCAATTTCTGAGAAAACACGAATTGGATGTGTAGACATCTACTATCCTCCTTTTTCTTTGCGGTTTAGGTTTTTCTAAGCCCGTTTACATGTACTATTCTAGCATTTAATGCTACCGCTTTCAAGAAAAAGCCTACATTGCAAATGTCAAATCCTTTGCTTTTTTCTATTTCTATTTTTATAATATTCTTCTTTAAAGCGTTTTCTTTGAATATTTTATGCATTATATTATTTTTGTGAATATTTATTTTTTAAAATAAAATCAGTACATGGTTAATATTAGAATATTTTGAATTTATTTGACAAAAAAGAAGCCAATCAAAATAGATTAGCTTCCAGCAAGGTATTTCATAAAATACTCTTTCTCTTTAAAAGTTAATTTTTTATGTTCGTATTCAATCCGACCTTCATCCAAGAGCTTTTTCAGAACTTGATTGACCGTTTCCCGAGTTGTGGCTCCTAGTTTTGCCAACTCTTTCATACTGATAGGAAAGGGCAAGCTATCCCCCTCCTTGCACAAATCCATGCAGAGCAGCGACAGAGACTGGATAACACGCTCGCTTGCACTAGCTGCTACGACATTGCGCAAACGAAGTTCCTGAAATTCCAGGATTTGCGATAGGCGCTTGGTAATGAACAACAGCTGATCCACACTCTTCTTTGAATAATCTTCAAACAAATCGATAGGAATGGACAAATATTCGACATTGGTGACAGCGCTGGCTGTGTAATGATAGCGCTCATCAAAAAACATACCTCCATAGGGGAAAACACTGTCTTTCTTGACATAATCCATATAAGAAAATGTGTCTGTCGAATCATACTGCTCAATCCGAACATAGCCTTGAGACAAGAGAAAAAGGCGCTCTCGTCGGTCTCCTGCAAAAAAGATAATTTGCCCTTTTGGAATCTTGCGATACTGAATCTCCACTGCTAATTTATCGAAAAGCTCCACTGGCAGATTGACAAAGGCAGGGTGCTGCCGGATAAATTGATAATGCTCCTTGGTAATCATGATAACCCTTTTATTTGATACTTGATACCATTATAGCATAAATTCGCTTACAAATAGAAAATGCTAGCTGTAAAAGTAAGAAATCCTAACAAAATAAAGAGGTATGCCCATTTTCTATTCATGGGATTTCTGTTAGCCTGTACTTTTTTGGGCAAGTAATTGCCTACTATTATGAAAACCAAAGCAACCATCATGGCTGCTATTTTACGGATATCAAATTCCTCATTTAAGCCCCCATAGATAGTCGCCATATAGAGTAAGACAAAGCTAAAGGGAAAGACCCAGCGAATAAGGTGCTTAAAGGTTCTATTCAAGATATCTTTGGCAATGGTTGTCCAATAGATCATGACTTCTAGCAGCATCATGACAATTGGAAAAGCCGAAACTACTAAAAACTTAGGTAAAAAGGAATCACCTTTTCCAGATAAGTCAAAGTGAATAGCTAGGTTTTCTGGTAACTTCTGATAGACCCAGATGGCATATAAAACTGGCAAGAGCATGACGCAAAGCGCCCAGCCTAATTCTTGAAAACTATTTTTTTTCATTTTCTTTTCCTCCTCCAAGAGATTGAAACCAGACAAGAATTTCTTCAAAAACAGTGACATCTAAACTGTAATATATAAAGTTCTTCTGCTTTTCTTCTATGAGCAGACCGGCTTTCTTTAGCTGAGAGAGGTGGTAGGATACCGTCGCAGGCGTCAGCTCAAAAGCTTGGGCAATTTCCCCTGCAGACTTCGGACCATGCTTGAGCATTTCCAGAATCCCCCTTCGAACTGGGTCAGCTAGAGCTTTAAGCGTTTGACTGATCCCCATGATTAGACCTTTCTTTCAGGTAAACTTTCAAAATTTTCTTGGTCAGAAAGACTAGTGCCACTACTTCTACTAAGAGCAGAGCCTCAACAGCCAGTGGCGGAAGAAAGCCTACCTGAGCCAGAGCAGGCGCTAAGTCAATCAGGGCGTGAAGTCCCAGAGCGGCTAAAAAATACACTGGCGCCTTCTCCTTGACCGCTTTCCAAACCCAGAAGGTCAGAAGGATTTGAATGAGAATAGCCAAGATCCGTTCAAAAGCCAAAAGATAGATGCTGCCAGCGTTCATGGAACGGACATTGTCAATAATTGCTTGAGGAATTTGAGCCAGCGTCTGAGCATTCCCCTGAGTCACTACTTGGGCTATAACCCAAAAGTTTAAGAGACTGACAATACCAACAAACAAAGCCTCAATACCACCATGACCCAAGCCATAGGCCACACCATCCCTAAAGGTCAGTGGACGCTTCTTTTGCAACCAGTAAAAGATGACCCAGCGGGCTGTTTCTTCAAAAATAGCTGCCGCAGCAATACCATAAAGAACGTATAGCCAAGGATTTTCCGTCTGCAAAGCGATAGTTCCATCAGCCTGAGGCTGTAAAACGATACGATGCAAAATATTTTCCAGAACTTGACTCGATAAATAAAAACCGACTCCCCCTAAAAGAAAGACTAATAGAGAAATGTGCTTGGTCTTTTTAAAATAAACCAAAGGAACAAGGACTGTCCCTAAAATCAGCAGCATAGCAATCAAGATATGAATGGAAATCATCGTTTTTTCTCCTAAACTGTTTTGGTTTTTTTCTAAATAGATTATACATCTTTCCTTTCTTTCTGTCAAATCTATTTCGAATTTTTTCTAAACAACTTCAATCTAAAAATCATCAAGCTCTACTGCAATAAAAAACGGCTCTATAATTTCTGTAGTGGGTAAAACCACTGTAGGAATGATGGAGCCTATTTGTTGTAGAAAAAAAGTCCCATAAGACCTATAATGAAAAGCGACAAAATCATCATTAGAAAGACTCTTATGGAACAGTTCAATTTTATCACAAACTTACTGGGAATAAAAGACCCTAACATCATAATCTTGGATGTTCTAGATGCTGGAACTCATAAAGAAATCATCGCTTTGAACATCAAAAAGGAGAGGACTGATTTAGTCCTCTCCAGATTATAACTTCTCATCAACCCACTACAGTTGACAAAGAGTCAGAATGAGACTAAACAAAAGCGCACAATCTGTGCACTTTGTTTTCACTTCATTTACAAAAGAAAGAGTCCCACTAGTACGGCTGTCAATCCGACCAGGATAAAGAGGTAGGCTAGCCAACGCGGCGCTGGTTTTTCTTCCACCACCACTTTCTTGGGCATATAATTCCCAGAAATCATAAACATCAAGCCTGAAAAAATCAAGGCAATCTTATTAACATTGAAGTGAGAATCGAGAGCATAGAACAAAATAGAAAGATAGACAATGATATGGGTCAAGGGAACAATCCAAAGGACGAAGCGGGCAAAAGCTGGCTTGGTGATTTCTCGGTAAG
>NZ_CAUOLF010000022.1:0-41710 GCF_963456385.1 uncultured Streptococcus sp. | reverse complement strand
TGATTTTTATCAGACAATACATCAAGCAAATCATGGAATACAAGGTCGATTTTGTAGTTGGTGTCCTGGGAGTTTTTCTGACCCAAGGCCTGAACCTCTTGTTTCTCAATGTACTCTTTCAACACATTCCCTCGCTAGAAGGCTGGACCTTTCAAGAGATTGCCTTTATCTATGGTTTTTCCTTGATTCCCAAGGGACTGGACCATCTCTTTTTTGACAATCTCTGGGCACTGGGGCAACGCTTGGTGCGAAAAGGAGAGTTTGACAAATATCTGACTCGTCCTATCAATCCTCTCTTTCACATCCTAGTCGAGACCTTTCAGATTGATGCTTTGGGCGAACTTTTAGTTGGTGGAATTTTACTAGCGACAACAGTGACTAGCATTGCTTGGACTCTACCGAAATTCCTGCTTTTCCTAGTTTGTATTCCTTTTGCGACCTTGATTTATACTTCATTAAAAATAGCGACAGCCAGTATTGCTTTTTGGACCAAGCAATCAGGAGCTATGATCTACATTTTCTATATGTTCAATGATTTTGCCAAGTATCCGATTTCGATTTACCATTCGCTTATCCGTTGGTTGATTAGTTTTATCGTGCCTTTCGCCTTTACGGCCTATTATCCCGCTAGCTATTTCTTGCAGGAAAAGAATGGACTCTTTAATATCGGTGGTTTGATTCTAATTTCCCTTGTCTTCTTTGTCATTTCTTTGAAACTATGGGACAGGGGCTTGGACGCCTATGAAAGTGCTGGATCGTAAGATAGAAAATATGATTGGTCCTAAAGCTTAAATCAAGAAAGGGTTTTAAGATGATGGTAATTGAAGAAGTGAAGGAAGAAAAACAAAAGATGATAGTGGTTAGCAAAGTTTTGAAGGATCTGCCAGAATGGTTTGGGATTCCTGAAAGCACACGAGCTTACATTGAAGGAGCCAAGGATTTGCAAGTTTGGGCTGCCTATCAGGAGAGTGATTTGGCTGGCTTTGTAAGCTTATCATACTCTAGTGAAGATTGTGCTGAGATTGACTGTCTAGCTGTTAAGAAATTCTATCATAGAGCAGGAATTGGTAGTCAACTTCTAGGAGTTTTAGAAAAATCTGCTCTTCAAAAAGCATCCTATCTGCAGGTAAAAACGGTAGCACCAGGTCATTATCCTACTTACGACAGGACTAACGCTTTCTATCAGGCTCGGGGCTTTAAAAAGTTAGAAATCTTTCCTGAACTTTGGGATAAAAGCAACCCTTGTTTGATTTGGGTTAAAAAGTTGTGAAATTTTCCCTTGACAAAAAAACTCAAGATGCTAAAATAAAGGGGAAAAGGCGCCGATTTAGCTCAGTTGGTAGAGCAACGCACTCGTAACGCGTAGGTCACAGGTTCGATCCCTGCAATCGGCAGAAAGAAAACCAGCAACTTTTTCATGGGTTGCTGGTTTTGTTTATCTAATTCTTATAAAGAAGTAAGAAAAGTTAGACCGCCTAATATCACTCCTGCCGCATTGGGAATGATAAGGATCCAGTCTTTTTTAGGTTCTTTGGTCCAACCATAGATTACCCAAATTAAACAAGAAACTGCTGCGAATAGTGGTTGGAATGGTTGAGCTTTTTCTCCTTGCAAGTTAGCGATAATTTGTGGAATATATGCAATAAAGACAAGAATCCCAATAAAAGCTCCAATAGATCCGACAAAGCGATTAATTTTTTGTTTAGACATATAGTACCTCCTGAGGTACTATTATATCAGAAGGAAAAAAGTTTTCAAATTTGTTTGATCATAAAATAAGACAGATATTCAATATGTGTAAGTCGTGCTTTTATACTAAACGAATCTATTGGAGAGTCTAGGATGAGAAATCAAATTTGCTTAACATTTTTTGAGAAGGGTAAGCTACCACTTAGTTATCAAAAATAACCACTTACTGAAAATGCCTTGTTTCTTTTTTGAAAATTGTTATAATGAAGTCAGAAGCAAGGAAAGGAGTGGCTATGAAGATTAGGATTGAGCTTGATACAGATATGGCAGAAACTGAAGTCGTTATCCGAACGGCTCAATATGGTGAAGAGGTGGCTCGGATTCAAGCAGCTCTTGAACAAGCCAACCGTCAACCGATAGCTTTCTATAAGGATACAAGTGAATATTTTGTCGATTTGAAGAATATTTTATTTTTTGAAACGGATGCTACCAAAATTTATGCTCATAGCAGGGATGATGCTTATGAAGTCAAATTGAAGCTATACGAATTAGAAGAGAGACTTCCGGCATATTTCTGTCGCATTTCAAAGTCTACTATTGCCAATGCCAAGGCTATTTACGCTTTGGATAAATCATTTTCGGGAACCAGTACTATCCAATTTTATGACACACATAAACAAGTGCACGTTTCCCGACACTACTATCAAATTTTAAAAGAAAAGTTAAACGAAACGAGGTAATTTTCATGAAAAAAACAATTTTTGGAATCGGCTTTTTAGTCTTGGCAGCTTGGGTTCTGCTGCAGGGGAATTTTGGGATTCCTGCCTTCAATTTTAATATTTGGCCCATGCTAGTAGTTGCAATGTTTGCCTATTTCGCCTTGGAAAATTTCTTAGAAAGAGACTTTGGCACTGGGCTGATCATGGCAGTTATTGCGCTGATTATTGCCAATGCCGTTTACCACTTTTTAGCTATTTCAACAGGAACCTTGGTTTTGGGTGGTATTCTGGCTTGCATCGGTCTCAATATGATTTTCAAGCCCCGGCGCATTTTTAAGGGGCGTATCTTCTCAACTGCCTCTTCTTCCTCAAAAGATGATATTGCTTTTGGCAGCGGCACGCGCTATATCAACTCAGATAACTTCACCTATGAAAAGTTAGACTGTGCTTTTGGCAGTGCATCGGTTTATTTTGATAATGCGACTATCGAAGGGGACTCAGCAACTTTTGAAGTGGATCTGTCTTTTGGCAGTGTGATGCTTTATGTGCCCAGCGACTGGCGTGTAGAGCTGGATGTAGATAATGCCTTTGGCTCTGTCTACAATCCCCGCAATGTCAATGAAAAGAGAAAAACTCTCTATGTCAAAGGCAACGTAGCTTTCGGTTCTTTGAAGATTAGCTATGTTTAGGAAAACGGATTAATTTCGAAACTTTGGACAAATGTACTTGTCAAACGTCAAGTTTTTTGGTAATATAGGAAGGTATGTGGTGCTAGCACATCCGTAATATTAGATCTAATAGGAGGAAACACGATAATGGCTAAAGTATGTTACTTTACTGGTCGTAAGACTGTATCAGGAAACAACCGCTCTCACGCGATGAACCAAACAAAACGCGCTGTTAAACCAAATCTTCAAAAAGTTACTGTTTTGATTGACGGTAAACCTAAAAAAGTTTGGGCTTCAGCTCGTGCCCTTAAATCAGGTAAAGTTGAACGCGTTTAATTTTTATTTAAAAGGATGGAAATTTTCCGTCCTTTTTTGCTTGTAAATTTCCGCCTAGACAGTTGATTTAGACCCTTCCTCTTTTACACCCTGTATAAAATATGGTAGAATAAACTATAAAATACTTTTGAGGTACAAATTATGACTGTGAAAATTAATACAAAAGATGGTCAAATTGAGCTGACTGATGATGTGATTGCGACAATCGTCGGCGGTGCAGCGACTGAAATTTTTGGTGTAGTTGGCATGGCCAGCAAAAATGCAATCAAGGATAATTTTCAAGCCCTTTTAGGAAAAGAAAACTATGCTAAGGGCGTGGTTGTGAAAGCGACTGATGAAGGTGATATCGCAGTTGATGTCTACACTGTGTTAAGCTATGGAGTCAAAATCAGCGAAGTTTCCAAAAACATCCAAGAGCGTGTTAAATTCAGTTTGGAAAACAAGCTCGGAATTACTGCCCATGCAGTGAATGTTTATATCCAAAATATTAAAGTCGTAGGAGAATAATCGTGGCAAATATTACTACTAGTTTATTTCAAGAAATGGTGCAGGCGGCATCTACTCGCTTAAATAAACAGGCTGAATATGTAAACTCTTTGAATGTCTTCCCGGTTCCAGATGGCGATACAGGGACCAACATGGGCATGACCATTGAAAATGGTGCCAAGGAAGTGTCAGATAAGTCTGCTTCAACAGTTGGCGAAGCGGCGGGTATCTTTGCGAAAGGCCTTTTGATGGGCGCGCGTGGTAACTCAGGAGTTATCACTTCCCAGCTTTTCCGCGGTTTTTCTCAAAGTGTGAAAGAGCATGAAGAGCTGACTGGTGAAGATCTAGCTCTGGCCTTTCAGTCTGGTGTAGAAGTGGCTTACAAGGCAGTTATGAAGCCGGTTGAGGGAACGATTTTGACTGTTTCCCGCGGTGCGGCTATCGGAGCCAAGAAGAAAGCTGAAGTCACTAATGATGCTGTAGAAGTTATGAAAGCAGCTCTTGAAGGAGCAAAGGCTGCTTTGGCTAAGACACCGGATATGCTGCCGGTTCTGAAAGAAGTCGGCGTTGTGGACTCTGGCGGTCAAGGGTTGGTCTTTATCTACGAAGGCTTCTTGTCTGCACTTACAGGCGAATATATCGCATCTGAGGACTTTGTGGCGACACCTGCGACCATGTCTGAGATGATCAATGCTGAGCATCATAAGTCTGTAGCTGGCCATGTGGCAACAGAGGACATCACTTACGGCTACTGTACAGAAATCATGGTGGCTCTCAAGACAGGTCCAACCTATGTAAAAGACTTTGATTATGATGAATTTCGCAACTACCTCAATGATTTGGGAGATTCCCTGTTGGTAGTCAACGATGATGAAATCGTCAAAGTCCATGTCCATACCGAAGATCCAGGACTGGTTATGCAGGAAGGTCTCAAGTATGGTAGTTTGGTCAAGGTCAAGGTTGACAATATGCGCAACCAGCACGAAGCACAGGTTGAAAAGGAAGAGCGCTCAGCTAAGCCGGCTCAAGAAAAAGAATTTGCGATTATTGCTGTAGTGGCTGGTGATGGTCTGGCTGAAATCTTTAAGGCTCAGGGAGTTGACTATATCATCTCTGGCGGTCAAACTATGAACCCATCAACAGAAGACTTCATCAAAGCTGTGGAGCAAGTCAATGCTCGTAATATTATTATCTTGCCAAACAATAAAAACATCTTCATGGCAGCCCAATCAGCAGCAGAAGTGATTGAACAGCCTGCAGCTGTTATTGAGACTCGCACGATCCCTCAAGGTTTGACCAGTCTCCTAGCTTTTGATGGCAGCAAGACTATTGAGGAAAACCAAGAGCGTATGACTGCAGCCTTGGCAGAAGTAGTCAGCGGCAGCGTGACGACTGCGGTTCGTGATACGACGATTGATGGCTTGGAAATTCATGAGAATGACAACCTCGGTATGGTGGATGGCAAGATTGTTGTTTCTAATCCAGATATGCTGACAGCTTTGAAAGAAACGTTCAGCAAGATGCTCAATGAAGACAGCGAGATTGTCTCTATCTATATCGGTGAAGACGGCAGCGAAGAGTTGGCTAGCAGTCTTGCTCAAGATTTGATGGAACAATTCGAGGATGTCGAAGTAGAAATTCATCAGGGCAGTCAGCCGGTTTATCCATATATTTTTAGTGTTGAATAGTATAAAAAGGCAATCGAAAGGTTGCCTTTTGTCATTTTGTAGAAAATACTTAGACAAGAAACTGGTATTATGTTATACTGTAACAAATAAAAAGTAAAAAAAGGTGAACTATGAAAAAATTTTTCATTCTTGTTATTTCTGCTTCGGTACTCTTGACGGGCTGTGTGCTTCCTAGCTTCAGCAAGCATCGTCCTAGACATTCTTCTGAATCAGCAGCTTCTTCTAGGCGGACTAAATCCAGCTCTAGCTCCAGCTCTAGCAAGTCATCCAGTTCTTCTTCTGAAAGTACAGAGATTGTCTCTAAAACCTTGGTTGGAGACATTGAAGGAATCCATCATCGTGATACAATTACCTATCAGGGCAAGAAAATCTTGAATCTTCGTATGGAATTGCTCACTTCCTTGCCAGAAGAAGCTAGTGCGGCATCAGCTACTTTGACTCCAGAGGAGATGACGACTATCATTCGTGAAGGAATGCAGTCTGATTCAAACTATGTAGCAGCTAAGAGTCTGGAAGGTGTCAATATTGATTATTCAGTTACAGCAGAGAAGAAATTGCAGACCTTGATTGAAATTGATTTGCAAAAGGTCAATGTCGAAGAGGTGGAAAAGAACAGTTTCTTCCAAGGTTTTGGACTGAAGGATATTAAGGATATTACACCTGAGATGTTTATTCTGAGTCTGAAGCTCAATGGTCTCAAAGAAGAGGTACAGAGCTAAAGTTTAAAAGCGTTGGTCGCCTCATCTTACAGATTGAGTAGCTAGTTTATTGAAAAATTTTTTAGATTAGGCTGCTTTAATTCCAGTTTCTATCTAAATTGCAACAGACATACAACTAGTCGGTTCCTCTCAACGAGGGGGCCGGCTTTTTTTGTGTCTTCATGCAGAAGGGAGATAGACAGATTATTCCAATATTTGCTGGCTTTGTGCTCTAAAAGCGGAATAGTGACATTTGTCATGTCAGCTGGTGACAAAATCAACTAGTAGGAAAAATTTCTTTGCCTTATAATATAGTTAACAAAATGATAAAAGGTTGCTGTAAGAATTCAAAAAGCATTTGGTCTTTATTCTTCTTCCGGCTTTGGAAAAATAAAGGAAAGATGCACATGCGCTTTATCGAATCAAAGGAGGAGTAAAATGGAACTGATTGAAGTAAAGAAGCTTTCAAAAAGCATTCATGGTAAAGAGATTTTAAAGGATATTTCGTTTGAAATCTCCCAAGGTGACTGTGTGGCCTTGATTGGCCCCAACGGAGCAGGTAAAACGACTCTCATGGATTGTTTGTTGGGCGATAAGTTTCTGACAGCTGGTGAAGCAAGGATTCAGGGGCTCAAACCAACTGACAATCATCTCAAGCAGTCTGTAGCGATTTTACCACAGGAAAATACAGTGGTGGAGGATTTGAAGGTCAAGGAACTCTTGGCGTTCTTCCAAGCTATTTATCCAAATAGTTTGTCCAATCAAGAAATTGATGACTTGCTGCAATTTACAGACAAGCAAAAGAATCAGTTGGCCAGCAAGCTGTCTGGTGGACAAAAGCGTCTCTTCTCTTTTGTTCTGAGTCTGATTGGCCGTCCTAAGATTCTGTTCTTGGACGAACCAACTTCAGCTATGGACACCTCTACTCGTCAGCATTTCTGGGAAATTGTTAATCAGCTCAAGCAGCAGGGAGTGACCATTGTTTACTCCTCTCACTATATCGAAGAAGTTGAGCATACGGCAGACCGGATTTTGGTGCTGCACAAGGGCGAGTTGATTCGCGATACAACGCCTTATGCCATGCGCAGTGAGGAGCAGGAAAAACACTTTACCTTGCCGCTGACTTATCAGTCTGTGCTGGAAAAACTGGATAATGTGACTGATTTAGAAATCAAGCAAAAGGCTTTATCTTTTGCTACTAGGGATGCTGGACAGGTCTGGCAGGTTCTTCAGGAAAACGGCTGTACAATCGAAGAGATTGAAGTACGTAACCGTACCCTCTTGGATAGTATTTTTGAAACGACACAAGAATAGGAGAGTAATCATGAAAAATATGGCAAGTCTTATGAAGATTGAGTTGATTTTAATGAAGCGGCAGGCTGCTTATTATCTCTTGTCTATTGGTCTGCCCAGCGTATTTTACCTGATTTTCTCAGGAATGATGTCTGGAAGTGATACGCCTGAACATGTGCTTCGAGGCTACCTCTTCTCTATGACTCTTTTTAGTATCATGTCTAGTGCTTTCTTTAGCATTCCAAGCACTTTGCAGTCTGATAAAAATAATAACTGGCAAAAAATGATTCAGCACTCGCCGATTTCTATGGTAAAATATTATATATCAAAGCTTTGCAGTACGCTGTTGACTTTTATGCTTTCTATCATCGTAGTCTTCTCGATTGGGCATTTTGTTCGCGGGGTTAATCTGCCAATGGTGGACTGGTTTCTTATTGCCTTGATCCTTCTGGTAGGAAGTGTGGTCTTTATTGCCATGGGGGTATTGGTCAGTCTCTTGCCAAGTGCTCAGCTCATGTCTGTAGTGGGCAATATCGTCTATATGGCACTGGCTGTTCTGGGCGGTCTGTGGTTCCCTCTGACTATGTTTCCAAAATGGCTCCAACCAATCGGTAAGCTGACGCCAAGTTATCAACTGATGCAGGTTGTGTCTTCTTATCTAGAACACCATCAGTTCAATGGCAAGGCAGCTTTGATTGTTCTGATTTATACGGTTTTGGTTAGCATACTTGTGCTGCAGCTCAAAAAGCGAATTGAGGTAAAATAAAAGCATGTGGGAAAAACTTAAACAAGTTCACTATATGTTTCATATTGCGCTGGTCTTTATCATCTTTCCAGTGGCGGGAGTAATCAGCGGGGAATACCCGCTTTTCCTCTTGCTCTGGACAGCTATTTTTGTTGTGGCTTACTATGCTGTTTTGCTAAGTAACCATCGCCTTATTCAATTTTTTTCTTGGTGTTTTTTGGTTGCTTACATATACTATAGTTCTGTCTGGTTAAATACAGGATTTACCTGGTATATTTTTTATCTATCTAATCTGCTGATTTATGAGCTGGATGATGTCTCGTTTAAATCCTGGCGTTTTTGGACCTTTATTGATTTGCAGCCTGCTATTGTGCTGACTAATTATTTGATGGGTAATGTTGGTCCAGCAGAACTACTCTTCTTTATTGTCACTTTTCTCTTTTCGGATGGCTTGACCTTTGGTCTCCATCGGATTCAGACGACGGAGCGAATCAAGGAAGAAAAGACCAAACAAAATGCCCAGCTGAATCTCTTTCTAGCAGAAAATGAGCGCAATCGGATTGGCCGAGACTTACATGATAGTCTAGGACACACCTTTGCCATGCTCAGTGTTAAAGCGGAGCTGGCTCAGCAGTTTTTGCAGATGGAAGCCTATGACAAGGCAGCAAAAGAACTGCAGGAAGTGCAAGAAATTAGTAAGAAATCAATGGCTGATGTTCGGCGGATTATTAATGATCTAAAGAATCGGACGCTGGACGAGGAACTAGTGACCATTCGAGCCATGCTGGAGATGAGTGGCGTTCAGGTCGAGATAAATAACCAACTCAATGTTGCTAGTGTCCCACCAAGTCAGCAGTCAACAATCAGTATGATTTTGCTGGAGGCAGCGACCAATATCATCAAGCATGCCAAGGCTAAAAAGAGCAATTTTTCTTTGGTAAAGAATGAGGAAAAACTTGTTTTAGACATTCAGGATGATGGCTGTGGTTTTCAGAAGCTGACCGGTCGGGAGTTGCATAGTATTCGAGAGCGACTGTCCGCCTTGTCAGGAAGGCTTGAGATTCTTAGCAGCCAAGATCCAACATGGATTCGGATTGAGTTGCCATACGGAGGGAAGGAAGCATGAAACTTTTGTTAGCAGAAGATCAAAGTATGCTGAGAGATGCCTTAGCTCAGCTCTTGCAGCTGCAGCCAGATGTCGAAGAAGTCTATCAGGCCTCAGATGGGCAGAAGGCTATTGACTGTCTTAGCTCAGAAACTGTTGATGTAGCTATTTTGGACGTGGAAATGCCCCACCAAACCGGCCTAGACGTTCTCGAATGGGTCAAGGCCAATCGACCCAACATCAAGGTCATCATCGTCACAACCTTCAAGCGACCGGGCTACTTTGAGCGAGCTGTTAAGGCGGATGTAGATGCTTACGTGCTCAAAGAGCGTAGCATTGCGGATTTGATGAAGACCATCCATACCGTTCTAGATGGGCAAAAGGAATATTCGCCGGAATTGATGGAGGTGCTAATGACCAGTAGGAACCCTCTCTCTCAGCAGGAGAGGCTAGTCCTGCAAGCTGCGGCGACTGGTCTGTCCAATAAAGAAATTGCTGAAAAACTCTACCTGTCAAATGGAACGGTTCGTAACTATATGTCTGCTATTTTGACCAAGCTAGATGCTGAAAATCGAACAGAAGCCGTCCGAATCGGGCAAGAGAAAGGCTGGTTATAGCTGGCATACTCAGTTTTGTAGAAAAGATGAGGAGCGGTAGCTTTCCCATAAACGGAACATTTGAGAGCTAATAATTCTAATGAAAAGTCAGTACTATAGATATAGTTCTGGCTTTTTATCTTTTGTTTGAAAAACATTCGGATTTAGATAAAAAAACAAGAAAAAAATTAACTAGCGGCTTGCAATTTTTTTCAAAAATGTTATCATAGTAGAAAGCTTTTTGAATTTTTAGAAAATTGTAAATAAATGAAAGGGGAAGAATGGAGAAAATCAAATTAGAAACTCCTAAGACAGGCTCAGAGCTTGTGTTGGAAACCTTGAAAAATCTTGGTGTTGATACGATTTTTGGCTATCCCGGCGGCGCTGTACTGCCGCTTTATGATGCTATTTATAGTTTTGAAGGCATCCGTCACAT
Source organism: uncultured Streptococcus sp. (assembly GCF_963456385.1). Classification (GTDB taxonomy): domain Bacteria; phylum Bacillota; class Bacilli; order Lactobacillales; family Streptococcaceae; genus Streptococcus. The sequence continues at coordinate 31,251 of NZ_CAUOLF010000022.1, read as the reverse complement.
CCTAGGCCGCCATGAGCAAGGCTGTGTTCACGAAGCAGAAGGCTATGCTAAGTCTACTGGGAAAATCGGAGTTGCAGTTGTGACTAGCGGTCCGGGAGCGACTAATGCCATTACCGGCATTGCCGATGCCATGAGTGATAGCGTCCCCCTTTTAGTCTTTACTGGTCAGGTGGCCAAGGCTGGAATCGGTAAAGATGCCTTTCAGGAAGCGGATATTGTTGGGATTACGACTCCTATTACCAAGTACAATTATCAGGTTCGGGAGACGGCAGAAATTCCGCGTATTATTACAGAAGCTATTCACATTGCGACGACAGGTCGTCCTGGACCGGTCGTTATTGATTTGCCTAAGGATGTCTCGGCTTTGGAAACGGACTTTATCTATGACAGCAAGTTGCATTTGCCGAGCTATCAGCCGACTATTGAGCCTAATGAATTGCAAATTAAGAAAATTATCAAGCATATTTCTAAGGCTAAAAAGCCGGTTCTGCTTTCAGGAGGCGGTATTAGTTATGCCGAGGCAGCAGAGGAATTGGTTGCTTTTGCGGAGCGGTATCAGATTCCAGTAGTCACTACCTTGTTGGGGCAGGGGACCATTGCGACAGACCATCCTTTGTTCTTAGGTATGGGTGGGATGCACGGTTCTTTTGCGGCTAATATTGCCATGACTGAGGCCGACTTTATGATTAGTATCGGCTGCCGCTTTGATGACCGTCTGACTGGTAATCCGAAAACTTTTGCCAAGAATGCTAAAGTAGCACATATTGATATTGATCCAGCGGAAATTGGAAAAATTATCAGTGTAGACATTCCTATCGTAGGGGATGCTAAGAAAGCCCTGCAGATGCTGTTGAATGAAGAGCAGGTGCATAACAATACCAGCAAGTGGATTGAAAAAGTAACGCAGGATAAGGAACGGGTCCGCTCATATGATAAGAAAGAACGTGTCGTACAGCCTCAGGCTGTCATTGAGCGCGTTGGTGAGCTAACCAAGGGTGATGCCATCGTCGTAACAGACGTCGGTCAGCACCAGATGTGGGCCGCCCAATATTATCCTTATAAAAACGAGCGTCAACTGGTAACGTCTGGTGGTCTAGGAACCATGGGCTTCGGTGTTCCAGCAGCGATTGGGGCTAAGATTGCCAATCCGGATAAGGAAGTAGTGCTCTTTGTCGGAGACGGTGGCTATCAGATGACGAACCAAGAGATGGCTATTCTCAATATCTATAAGATTCCGATTAAGGTCATCATGCTTAACAATCATTCGTTAGGCATGGTGCGCCAGTGGCAGGAAGCTTTCTATGATGGTCGTACCTCTGAGTCAGTCTTTGAAACTTTGCCAGATTTCCAGCTCATGGCTCAGGCCTATGGTGTTAAATCCTATAAATTTGACGATCCGGAGACTATTGTCCAGGATTTGGAAGTGCTGAAGGAAGATATACCAATGTTTATCGAGGTGGATATCTCTCGCAAGGAGCACGTTCTTCCAATGGTGCCGGCCGGCAAGAGCAATCATGAGATGTTGGGGGTGAAGTTCCATGCGTAGAATGTTGACAGCTAAACTCCAAAACCGTTCGGGTGTTCTAAACCGCTTCACGGGAGTCCTTTCCAGACGTCAGGTTAATATTGAGAGTATCTCAGTTGGAACGACGGAAAATCCGGAGGTCTCCCGCATTACCATCATCATTGATGTGGCTTCATTGGCAGAGGTTGAGCAGATTATCAAGCAGCTCAATCGTCAGATTGATGTGATTCGGGTTCGAGATATCACAGACCGCCCTCACTTGGAGCGTGAAGTGATTCTGGTTAAGGTCTCGGCTCCAGCTGATAAGCGGGCAGAGATTCTATCTATTATCCAGCCATTCCGGGCAACAGTTGTAGATGTAGCACCTAGCTCCATTACCGTTCAGATGACTGGTGACGCGGAGAAGAGTGAGGCTCTGCTTCGGGTCATCCGCCCGTATGGTATCAAAAATATTGCTCGGACTGGAGCGACAGGCTTTACCCGAGATTAAATCAAACCTTTAATTTGTTAAAACCGCCTAACAGGCAATAAAAATAGAAAAGAGAGTAAAACTTATGGCAGTAACAATGGAATACGAAAAAGATGTGAAAGTAGCAGCACTTGATGGTAAGAAAATTGCCGTAATCGGCTATGGTTCACAAGGTCATGCCCATGCGCAAAACTTGCGTGATACAGGCCACGATGTGATTATCGGTGTTCGTCCTGGTAAGTCATTTGACAAGGCTAAAGAAGATGGCTTTGATACTTATACAGTAGCAGAAGCGGCTAAATTGGCTGATGTTATCATGATTTTGGCTCCAGATGAAATCCAACAAGATCTCTATGAAGCAGAAATCGCTCCAAACTTGGAAGCTGGCAATGCTGTTGGGTTTGCTCATGGTTTCAACATCCATTTTGAATTTATCAAAGTTCCTGCTGATGTAGATGTCTTCATGTGTGCGCCGAAAGGTCCTGGTCACTTGGTTCGCCGTACTTTCGAAGAAGGTTTTGGTGTACCAGCTCTCTATGCAGTTTACCAAGACGCTACTGGAAATGCAAAAGACATCGCAATGGACTGGTGTAAAGGTGTTGGTTCAGCTCGTGTTGGTTTGCTTGAAACAACTTATAAAGAAGAAACAGAAGAAGATCTCTTTGGTGAACAAGCTGTTCTCTGCGGTGGTTTGACTGCCCTGATTGAAGCAGGATTTGAAGTTCTGACTGAAGCTGGCTATGCACCAGAATTGGCTTACTTTGAAGTGCTGCACGAAATGAAACTGATTGTGGACTTAATCTATGAAGGTGGCTTCAAGAAGATGCGTCAATCTATCTCAAATACAGCCGAATATGGTGACTATGTATCTGGTCCGCGCGTGATTACTGAGCAAGTCAAAGAAAACATGAAGGCGGTCTTGGCTGATATCCAAAACGGTAAATTTGCAAATGACTTTGTAAATGACTACAAGGCTGGTCGTCCAAAACTCACTGCTTACCGTGAGCAAGCTGCTAATCTGGAGATTGAAAAGGTCGGTGCAGAATTGCGTAAAGCAATGCCATTCGTTGGTAAAAACGACGACGATGCTTTCAAGATTTACAATTAAGATAAAGAGCATATAAGACATTAGGGGTTGGAATGCGAATTCCCAGCCCCTTGTTTTGCTTGATAGAGAATAAACTGGAAGAATAGGGAAGGAAGAAACATGCTCAGAGCAAAAGATATCACGCATGCTCATAAAGTGTTAAAAGATGTGGTTGTCAATACTCCGCTTGACTACGACCATTATTTGTCGGAGAAGTACCAGGCCAAGATTTACCTGAAGAAGGAAAATATGCAGCGGGTACGCTCTTTTAAACTCCGCGGGGCTTATTATGCCATTTCTCAACTTAATGAAGAGGAGCGCCAGCGTGGGGTTGTCTGTGCTTCTGCGGGAAATCACGCCCAAGGAGTGGCCTATACTTGTAAGGAAATGAAAATTCCAGCAACTATTTTTATGCCCATAACGACCCCTCAGCAGAAGATTGGTCAGGTTCGCTTCTTTGGCGGTGAATTTGTGGATATCAAGCTGGTTGGAGACACCTTCGATGCTTCGGCTAAGGCAGCGCTTGACTATACTAAGGCTGAAAATCGCACCTTTATCGATCCTTTTGACAATGATGATGTCCAAGCTGGTCAAGGAACAGTGGCTTATGAAATTTTAGACGAGGCCAAGAGAGAAGCAATCGATTTTGATGCAGTTTTAGTACCAGTTGGCGGCGGTGGACTGATATCAGGAGTCTCAACCTATATCAAAGAAAGTCAACCAGCTATCGAAGTTATTGGTGTGGAAGCCAACGGTGCCCGCAGTATGAAAGCAGCTTTTGAAGCTGGAGGTCCGGTCAAGCTTAAAGAAATCGACAAATTTGCTGACGGCATCGCAGTTCAGAAGGTCGGTGCGTCAACCTATGAGGTTACACAAAAGAATGTTCAAAATCTTATCGGTGTAGATGAAGGGCTTATTTCAGAGACCATCATTGACCTATACTCCAAGCAAGGGATTGTCGCAGAGCCAGCTGGTGCTGCAAGTGTTGCTGCTTTGGAAGTTCTGAGCGAGTACATCAAGGGGAAAACTATCTGTTGCATTATCTCAGGTGGTAATAATGACATCAACCGTATGCCAGAGATGGAAGAACGGGCGCTTATTTATGATGGTATTAAGCACTATTTTGTGGTTAACTTCCCGCAGCGTCCAGGTGCCTTGCGTGAATTCGTAAATGATATTTTAGGACCCAATGACGATATTACTCGTTTTGAATATATCAAGCGGGCAAGCAAGGGAACGGGACCAGTTTTGATTGGTATTTCACTGGCAGATAAGCATGATTATGCTTCTTTGATTAACCGTATTGAGCAGTTCGATCCGTCCTTTATCAATCTGAACGGGAATGAAACACTCTACAATATGCTTGTCTAATTATAAATATATTTTAGCCTAATTTGTATGCTTTCGTTTGAAACTGCAAATTAAATATGTTAGAATATACTATAGTGAATCAAGGAGGCTTGAACATGTTTTTTATTCCATTTTTCTTTATTATATTGATTGTAATCTTTATATTCTTGCTGCTTAGTGCAGTCTATGTGGTTCGTCAGCAATCTGTGGCAATCATTGAGCGTTTTGGACGCTATCACAAAACCAGCAGCAGCGGTATCAATTTCCGCCTTCCTTTAGGGATTGACAAGATAGCGGCTCGCGTTCAGCTGCGTTTGCTGCAGAGCGAGATTATCGTTGAGACCAAGACACAGGATAATGTTTTCGTAACTATGAATGTTGCGACCCAGTATCGTGTAAATGAAAACAACGTGATTGACGCTTATTACAAACTTATGCGGCCAGAAGCACAGATTAAGTCCTATATTGAAGATGCCCTTCGTTCCTCCGTTCCAAAACTGACCTTGGATGAGCTCTTTGAAAAGAAGGACGAAATTGCCCTAGAGGTCCAAAAGCAGGTGGCAGAAGAAATGTCGACCTATGGTTACATTATTGTCAAAACTCTGATTACCAAGGTTGAGCCGGATGCTGAAGTTAAACAGTCTATGAACGAAATCAATGCGGCGCAGCGTAAGCGCGTGGCTGCTCAGGAATTGGCTGAAGCGGATAAGATTAAGATTGTGACAGCTGCTTCTGCAGAAGCTGAGAAAGACCGCCTGCATGGTGTTGGTATTGCCGAGCAGCGGAAAGCTATTGTGGATGGTTTGGCAGACTCTATCAAGGAATTGAAGGGAGCCAATATTGAGTTGACAGAAGAGCAGATTATGTCTATTCTTTTGACCAACCAGTACCTAGATACGCTGAATAATTTTGCAGATAGTTCGGGTAATAATACCATCTTCCTTCCAGCAAATCCAGAAGGAGTCGAAAGTATTCGGACTCAGATACTTTCAGCCCTCAAAGCTAAGTAAAGAAAATTCAGAATTATTTAATTTGTTCGAATTTGGTTTGTTTAAGTTGACAAACTGTATAAAAACAATTATAGTAGTTGATGTAGCTAGAATAGAGAGGAGTAAGAAATGGCTAAATCTAATTTCGAGAAAGTAGAATCTGTTGTTAGTTGGGTACGTGATAAGAAGATCACCGGTTACCGTATTAGTAAAGAAACAAATGCACGTGAAATGTCTATCATTGCTCTTGCTCAAGGACGTGCAAAAGTGAAAAATATCTCTTTTGAAACAGCTCTTGGCTTGATTGATTTCTACGACAAAAACCATGAAAAATTTGAAGACTAAACTTCAAAATCGTGCAACTGATATTGCTCATTAAATAAAAAAGGAATCTGGATTTAGTTCCAGATTCTTTTTTATTTTTGAAAATAGAAGTAATTTAGCTGAGGAAGCGTTGCAAGAATTCTTTGGTTCTTTCTTCTTTTGGATTTGTGAAGATATCCTGCGGACTGCCAGATTCAGCAATGACGCCTTTATCCATAAAGATGACACGGCTGGAGACATCACGGGCAAATTCCATCTCGTGGGTTACGACTATCATAGTCAGCCCTTCCTGAGCCAGTTCTTTCATGATTTTCAGAACTTCACCAACCATTTCAGGGTCGAGGGCTGAAGTCGGCTCGTCAAAGAGGATAGCATCAGGATTCATGGAGAGGGCGCGGGCAATAGCGACTCGCTGCTTCTGACCGCCTGAGAGTTGCTTAGGCTTAGCCTGCCAGTATTGCTCGCCCATTCCAACCTTGTTGAGGTTTTCTTTGGCAATTTTTTCGGCTTCTGACCGCTCTTTTTTCAAAACGGTTGTCTGAGCGACGATGGTATTTTCCAGAACATTAAGATTTTCAAAGAGATTGAAAGACTGAAAGACCATGCCCAGCTTTTCACGGTAATGGGTCAAGTCGTAATTCTCGTCCAGGACATTCTTGCCGCGATAGAAAATCTGTCCGCCAGTTGGTGTTTCCAGAAGGTTGATGGAGCGCAGGAAGGTTGACTTTCCGCTACCAGAGCTGCCGATGATGGAAATCACTTCTCCTTTATGAACAGTGAGGGAGATGTCCTTGAGGACTTGGTTTTCACCGTAGGACTTTTTGAGGTTTTTAATTTCTAGAATAGTTTCTGTCATGATTTCACTTCTCCTGTCTGCATTTGATTGGCACCTGTCGTGTAGTTATCTGTGTCAAAGCGTTTTTCAACATAGCGCAGGATGCGTGTCACGCTGAATGTCAGGACAAAGTAGATTACAGCGATGATGGTAAAGGTTTGGAAGTATTGGTAGGTTTGGGTAGCGATGGTATTTCCAGAGAAATAAAGCTCAACCACCGAGATAACATTCAACACGGATGTATCCTTGATGTTGATGACAAATTCATTACCAGTTGCGGGCAGAATATTGCGGACAACCTGAGGCAGTACAATCTTGCGCATGGTCTGGCTGTGAGTCATACCCAGTGCTGTTGCGGCCTCGAATTGCCCCTTATCAACGGCAAAGATACCACCGCGGACAATCTCGCTCATATAAGCTCCGGTGTTGATGGAGACGATGAAAATGGCAGCGATAGTCCGGTCGATAGAAATTCCAAAAGCCTGGGCAGTTCCGTAGTAGATAACCATGGACTGAACAATCATGGGAGTTCCGCGGAAAATCTCAATATAGACATTTAAGAACCAGCCGAAGATTTTTTGCAGTGATGCTAAGAGTTTATTCTTAGAAGCTGGTGCCGTCCGATAAACGCCAATTAGCAGTCCGATGATGAGACCTGCGATGGTCCCTGTTATAGAAATGAGCAAGGTTAAACCAGCTCCGCGTAGGAATTGCGGCCAGTTTTCAGCTAGAATCTTAGCTACTTGACTGAAGAATGATTCCTTAGCTGCTTCACTATCCGTATCAACAGGCTGTTTCTGAATCATCTCATCCATCAGCTTGACTTGATCATTAGTAGAAATCTTAGCAATAGCAGCATTAGCTTGCTCGATACGATTGTCATCCTTGCGCATACCAATAGCAATGGAAGCATCTTCTTCGCCGACTTCAAAGCCTTTCTCAAACTGAATCATTTTGAAGTTGGAGTTGGCAGTCTCGGCAGTCAAGGCTTCTGGCCGCTCAGAGATATAGCCATCAATAACCCCGGATTCTAAGGCTTGACGCATCTGAGCAAAATCGCCCATAGCTGTTTCTTTTTTGGCGCCAGGCAGCTGGTCAATGAGATTGTAGAGATAAACTCCTTGCTGGGAAGTGACTTTAGCGTCTTTGAAGTCTTCTAGAGTCTTAGCGGATGCATATTTTCCATCTTTACGAACTAGGAGAACTGGTTCGCTGGTGTAGTAACTGTTGGAAAAGGCGATTTCCTTTTTCCGCTCGGCAGTTGGGCTCATACCCGCAATAATCATGTCAATTTTGCCAGAAGTCAGAGCAGGAATTAAGCCGTTCCAGGAAGTTTTGACAACCAGAGGTTCCTTGCCCATCTCTTGAGCAATTTTTTTGGCAATCTGCACATCGTATCCATTGGCATATTGGTTGGTTTCTTCGATTTTTACAGCACCGTTGGAATCATCATCCTGAGTCCAGTTGAAGGGAGCGTAGGCTGCTTCCATACCGATCCTCAGGTAGTCATCGGCTTGGATAACTTGGACCGTTCCTAAGGCGACCAGGAGGGCTGTAAATAAAGTGAGTAATAATTTCTTCATGGGTTTCTCCTGCTTATCTAATAATAGTTCTTCCTATTCTATCGAAAATTACCGTTCTTTTCAATCCTAGTAAGCCCTTACTTGATAAAAATGATATAATAGAACAAAATATCTGTAAAGAGAGGTTGAGTATGAAACGATATTTTTATCTTCTGTTGGTTTTGTTTTCCTGCCTTTGTTTTGGTCGGGTTGTCTCGGCTGTTGACTATGATATTGAATCCTATCAAGGCGATCTGGCCTTGCGTGAGGACAATACAGCCACCTACACAGAGAAAGTGACCTACACGTTTAATGACGACTATAACGGTCAGATTGTTTCGCTGGGCTCAGCTGGAAAGATGCCCAATGGCTTTGCCATTGATGGGAATCCAACGGTCTCGGTTCTGACCAATGGTGATCCAGATATGGACATTAACCCCCAAGTCAGAGACTTGGGAGATGGCTATGAGGTCAAAATCTATAATTCAGGCTACGATGGTGACCGAGTCATAGTCACTGTGACCTGGCAGTTGAGAAATCTCCTTTTTCTTCACAGGGATATTGCTGAGCTCAACTGGACTCCTATCAGCGACTGGGATCAGGGGATAGATGAGGTCGTCTTGACAGTTTCTGGCTTGAGCAATCCAGATAAGAGTGAGCTCTTTGCTCATAGTGGCTACTTTGGTACCCAGCCTTTAGTGGATAAGGATGGCACTGACTATCTGGTCAAACTCAATGGAATTGGCTCGGGCGATAATGTCGAGCTCCACGGCTATTGGGATCGACAAGCGGTCTCTCTTGTGTCCCAGAATGAAGATGAGAGCGACTACTTGCCAACCTTTAAAGCTCAAGAAGAAAAGATTGCCCGCAAGACGGTCTTTTACCGGCAGCTAGGAGAAATTTATATACCCTTGCTGCTTATATGTGCCATCCTTGCAGCGGCTATTCTTTATTTTGTCTTTACCCAGAAGATTAAGCCTAAGCAGTCTTATCCCAAGAATGCCCGTCTATATGAGGCTCCTCAGGACTTGGCTCCTCTTGTCTTGGCGGAAAATATTTACGCGGTAGACATGGAGGATGTCGATCCGACTAGGGGCGGCAAGGCAGTGCTGAACTTTGAAAACATGGTTCAGGCGACTTTATTAGACTTGCTGGATAGGGGCAATCTCCTCCTGCAGGGAGATGCTGAAAATCCTGTTCTGCAAATAGCGACCTATGATGGGCTGGCGGACTTTGAGAGACGTTTTCTGGGCATGGCTTTTAACAAGCAATCCCAAGCAAGTGTGAAAGATCTCTTTTCAGCCTATCAAATTTCAGAAGATATTTATAAGCACAAGTCTTCTGCAGATGAGTCCTATATCCGTAACATTGGTAGTAATATCAAGTCCTTATTTACTAACAGTTTGCGCTCCTTATCTAAAGAAGTGCGCTCTGAAGCTAAGCGTTTGGGTCTCTTTGGTCACTACCGGCCTCTTAAAGTTCAGGAAAAGGGATTGCTGATTACTGCCATCATTCTAGCTAGTGCTGTTTTGCTGTTCTCTCTTGGAGTTTTGTTTGTCTATATGGCCGCTTTTGAAAGTCTTATCTGGATATATATTCCCTTAGCACTTGTGGGACTTGTTATGATTTGCATTTTTGCTAGCAAGGCACAGCTTTATTGGCGAGATGGCGTCCTGAATGATGAAGGCGCGCATGATTACTATCTGTGGAGAAGTTTTTCAAATATGCTGCGAGATATTGCCCATCTGGACAAGACAGAAATCGAAGGCATTATCCTTTGGAACCGTCTCTTGGTCTATGCGACCCTCTTTGGCTATGCAGATCGTGTCAGCCGTGTCATGGCTCTGCGTCAGATTCGCTTGGAAAATCCATCTATGGACAGCTATGTTCAGGCTAACCTGCACTATGCCTTCTATAGCAGTATGCACAGCTTCTCAAACTACGGGCATGTAGCCACTACAGCCAGCAATTTCTCTGTCTCATCTGGTGGAAGTTCAGGTGGTGGGTTCTCCGGCGGCGGCGGAGGAGGAGGCGGTGGAGCTTTCTAATAGACAAGCTCTCTGCTAGCCAGCAAAGTTATCGTACTGGCTTTTCCTAGCCTTGAAATTGTGATATAATAAGACCTAGTACTCTTTGGGAATTTAACTGTGACTTTCCTTGAGTAGACCCTTGTTTCAGGAGTATTCTATGTTTATCATTGAAATTTTCATCTCTATTATTTACGGAATCATCGAAGGAATCACAGAATGGCTGCCGATTTCTAGTACAGGGCACCTGATTTTAATTCAAGATTTTATCCAGTATAAAAATCAAAGTCCAGCCTTTATGGAAATGTTTAATGTCGTTATCCAGCTGGGAGCAATTTTGGCGGTTGTCGTCATCTATTTTGACAAGCTCAACCCTTTTAAACCAGGCAAGTCAGCACGTCAGGTTCAAAAGACCTGGCAGCTTTGGGCCAAGGTGGTCGTGGCAGCCTTGCCGGCTGCTGTTATCGGCTTATTCTTGGATGATTGGTTTGAAGCGCATTTCTACAATCTGGTCTCTGTATCAGTGATGCTGATTGTTTATGGGGCGGCTTTTATCTATCTGGAAAGGCGCGAACATGAGGAACCTGCTGTGACAGATTTGGCTCATCTTCCTTACAAGACTGCCTTGCAGATTGGTCTCTTTCAGGTTCTAGCTCTCTTTCCTGGGACTAGCCGTTCTGGTGCTACCATTGTCGGCGGTCTCTTGAATGGTGTCAGTCGTTCTGTCGTGACAGAGTTCACTTTCTATCTCGGGATTCCCATTATGTTTGGCGCTAGTGGCTGGAAAATTCTTAAGTTTATCAAGAATGGTAACAGTCTGGGATTTGGGCAAATTTTCTTGCTCTTAGTTGCCATGGGGGTGGCCTTTGGAGTCAGCCTAGTCGTGATTCGTTTCCTGACAGACTATGTCAAAAAGCATGACTTTACCGCTTTTGGGAAATATCGGATTGGCCTGGGCGGTGTGCTTCTGGTTTATGCTGCAATCAAAGCCTTGATGGGATAAAAGAGGTAATTTTAATGTTTCTCTGACTATCTCATCTAGTGAAATAATAAGCTCTCGGAATTTTCTGAGAGTTTTTTTCTTGTAAGGAATCTTTTCTTTCCAACAACTTCCATTTTCAGACCGATACTAGCTATTTTTTGAAATACGGGGGATTTTTTAGTATAATAGTAGAACTAGAAGTGTATGAGGTAGAGATATGGAAATGAAACAGATTAGTGATTCGACCATAAAAATCACGATTCAGCTGGAAGATTTGGAAGAGCGCGGCATGGAAATGGCCGATTTCTTGGTTCCTCAAGAAAAGACGGAAGAGTTTTTCTATACCATCTTAGATGAGTTGGAAATGCCGGATAATTTTTTGGATAGCGGTATGCTGAGTTTTCGAGTGACGCCTAAGCCAGATAAGGTGGATGTTTTTGTTACCAAATCTAAATTGGATAAGAATCTGAGTTTTGAGGATTTGGCAGATCTGCCAGACATGGACGAGCTGTCTCATATGTCTCCAGATGAATTCCTCAAGACACTAGAAAAGAGCATTTTTGAAAAGAGTAAGGAAGACATAGAAGCAGTCCAATCTTTGGAAACAGCCGAAGCAGAGGAAAGGGAGCAGCTTTCTCAAGAGGAGGCTGATGAGCAGTCAGCAGAAAATGCAGAGCGTTACATTTACTACATCCTGCGTTTTGAAGATATTAAGGCTGCTGCGGCCTTTGCCCAGACGGTGGACTATAAGATTGACTTATCAGAGCTTTATAAGTATGATTCAGCTTATTATTTGACAATTTTAGTAGACGTTGAGGGCTTCCCAGAGCGCTATCCAGCTTGGCTCTTGGCCAAGATGCGTGAGTTTGCAGATGACTCAGATATCACTCGGGCGGTGCTGCAGGAGCACGGTCATCTGCTTTTGGTGACAGATGCCGTCTCCGGCTTGCAGAAGGTTGAATGCCTATGATTACTTTTCCTTTAAAGTTTATCTTGGTATTGCTGGGAACTTTTTTTATCGGGGTGATTCTGACGCCTTTTGTTCGGCTCCTAGCCTTTAAGATTGGTGCGGTAGATTATCCCAATGCTCGTCGCATCAATAAAAAGCCAATGCCTAGCAGTGGCGGGCTGGCGATTGTAGCGGCCTTTTCTATCTCTACTCTGCTCTTGATGCCGCAGATTGTTGCTGTAGATTTTTTTGGACAGACCTATTTTGATTATGTTTGGCCGGTCGTTCTAGGTGGTTTGATTATTGCCTTTACAGGGCTGGTCGATGATATCAAAGAACTATCGCCCCTGCTGAAAATGGGCGGAATTGTTCTAGCAGCCAGCCTAATCTGGTGGTTGACAGATTTCCGATTGGATGATTTTAAGATTCCTTTTGGCGGACCTTTCCTGCATTTTGAGCCTTGGCTGTCCTATATTTTGACAGTGGTGTGGATTATTTCTATCACCAATGCAGTTAATTTGATTGACGGTTTGGATGGTCTGGTGAGTGGGGTGTCCATCATCTCCTTGGTTACGATGGGGATTGTTTCTTACTTCTTTTTGCCCCAGCACAATCTCTTTCTGACCTTGACTATTTTCGTCTTGGTCTTGTCAATTGCGGGTTTTTTCCCTTACAATTACCATCCAGCTATCATCTATCTTGGTGATACGGGGGCTCTCTTCATTGGCTTTATGATTGCCGTCTTGTCCTTGCAAGGGCTGAAAAATGCGACGGCTGTTGCGGTGGTTACTCCTATGATTATCCTAGGAGTGCCGATTACGGATACTTTTCTGGCGATTATCCGCCGTACTCTGTCTGGTCAGAAATTCTACACGCCTGACAAGCACCATCTCCATCATAGACTCTTGTCCTTGGGACTGACTCACCGAGGGACAGTGCTGGTTATCTATGGGATTTCGCTGGTCTTTGCCATGATTTCTCTCTTGTTGAATGTTTCCAGTCGAATTGGTGGTGTTCTCTTGATGATTGGCTTACTTCTGGGTGTTGAGCTCTTTGCTGAGCTGGTCGGAGTTTTGGGGCCTAATCGTACTCCTTTACTCAATATTCTCCGCTTTATTGGCAACTCCTCCTACCGAGAGGAAGTTCGGCGGAAATGGCGTCAAAAGCGGAATAAATAAGAATAGCTCTAAACAAAATAAAAGCCTTTTGGGCTTTTTTTTGGTATACTAAAGTATGTAAATCAGCTAAGCAAAGAAAGGAAAAAGAAATGTCTGTCTTAGAAATCAAAGATCTTCATGTTGAAATCGAAGGGAAAAAAATTCTCAAAGGGGTGAATCTCACTCTGAAAACGGGAGAGGTTGCAGCTATTATGGGCCCGAATGGAACAGGGAAGTCCACCTTGTCTGCAGCCATCATGGGCAATCCTAACTACGAAGTGACTCAAGGAGAAGTGCTTTTTGATGGAGTCAATATCTTAGAATTGGAAGTTGATGAGCGTGCTCGCATGGGACTCTTCTTGGCTATGCAGTACCCTAGTGAAATTCCTGGTATTACTAATGCAGAGTTTCTCCGTGCAGCTATGAATGCTGGTAAGGAAGACGAGGAAAAAATCTCTGTCCGCGACTTTATCATGAAGCTGGATGAAAAGATGGAACTGCTCAACATGAAAGAAGAAATGGCTGAGCGTTATCTTAATGAAGGTTTCTCCGGTGGTGAAAAGAAGCGCAATGAAATTCTGCAGTTGCTCATGCTTGAGCCAACTTTTGCACTCTTGGATGAGATTGACTCAGGTCTAGATATCGATGCTCTTAAGGTTGTGTCCAAAGGGGTTAATGCTATGCGCGGTGAAGGCTTTGGTGCTATGATTATCACCCACTACCAACGCCTGCTCAACTATATCACTCCAGATGTGGTTCATGTCATGATGGATGGTAAAGTCGTTCTTTCTGGCGGTCCAGAATTGGCAGTCCGCTTGGAGAAAGAAGGATATGCTAAATTGGCTGAAGAGTTGGGCTTCACCTATACCGAAGAAGCCTAGTCAAACATTCTTTTGACTTTGATAAAAGATAGGAGAATGACATGACTAAAGAATTGATTCAAGAATTTTCACAGCTACATGCGGAGCCGGATTGGCTCTTTCAACTGCGCCAGCAGGCCTTTGATAAGATTGACCAGTTAGAATTGCCGCGTATTGAGCGGGTTAAGTTTCATCGCTGGAATCTGGGTGACGGCCGTATTTCAGAGAGTGACCCATTGACAAGTGTTCCAGATTTTACAGCCCTAGATGACAATCTCAAGCTTGTTCAGTTGGGAACTCAGACTGTCCTGGAGCAATTGCCGGCTGATTTGGCAGCCCAAGGCGTGGTTTTCACAGATTTTCACACAGCTTTGGAAGAAATTCCAGAGTTGGTAGAGAAGCATTTTATGTCTGCTGTCAAGTATGACGAGGACAAATTGGCGGCTTATCACACTGCCTATTTCAACAGCGGTGCGGTTCTTTATGTGCCAGACAATGTTGAGATTGACCAGCCGATTGAAGGAATTTTTTATCAAGACAGCGAAAGCGATGTTCCATTTAATAAGCATATTTTGATTATTGCGGGCAAGCATTCTAAAGTTAACTACTTGGAACGCTTGGAAACTTACGGTGAAGGGTCTGTTCCAGTAACTGCCAATATCACTGTCGAAGTTATTGCTCAGGCTGGCGCTCAGATTAAGTTTTCAGCTATTGACCGCTTGGGCGAAAATGTAACGGCTTATATCAGTCGTCGCGGTAAGCTGGACAACGATGCTATGATTGACTGGGCTATCGGCGTTATGAACGAAGGCAATGTCGTGGCTGACTTTGATAGCGACCTTTATGGTAAGGGCAGCCATGCGGATATGAAAGTGGTGGCTCTTTCCAGCGGTAAGCAAGTTCAGGGAATCGATACCCGCGTAACTAACTATGGCTGCAACTCTATTGGAAATATCCTGCAGCACGGGGTTATCCTGGAAAAAGGGACCCTGACCTTCAATGGTATCGGTCATATTATCAAAGGGGCTAAGGGAGCAGATGCCCAGCAGGAAAGCCGGGTTCTCATGCTGTCTGATCAAGCGCGCTCAGATGCTAATCCCATCCTTTTGATTGATGAGAACGATGTGACAGCTGGTCACGCGGCTTCTATCGGTCAGGTTGATCCGGAGGATATGTATTACCTCATGAGTCGGGGTCTTGATAAGGCGACGGCTGAACGCTTGGTCGTGCGCGGCTTCTTAGGGTCAGTGATAGTAGAAATCCCTGTTAAGGAAGTTCGCGATGAAATGATTGAAAATATCGATATTATTCTCGCAAAAAGATAAAAAGCTGGGCCTTGTCCCGTGTAAGTAGATAGGAGTCTTCATGTCTGGATTTAATGCAGAAGCAATCAAGCAAGATTTTCCCATTTTGGACCAAATTGTCAATGATGAGCCTTTGGTTTATTTGGACAATGCGGCGACAACCCAGAAACCCAAGCAAGTGCTAGATGCCATTGAGGAATACTATCTTAGAGACAATGCCAACGTCCATCGCGGTGTGCATACGCTAGCGGAGCGGGCAACTGCAGCCTATGAAGCAGCCAGAGAAAGAGTCCGTTCTTTTATCAATGCGGCTTCTAGCAGAGAAGTTCTCTTTACACGAGGAACCACGACGAGTCTTAATTGGGTGGCTCAGTTTGCGGCTGAAAGGTTGCAGCCTGGTGATGAAGTGATGATTTCTATCATGGAGCACCATTCCAATGTCATTCCCTGGCAGGAAGCTTGTAGGAAGACCGGAGCCAAGTTGGTTTATGTCTATCTCAAAGATGGTGCTCTGGATATGGATGATTTCCGTGCCAAGCTCAGTGAGCGAACCAAGTTTGTCTCTCTGGCTCATGCTTCCAATGTCCTCGGTGTCATCAATCCCATCAAGGAGATTGCCCAGCTGGTTCATCAGCAAGGAGCGCTTTTGGTGGTAGATGGTGCTCAATCCATTCCGCACATGGAAATTGATGTGCAGGATTTGGATGTGGACTTCTTCGTCTTTTCTGGGCATAAGATGGCAGGCCCGACTGGTATCGGAGTTCTCTATGGCAAGGAAGAGCTGCTAGAGCAGATGTCGCCAGTCGAGTTTGGCGGAGAGATGATTGATTTCGTCTATGAACAGGAAGCGACCTGGAAGGAGCTGCCTTGGAAGTTTGAGGCCGGAACGCCGAATATGGCAGGAGCAATCGGTCTTGCGGCAGCCATTGATTATTTGGAAGACTTGGGTATGGATGCTATTGCTCAGCATGAGCAGGACTTGATTGCCTACGTATTTCCTAAGCTACAGGCAGTAGAAGGCTTGACCATTTATGGCTCTCAGGATTTGGCCCAGCGCTCAGGTGTGATTGCCTTTAATCTGGACGGTCTCCATCCACATGATGTCGCGACAGCTCTGGACTACGAAGGAGTGGCTGTTCGGGCGGGTCACCATTGTGCTCAGCCTCTGCTCACCTATCTGCAGGTGTCAGCGACTGTTCGAGCCAGCTTTTACATCTACAATACCTATGCGGATTGCGACAAGCTGGTAGATGCTTTAGAAAAGACAAAGGAGTTTTTCAATGGCGCTTTCTAAGTTAGACAGTCTTTACAAGGCGGTTGTGACCGACCATTCGGCTCACCCCCATCATCATGGGAAACTGGAAGATGCGGAGCAGGTAGTCCTCAATAACCCGACCTGTGGCGATGTTATCAGCCTGTCTGTCAAGTTTAATGCGGAAAATCAGATTGAGAATATTGCCTTTGTGAATTCTGGCTGTACCATCTCAACGGCTTCGGCCAGCATGATGACGGATGCGGTTCTGGGCAAGACAAAAGAGCAGGCGCTGGAATTAGCAGAAGTTTTCTCGCAGATGGTTCAGGGCCAGGAAGACAGTCGCCAGAAAGAATTGGGAGATGGAGCCTTTTTAGCAGGTGTTGCCAAATTCCCGCAGCGGATTAAGTGTGCGACCTTGGGTTGGAATGCCCTCAAGCGAGCAATTGAAGAAGATAAAAAGTAAGAATGTGAAAGGAAATTATGTCAGAAGAAAGAGTAGAACCAAAACCGATTGATCTCGGTGAATACAAGTTTGGTTTCCATGACGATGTTGAACCTGTTCTCTCGACAGGGAAAGGGCTGAATGAAGCGGTCATTCGTGAGCTTTCTGCAGCCAAGGATGAACCAGAGTGGATGCTGGATTTTCGCCTCAAATCCTACGAGGCTTTCAAGAAGATGCCGATGCAGACTTGGGGGCCGGATTTGTCAGAGATTAATTTTGATGACTTGATTTATTATCAAAAGGCTTCTGATAAGCCAGCTAGAAGTTGGGATGAAGTGCCTGAGAAGATCAAGGAAACCTTTGAGCGGATTGGGATTCCAGAAGCAGAGAGAGCCTACCTGGCTGGTGCGGCTGCCCAGTATGAATCAGAAGTGGTCTACCACAATATGAAGGAAGAGTTCCAAAAGCTAGGAATCGTCTTCACAGATACCGACTCAGCTCTTAAGGAATACCCAGAGCTTTTCAAGCAGTATTTTGCTAAGCTGGTCCCTCCGACAGATAACAAGCTAGCAGCTCTCAACTCCGCCGTCTGGTCTGGTGGTACCTTCATCTATGTTCCAAAAGGTGTCAAGGTAGATGTTCCTTTGCAGACTTATTTCCGGATTAACAATGAAAATTCGGGTCAGTTTGAGCGGACTTTGATTATCGTCGATGAGGGCGCTAGCGTCCATTATGTTGAGGGATGTACAGCTCCGACTTATTCCAGCAATAGCTTGCATGCTGCGATTGTTGAAATTTTTGCCCTTGATGGGGCCTATATGCGCTACACCACTATTCAAAACTGGTCCGATAATGTCTACAACCTCGTGACCAAGCGGGCGAGGGCTATGAAAGATGCGACGGTTGAGTGGATTGATGGGAACCTTGGTGCAAAAACAACTATGAAGTATCCGTCTGTCTATCTGGACGGACCTGGAGCGCGTGGAACTATGCTTTCTATTGCCTTTGCCAATACCAATCAGCACCAAGATACAGGTGCTAAGATGATTCATAATGCTCCGCATACCAGCTCATCTATCGTGTCTAAGTCTATTGCTAAGGGCGGAGGTAAAGTGGACTACCGCGGTCAAGTGACCTTTGGAAAGAATTCACAGAAATCTGTCAGCCATATTGAGTGTGATACGATTATCATGGACGATATTTCGGCATCAGATACCATTCCCTTTAATGAAATTCATAACTCCCAAGTGGCTCTGGAGCATGAAGCCAAGGTTTCTAAGATTTCAGAAGAGCAGCTCTACTATCTCATGAGCCGTGGCTTGTCCGAATCCGAAGCTACCGAAATGATTGTCATGGGCTTTGTCGAACCATTCACCAAAGAACTGCCTATGGAATACGCTGTTGAGCTTAACCGCCTTATCAGCTATGAAATGGAAGGATCAGTTGGGTAAAACTTTAAATCACTGCTTGAATAACCGCACTGCGAGTTAATATTCAAAGAATTTTGCTAGTTGTAGTCCAACATTTACAAACCATACAAAACAACCGCGAATCATTTGATTCGCGGTTGTTCTTTATAGTTTCTCGTTGACATAGCGGACGAAGTCATTCCACCAGACCTTGAAGAAAATACTTTTTTCCACCTCTTGGCCTGCTACCATTGTGACAGAGGGGGCTTTGTTTTCCAGATAGCCTTGGCCGATTGGCTCAGGGTCGGTATAGGTCAGGGTGCCAAGTTCGGTATTTTTTTTCAGTGGAGCTTGGAATCCTTTTTCGTTGGTAGAAAATTCCACCTTGTGCTCAGCCTGATTGGCGATGCGCTCAATGATGGTAAAATCCTTGCTAGCAACGGCTGGCACGGTCTTTTGTTTGCCGTCAATAACGGTTGAATGGCTTTTATTGTAGGCTTCACCCTCGGCCACAATGGTCGTCTGGGTGAAGTTTTGCGAAACATAGTTCATCAAAGACGCTGTGGCTACAAAGCGTGCGTAAGGGTCTCCGTCAGTTTGCTCAACGTCCAGCACAACAGTAATCATGCGAATGCCATTCTCAGTAGTCGTTGCAACAAAGGAAGAGCCTCCCTTCTCAGAAGAGCCGGCTTTGAGTCCGTCTACACCTGAGCGGAAGTTGGACTGGTTTTCCAGCATGAAGTTATAATTTTCAAGACTTGTCCCTGCAAATTTGGCTGTGGACTTGGACGTGATGTCTGTCACTTGAGGGAAGTCCATAATCAGATGCCGGCTGATAACAGCCAAGTCGTAGGCGCTGAATTTGTTTTCAGTGTCCTTGCTTTTTTTAGCTGTGCTAGCTGAGGCGCTATACTCTGTTTCTTCAGTTGCGTATTCTAGAAGAAGAGTATTCAGCCCTGTGGAGTTTACAATAGTAGCATCTGTGATTCCCCATTCTTTAAGCTTGGCCTTCATCATTTGGACGAAATTTTCTTCGCTGCCCCCAACCTTCTCAGCCAAAGCAATCGTGGCACTGTTGGAGCTGGACATCAAAGACGCGGCAATCAAGTCCTTGACTTTGTAACGTCTGGCTTCCAAAGGGACATTACTGATATTTGGATTAGCTGTCAGATTGTAGGCGTAGTCTGAAATATCAACATAGGTATCGGCAGTTAGGTCTCCTCTATCAATGGCTTCATAGACCAGATAGACGGTCAAAAGATTAGTGATGGAGCCAACTTCGATTGGAGTATTAGCATCTTTTTCGTAGAGAATCTTTCCAGAAGTAGCGTCCACAGCCATAGCACTCTTAGCGGCAATGTTGTAATCATCTGCTGCCACCTTGTTGGCGGTCATTCCGACCAAAACTAGTAAACATAGGAATAATCGTTTCATTTCTTTCCCCTAAAACAAGATATAACCATTGTATCATAAAATTCTCTTTTCTTTTATAAATCAAGGATAATAAAAGGTTACAAAATAAATGTAGAGAAAAGTAGGGTAATCCCCTTAAAGAGATTTTTTATAAAAGCATCTTTCGGAAAAACTCACAAAATAGAAAAATATTTGAAATAATACAGATATACAAGCTGAAAAATAGAAAATTATTATTTTTCTACATAAAACATTTGTTTTTATAAAAAAATATTGTATAATAATACAATATAAATTGAGAAGGAGAATGCTCATGAAAAAATCTAAATGGTTGGCCATTACTGGACTGACAGTCGTGTCAACACTAATCTTAGCTGCTTGTGGAAGCTCTAGTGCCAGTAATACCTATTCTTATGTCTATTTGAGTGATCCTGATACTTTGGACTATGTCAATTCAAATCGAGCTACTACGTCCGATGTTATTACAAACTTGGTGGACGGCCTTTTAGAAAATGATAAATACGGCAATTTGGTTCCATCTATTGCGGAAGACTGGACTGTTTCAAAGGATGGTTTGACCTATACCTATAAGCTTCGTAAAGATGCTAAGTGGTACACATCAGATGGTGAAGAATATGCAGAGGTTAAAGCACAAGACTTTGTAGCAGGTTTGAAGCACGCGGCAGATGAAAATTCTGAAGCTCTTCCTATCGTCCAAAGCTCTATCAAAGGCTTGGATGCCTATGTCAAAGGAGAGTCTAAAGACTTCTCAACAGTTGGAGTAAAAGCAGTTGATGACCACACGGTCGAATACACGCTCAACCAGCCAGAAAGCTACTGGAACTCTAAGACGACCATGGGGATTCTGTTCCCCATCAATGAGGATTTCTTGAAGTCACAAGGCAAAGATTTTGGTACCGTAAAACCTTCTTCCATTCTTTATAACGGACCTTATGTTCTGAAAGCATTCACTTCTAAGTCTGTCATTGAATATGCTAAAAACCAGAACTATTGGGATAAGGACAATGTCAAGGTTGAAAATATAAAACTGACTTATTTTGATGGTTCGGATCAGGAATCCTTGATCCGCAACTTCTCAGACGGGGCTTATTCTCAAGCACGGCTTTACCCTACGAGCTCTAACTATGCTTCTGTAGAAAAGCAGTACAAAGACAATATTATTTACACACCACAGAATTCAACTAGTTTCTATTTTGCTTTCAATCTGAATCGTAAGACTTATAATCATTCGTCTAAGACATCAGATGCTCAAAAGGCATCAACTACAGCTGCTATTCAAAATAAAGACTTCCGTCAGGCGATTAACTTTGCCTTTGACCGGACATCTTTTGGAGCTCAGATGAATGGTAAAGATGGAGCGACTAAACTCATCCGTAGCTTGCTTGTTCCTCCTAGCTTTGTGCAGGTGGACGGTAAGGACTTCTCTGATGTAGTAGAGAGCCAACTTTCATCTTATGGAGATGAGTGGAATGGCATTAAGCTGGCGGATGCTCAGGATAGTATCTACAATGCTGATAAAGCCAAGGCGGAATTTGCCAAGGCAAAAGAAACCTTGCAAGCTGAAGGTGTAGAATTCCCAATCCATATTGACGTCCCTGTCGATCAGTCTGACAAGGTTTTGGTACAACGGACGAACTCCTTCAAACAGTCTGTCGAATCAGCGCTTGGCCAAGAAAATGTCGTTATTGATGTTCAGCAAATGTCAACAGATGACTTTGATAATTCTGCCTACTTTGCAGAAACAGCAGCTCAGAAAGACTACGATCTCAACATGTCTGGCTGGTCAGCAGACTACCAAGATCCATCAACTTATCTGAATATCTTTAACCCTGAAACAGGTGATGCTGCAGATAATATTGGTATAGAAAAAGGGAAAAATGCTGATGTGGCAAATAAGGTTGGCTTGAATGAATACAAGGCTTTGCTGGATGAAGCTGATCAAGAAAAACAAGATACAGATGCTCGTTACACCAAGTACGCAGCAGCTCAGGCTTGGTTGACGGATAGCTCCATTGTTATTCCTAGTGTTTCTGGTGGTGGTTCACCAGTCGTTCAGAAGGTTGTGCCATTTACCAAGTCTTACTCTTATGTCGGAATTAAAGGAGATGCCTATGTCTTTAAGAACATGGAGCTCCAAAATGATATTGTTACAGCTAAAGACTATGAAGCGGCTCTTAAGAAATGGGAAAAAGAAAAGGAAGCATCCAATAAAAAAGCCCAAGAAGACTTAGAAAAACACATTAAATAAAATCCAGAACAGCAAGAGCTCGGCTCTTTGCTGACAGTGTTGAAACAAGTGATTTAATGGAGAGAACATTTTTGTTCTCTCTTTTTTATGTTTGGTTTCATTATGTTGAAGCGTTTACATCCTGTCGCAGAAGTGCTATAATGAAAGTAATCTTAATGAAAACTGGAGGAAGTTTATGAAAACATCTAAGTTAGCTGCAGCTGCTGGGCTTGTCATTCTCTCTGCAGGAATTTTGGCTGCCTGTTCGTTTGGTGGTTCCAATTCATCTGGGAAAAACTATAGCTATGTTTATACCTCAGATCCAGATACACTGGATTACACTGTGTCCAATAAGCGGGCAACCAATGAGATTATGGCTAATGTAGTGGATGGTTTGCTAGAAAGCGATAAGTATGGTAACTTAGTGCCTTCTCTAGCGGAAGATTGGACCGTTTCAAAAGATGGTCTGACCTATACTTATAAGCTTCGTGAGGGAGTGAAATGGTATACTTCTGATGGTGAAGAGTATGCAGATGTGACTGCTAAGGACTTTGTGACCAGTCTGAAGCATGCCGCTGACAGCAAGTCTGATGGTCTTTATATCGTTCAAAAATCCATTAAAGGCTTGGACGACTATGTCAATGGTAAAATAACTGATTTCTCCCAAGTTGGTGTTAAGGCGGTGGATGATTCTACTGTTCAATACACTTTGAATCAGCCAGAAAGTTTCTGGAATTCTAAGACAACCATGGGGATTCTTTTCCCAATTAATGAAGAATTTCTGAAATCAAAAGGTGACAAGTTTGCTCAGGGGACAGATCCAACTAGTGTCCTCTATAACGGTCCGTTTATCTTGAAATCCATCACTTCGAAATCTCAAATTAGCTTAGAGAAGAATCCGAACTATTGGGATAAGGAAAAGGTGAAAATCGATACTGTCAAGTTCTCTTACTATGATGGCCAAGATACAGAGTCTCTGGTACGCGGCTTTTCTGACGGCAACTACACCATTGCCCGTCTTTTCCCAAATAGCTCCAACTTTGCCAGTGTGAAGAAACAGTACGGCGACAATATCGTCTACACTCCTCAAGGTTCAGGAACCTTCTTTGTTACAACTAATATTGACCGTCAGTCTTACGAGCATACCTCCAAGACAACGGATGCACAGAAATCTTCCACTAAGAAAGCACTGCTCAATAAAGATTTCCGTCAGGCTCTGCTTTTTGCCTTTGACCGTACTGCCTATTCTGCCCAAACCAATGGCGAAGAAGCAGCAGACAAGCAGCTTCGTAATACCTTTGTTCCGCCAACCTTTGTTCAAGCTAATGGTAAAGAGTTCGGCAGCATTGTAGAAGAAAATCTGGCTAGCTACGGTGATGAGTGGAAGGGAGTCAAATTAGACGACGCTCAGGATGGTCTTTATAATCCAGAAAAAGCCAAGGCAGAATTTGCCAAAGCTAAGGAAGCGCTGCAGGCAGAAGGAGTGGAATTCCCAATCCATCTGGATATTCCAGTTAGCTCAGCAGATACCAATGGCGTTAAGAGTGTTCAGTCATTGAAGCAGTCTATTGAAGCCAATCTTGGCTCTGACAATGTAGTAATTGATATTCAGCAGATGACAGATGATGAGTTGAATAATATCACCTACTTTGCGACCTCTGCATCCCAAGAAGACTGGGACTTGAATAATAATCTTGGCTGGAGTCCAGATTATAACGATCCATCTTCTTATCTGGAAATCACTGGCTCTAAGACTGGTGAGAATGTTGACAGCTACTTTGGTTTTGACCCTGGAACAGATAATGCAGCAGCTAAAGAGGCTGGCTTTGAAGAGTATGATAAGCTCTTGGAAGACGCTGCTTCAGAAAACGAGGATATTAACAAACGTTACGAAAAATATGCTGCAGCTCAGGCTTGGCTGACAGACAGTGCTCTGTTGATGCCAGCTTGGTCATCTGGTGCAACACCAAGTGTCCGTAAGGTTGTTCCATTCTCAGGACCATTTGCTTGGACTGGAAACAAGGGCGAATACAGTTTTAAATATGTTGAAATCCAAGATAAACCAATAACGACTAAAGATTATGAAAAAGCGCGTGAAAAATGGGCAAAAGAAAAGGAAGAATCCAATAAAAAAGCTCAAGCAGAACTCGCAGAACATATCAAATAAATCAAGAAAATCCCATTGTAGCAACAGTGGGGTTTTTGATGATTTGAGAGATAGAATAAGCGAGTTTGAGCTTGTCTAATCCTATATAGCAAACATGCAGGAAGCCTGATTACATAAACATCTTAGGGTGTTAGTGAGCTAACTTAATATTCTGAAAATTTATTTTACTTTTAGTACTATCTATGCTATAATCTTAATTAAATCTAAAAATCTAAAAGATGGAGAAACCCATATGAAACAAAGCAAAGTCCTTGCGTTAGCAGGAGTTACTCTTCTTGCGGCTGGCTTTCTTGCAGCTTGCTCAGGCTCTAAGCCAAACACAAAGTCAGGCAGCTCAGACTCTTCTAACACCTTTAATTATATCTACGAGACAGATCCTGAAAACTTGAACTATCTCACTTCAAGCAAGGCTGCTACAACAGACTTGACTGCCAATGTCATTGACGGTCTTTTAGAAAACGACCAATATGGAAACTTAGTTCCTTCAATGGCAGAGGAATGGACTGTATCACCAGATGGGAAAACCTATACTTATAAGCTTCGCAAAGACGCTAAGTGGTATACTTCCGAAGGTGAAGAGTACGCAGATGTTACAGCAGAAGACTTTGTTACAGGTCTTAAGTATGCGGCAGACAATAAATCTGAAACAATCTACTTGGTTCAGGATTCTGTCAAAGGGCTTAAGGACTATATTTCTGGGAAGATTGATTTCTCAGAAGTAGGGATCAAAGCAGTCGATGATCATACCGTTGAGTATACTCTTAATGAGCCAGAAAGCTTCTGGAATTCTAAAACTACAATGGGAATTCTCTACCCAGTAAACAAAGACTTTTTGAAAAACCAAGGTGATAAGTTCGCTCAAGCAACTGATCCAACAAGCTTGCTTTATAACGGACCTTTCTTGCTCAAATCATTGACTTCAAAATCTGAAATTCAATTTGAGAAGAATCCTAATTATTGGGACAAAGAAAATGTTCACGTAGATGCAGTGAAACTCTCTTTCTATGATGGACAAGATCAAGGGAAACTAGCTGATCAGTTCAGTCAAGGTGCTCTGACAACAGCCAGACTCTTCCCGACTAGTGCGACTTATGAAAAGGTTGAAAAAGACTTTAAAGATAATATCGTTTATACACCTCAAGATGCCTCAACTTTCTTAGTAGGTACAAACATTGATCGTCAGTCGTACAACCATACTGCTAAGACATCAGAAGCTCAAAAGACTTCAACTAAGAAAGCTTTGCTTAACAAGGACTTCCGCCAGGCTTTGACCTTTGCCTTCAATCGTGAGTCCTATGCTTCTCAGATTAATGGTAAGGACGGAGCAGACAAACTTCTTCGTAACCTTTACATCCCACCTACATTTGTGCAGGCTAGTGACAAGTCCTTCGGTGACCTAGTTAAGGAAAAAGTAGTAACTTATGGTGACGAATGGAAAGATGTGGACTTCTCAGATGGTCAAGATGGTCTCTATAACGAGAACAAAGCAAAGGCTGAATTTGCTAAAGCAAAAGAAGCTTTGAAAGCTGATGGAGTAGAATTCCCAATTCATCTGGACATTCCAGTTGATCAAACAGCTACTTCTAAAGTACAACGTGTTCAATCCCTCAAGCAGTCTATTGAAAAGACCTTAGGAAAAGATAATGTTGTAATTGATGTTCACCAATTGTCTAAGGATGAAGTGACTAACATTACCTTGTTTGCTCCTTCTGCTGCTGAAGAAGACTGGGATATTTCAGATAATGTCGGCTGGTCTCCGGACTATCAAGATCCATCTACTTATCTAGATGTCATCAAACCTGGTGGTGAAAACACCAAGACCTTCTTAGGATTTGATGGCACAGATAATGCCGCAGCGAAACAAGTTGGTTTGGATGAATATACCAAGCTGGTTGACGAAGCGGGTGCAGAAAAGCAAGATTTGAACAAGCGATATGAAAAATATGCGGCTGCTCAGGCTTGGCTGACTGATAGTGCTTTGTTGATTCCGGTAACTTCTAGAACCGGCCGTCCAACCTTGACTAAGGTAGTGCCTTTCTCAGCACCGTTTGCTTGGTCTGGTGCTAAGGCGCGTGAAGCAGCAAGTTATAAATACATGAAATTGCAGGATGAGCCTGTAACGACAAAAGATTATAATAGCGCTCAGGAAAAATGGAATAAAGAACGTGCGGAATCTAATAAAAAAGCTCAAGAAGAATTAGCAGACCACGTGAAATAAGCTTGCTAAGAGAACTTTCTCTAATAGAGGAGAAAGTTCTTTTGGAATTTAAAGGAAACGATAAATGAAAAAATATATTTTTATGCGTATCTTACGCTCAATTGTGTCGATTTTCTTGGTGACGACCCTGACTTATGCCATTATCTATACTATGGTGCCAAGAAGGTTGATTTTCAAGCAGGATCCCAACTATAATAAAATAGCGACTAATAAAGATAAAAAAGCTAACTATGAAAACACCATCTTTGAGCGGATGGGTTACATTGACTATTATGATACTAAGGAACTGCAGGAGAAGGCCAGCAAGGAAGATTCCTCTGTTACAACAGAAGCTACAGAAGCAAACAAGAAGATTTATCAGAAGTATATTGATAAACTTGGCAATGGCTGGAAATTGCAGAAATTCCCACTGAGCGGAGAATTCTATGCTGTACGTGAAGTGCCTGTTTATGAGCGTGTCTTTGAGTTCTATGCTAATTTGATTCAAATTGATCATCCAAATGTTATCCAAGATGAGGAAAATCCGAACCTAGAGCGTTATATCCGGTTTGAAAATGATCCCTCTGTTGGCTGGTCTCTTGTGGGTTCTGGTACCAAGCACAAGTATCTGCTGTACTTTAATGGTCAGTTCCCATTTGTCCACCAGAACTTTATTACCTTTAATTTAGGTAATTCTTATCCGACCTATGCTAATATCCCTGTTCTGCAGGTTATTACGCAAGGACAAGGACAAACTAAGTCTTCTGAAGTTCAATTCCCAACAGGCAAAAAGACATCGTCTGTAAACATCTATTCTCGTACTTACAAGACTCCAAGCAAAGCCGATTCACAGGACATTGCTAAGTTTGGTAAGGGAGATGCCTATACAGCGACTCAAAGCAACTATCAAAATCCTTCCATGATTACCAGCTCAGCCATTATCGGTTTGATTGGTGTGGCTCTGTCTTATCTGATTGCTATTCCACTCGGTTCCTACATGGCTCGACTCAAGAATACATGGTTTGATAGCATTTCTACAGCGGGCTTGACCTTTATGATGTCACTGCCAACCATCGCCTTGGTCTACATTGTCCGTTTGGCAGGGTCTGCCGTTGGTCTTCCAGATTCCTTCCCAATCTTGGGGGCGGGAGATTGGCGTTCTTATGTCCTGCCAGCTGTTATTCTAGGGCTTTTGAGTGCTCCTTGGACAGCTGTTTGGATTCGCCGCTATATGATTGACCTTCAGTCTCAGGATTTTGTCCGCTTTGCGCGTGCTAAGGGTCTCTCAGAAAAAGAAATTTCTAACAAGCACATCTTTAAAAACGCTATGGTGCCACTGGTATCTAGTATTCCAGCTTCAATCGTCGGAGTTATTGCTGGTGCAACCTTGACAGAAACAGTCTTTGCTTTCCCTGGTATGGGTAAGATGTTGATTGATTCCGTTAAGGCATCTAATAACTCTATGGTTGTTGGGCTCGTATTCATCTTCACATGTCTGTCTATCTTTGCCCTCTTGCTGGGTGACATTCTGATGACTGTACTGGACCCACGTATTAAGTTAACATCAAAAGGAGGTAAATAATGGCTACAATTGATAAAAGCAAATTCCAATTTGTCAAACGTGACGATTTTGCCTCTGAAACGATTGATGCTCCAGCCTACTCTTACTGGAAATCAGTCATGCGTCAATTTCTGAAAAAGAAATCAACCATTACCATGCTGGGGATTCTGATTGCCATTATTCTTATGAGCTTCATTTATCCTATGTTTTCAAACTTCGACTTTAATGACGTGAGTAAGGTAAATGACTTTAGCATGCGTTACATTAAGCCGAGTGGTCAGTACTGGTTTGGAACGGATAGTAATGGTAAGTCTCTCTTTGATGGTGTTTGGTTTGGTGCCCGTAATTCTATTCTTATTTCGATTATTGCGACGGTTATTAATCTGGCTATCGGAGTTATCATCGGCGGTATCTGGGGAATTTCCAAAACAGTCGACCGTGTCATGATGGAAATCTACAATATCATTTCAAACATTCCAGCCCTCTTGATTGTCATTGTCTTGACCTACTCTATCGGTGCTGGTTTCTGGAATCTTATTTTTGCCATGACGATTACTGGTTGGGTCGGTATTGCTTACACTATCCGTGTGCAAATTATGCGCTATCGGGATTTGGAGTACAACCTTGCCTCTCGTACCCTTGGTACACCTACTCTCAAGATTGTAACGAAGAACATTATGCCACAGTTGGTATCTGTTATCGTGACCACCACTTCACAGATGCTGCCAAGCTTTATCTCTTACGAAGCCTTTCTGTCCTTCTTTGGATTAGGTCTTCCTGTAACAGTGCCAAGTTTGGGACGCTTGATTTCAGATTATTCTCAAAACGTGACGACCAATGCCTACCTCTTTTGGATTCCACTTACAACTCTAATTTTGGTATCCCTTACCTTCTTCGTAGTTGGTCAAAACTTAGCCGACGCGAGCGATCCACGTACACATAGATAGGAGTAAATATGACAAAGAATGAAAATGTAATATTGACTGCTCGCGATATTGTCGTGGAATTCGATGTTCGCGATCGTGTCTTAACCGCCATTCGCGGTGTCTCATTGGACTTGATTGAGGGCGAAGTACTGGCTATTGTTGGTGAATCTGGTTCGGGTAAATCTGTGTTGACCAAGACCTTCACTGGTATGTTAGAAGAAAATGGCCGTGTAGCTCAGGGAACTATTGACTACCGCGGCAAAGATTTGACGACTCTTCGCACAAACAAGGATTGGGAACCAATTCGTGGTGCAAAAATTGCGACTATCTTCCAAGATCCTATGACGAGCTTGGATCCGATTAACACCATTGGAAGCCAGATTACAGAAGTTATTATCAAGCACCAAGGAAAATCAGCCAAAGAAGCTAAAAAAATGGCCATTGATTACATGAGCAAGGTCGGGATTCCAGATGCGGAAAAACGTTTCGAAGAATATCCTTTCCAATACTCAGGTGGCATGCGTCAGCGGATTGTTATTGCTATTGCCTTGGCTTGCCGTCCTGATATTCTTATCTGTGATGAGCCGACAACTGCCCTCGATGTAACCATTCAAGCGCAGATCATTGACTTGCTCAAATCCTTGCAGCAAGAATATCATTTCACAACCATCTTTATTACGCACGACCTTGGAGTTGTAGCTAGTATTGCAGATAAGGTTGCAGTCATGTATGCTGGTGAGATTATCGAATACGGTACAGTTGAAGAAATCTTCTACGAGCCAAAACATCCTTATACATGGAGCTTGCTGTCCAGCTTGCCTCAACTAGCAGATGCAAATGGTGCCCTCTACTCGATTCCTGGAACACCACCGTCTCTTTATTCACCAATCAAAGGGGATGCCTTTGCTTTGCGTTCAGACTATGCCATGTCAATTGACTTTGAAGAAGAAGCACCGGCTTTCAATGTATCAGATACTCATTGGGCTAAGACATGGTTGCTGCACGAAGATGCGCCTAAGGTTGATAAACCAGAGATTATCGAAAACCTACATGAAAAAATTCGTTCAAAAATGGGCTTCAATCAATTAGAAGCTTAGGAGGAAGGAAATGACTGAAAAATTAGTTGAAATTAAAGATTTAGAAATTTCCTTCGGTGAAGGAAGTAAGAAATTTGTAGCAGTAAAAAATGCAAATTTCTTCATCAATAAGGGGGAAACTTTCTCTCTTGTAGGAGAATCAGGTTCTGGTAAGACTACAATTGGTAGAGCTATCATCGGCCTCAATGACACCAGTGCAGGTGATATTTTCTACGAAGGCAAAAAGATTAATGGGAAAAAATCAAAAGCAGAAGAAGCAGACTTGATTCGCAAGATTCAGATGATTTTCCAAGATCCAGCAGCCAGTCTGAATGAGCGTGCAACGGTTGACTACATCCTTTCTGAAGGTCTCTACAATTATCACTTGTTTGATAGTGAAGAAGATCGTCAAAGAAAAGTCAAAGATATCATCAATGAAGTCGGCTTGTTGGCTGAGCATTTAACTCGCTATCCTCATGAATTCTCTGGTGGACAGCGTCAGCGGATTGGGATTGCTCGCGCTTTGGTCATGAAACCAGATTTCGTAATTGCTGATGAGCCTATCTCCGCCTTGGATGTATCTGTCCGGGCTCAGGTTCTGAATCTTTTGAAAAAATTCCAAAAAGAGCTGGGCTTGACATATCTCTTTATTGCCCATGACCTTTCGGTAGTTCGTTTTATTTCTGATCGTATCGCTGTGATTTACAAAGGTGTCATTGTAGAAGTGGCAGAGACGGAGGAGTTGTTCAACCATCCTGTCCATCCTTACACACAATCTCTGCTCTCAGCTGTTCCAATTCCAGACCCAATCTTAGAACGCAAGAAAGTGTTGAAGGTCTATGATCCTGAACAGCACGATTATTCTGTTGATAAACCAGAAATGGCAGAGATTCGTCCGGGACACTACGTCTGGGCTAATAAAGCTGAACTCGAAAAGTATAAACAAGAACAAGAATAGAAAAAATGTCCGAAAGGGCATTTTTTTGCGCCTTTAAAACAAGATAGGATGTAGGCCAATTTAGCAGCCTCAAAGATATGTAATATCATCCACTAACTTAAAAACAATAATTTTTTTAAAAAATATTAGAAAAGGTATTGACAGGAGGTGTGGTTGGGTGATATACTAATATAGTTGTC
>NZ_CAUOLF010000021.1:0-43673 GCF_963456385.1 uncultured Streptococcus sp. | reverse complement strand
CCAAAGTTAAGAGCAGAACCAAGTTGAGAAAAAATAATTGTAAAAATAATAAATGCCAATGGTGACAAATATCCCCTGCCTAAACAAGCAAAAAAAGCCACTGGAGTAGAGAGTATGATCGCAAGAGTAGTACAATAACCAAAAGTAAGTATACCTTTGAAAATCACCGTTAAGCTCCCACCCTCAAGTCCAATCAAATTACCAGCGAATAATCCCAATAAAAGTGCAAAAATTGCTAGAATATAGCTCCACAAAGCGATAACGATAAACTTGGATAATACAATTGTATCTCTTTTTATCGGGAGCGCTAATAGGTCTATCATCGTTTTATCAGAATATTCTCTGCCAAAAACCCAAGATGCTGTAAATCCAAAAATGAGCAATCCCCCAACAGAAATGACTTGTGATACGGTCATTAAGTATGACGACCAATCTGTTATCCTCATCATTTCCATTTTTGCAGAAATCAAACCAAGATTTTTGAAATTCTCTGGATATTTCATCATAGTTGCAAACAACCCAACTATAAAAGGAACTAAACAGATAGAACAAGCAGTTACGATGGAAAGTTTTGATTTTATTAACTTTTTCCATTCAATTAAAATACAGGAACTAAGCTTTTTCATTCGAAACACCTCCATTATAGTCATTCAGTATTCTTAAGAAATAATGTTCTAAATCTTCTTTCTTAACAGCCAACGATTTGGGTGGATAACCTTCATGAACCAGCAATGTAGCAATTTTTTCCGGATATTCCACAGATTTTTTATCAATTAGTTCTAAGAAATCGATATTATTTTCTGTGTCTGATTGAATGTTTACCTGATAGCCATGGTTTGATAGCACTTCTTTCATGGCCTTATTATTAGATCCAGTTACTAGTAACCTCTTTTCTAAGTACTGTTCTAATTCATTGCTTTCAACTTCTCTTATAAGTCTGCCCTCATGTATAATGACTATTCTAGTAGCAATTTTAGATATTTCTTCCAGATTATGACTTGAAATAAGAACAGTTGTACCTAGATTATTTGCCAATTCCTTTAACAGCTCTCTCACTTCAATAACTCCAAAAGGATCTAATCCATTTGTTGGCTCATCAAGAATTAGAATTTTAGGTTTATGAATAATCGCTTTTGCAATTCCTAAACGCGCAACATTTCCTAAAGAAAGATGCTTCTCCTGTTTGTGTTCATATTGCTTTAGTTTTAATTTTTCAATTACCCAGTCAATATTATCTTTATTAACCCCTCTTAATTTACTAACTATTTCTAAATTTTCTCTCACAGTTAAGTCTGGATAAGAATAAGGTGTCTCAATAATATAACCTATTTCATTTCGAAGTTCTAAATTACTCAGATCTAACTTTTTTCCTTGAATATAACATTCTCCTGATGTAGATTTTATCAATCCTAGCATCATTCGCATCGTCGTTGTTTTCCCTGCACCATTCAGTCCTAAAAAACCTACTATTTCACCACTTTTTATTGATATATTCAAGTTATTGACAACATTTTTTGTTCCATATCTTTTAGAAAGGTTTGCGGTTCTAATTGCTTCTTTCACCATTACCTATCCTCCTTAGTAATTTGCTCAACAATTCCTTGTATGACTAACTTCAATGTAGTATCAAATTGTTCTTCACCGATTTCCTCAATGTGTAATATAGTCATAGCAATCGTTCTAAATAAAGCAGAGACGATTTCTACCGATACATTTTCTCTAATGTTGATTCGGGATACAATTTTTTTAACCATTCTATCATCTATCAGATGATGATTTGTTATCGCCTCTTTTGGTAATTTTCTTACGAGTAATTCCATCTCATGATTTTTAAATATGGTATACATAAATGAATAGCGAAAATCTTGATAAAAATCATAAAGTAACTGTACCAGACGATTTGTATCTATCTTGGCTTCCATATCTAATTGTTCTGTCAGGCGATCCATAACATCTATTTGATATTCTTCTAAGACCGCAAAAAATAACATTTCCTTTGAGGAATAAAAATTATAAAAAGAACCTTTGGAAATATCTACCATTGCTGCCATCTGGTCAACTGTGGTTTTCTTAACCCCATATCTTTGAAGGCATTCCTTTGCAACTTTATGTAATTTCTTTCTAATTACTTCTTTTTCTTCAGCAGTAAAAGCAGTAGCCATAACTTCCTCCTAAAAACGCTGTGACGTTTTTTGATTTTACGGTCATAGAATATCATATAAACTGAAAAATGTCAAAAGTCTCATATTTTATTTGCAAGAAAATATAAGACTTTAAATTTACACACATCATAATTCTCTTCTTTTAGACCTAGTTATTTGATTTTCACGATTTAAAAAATAAGGATACAGTACTGAAAGCTCCTATTATCTGGCTTTTCTCTCTGTATCCTTATTATATATCAAGTTTCTTCTCTCAATTTCTCAATCATGACCAGGAAAGGCGGATGGTTAATCTGATTGATGGTCTTGTAGAGGGCAACAGTGAAGTCCTGCTGGGGCAGCTGACTGACGAAGTCTAGCACTGCATCTTTTTCAACTTCACCACCTTCATGCCCGTAATAAATCATGATAGCTGCACGGCCACCTTTTTCCAAGCCCCGGCAGACCTTTTCCAAAGCTTCCAGCGTCGTATCTGGTCGGGTAATGACAGACTTGTCCGCCGAAGGCAGATAGCCAAGATTGAAAATGGCAGCCTTGAACTGGTCTGTATATTGGTCTAAACTCTCATGGCCAGCCAAGATTAGCTGGGCATTATCCAAATTCGCTTCTGCCAAGCGCTGGCGGGTCTTTTCCACAGCCTGTTCCTGAATGTCAAAAGCATAGACTTGCTTGGCCAACTTAGCCAGAAAGAGGGTGTCATGTCCATTCCCCATAGTAGCATCCACCACGGTATCTTCCTTGGTCACGACTTCCGCCAAAAAGGCATGGGCCATCTGTAAGGGTCTTAACATACGAATCTCTGCTCCTTTGCTTTACAACCTTGCTTGCTGCCACGACGACGCATTTCTGCCTCAATGGCATTGAGAACTTCCCATTTATTTAGGCTCCACATAGGGCCAATCAACATATTCCGCGGGGCGTCGCCAGTGATACGGTGGATGACGATATGCTCGGGGATAATCTCCAGTTGGTTGCAGATGATGGAGACATACTCCTCTTGACTGAGCAGCTGCAGCCGCCCCTCATGATAATCCCTCTGCATGCGGGTATTAGTCATTAGGTGAAGCAGGTGGAGCTTAATCCCCTGAATGTCATTATCCGTCACACAGCGGCGGACATTCTCTAGCATCATCTCATGGGTTTCACCCGGCAGGCCATTGATCAAGTGAGAGACAATCTCCGCCCTGGGAGCCAGCTTACGAACTCGCTGGACCGTCTCCACATAGAGCTCATAAGAATGGGCACGATTGATGAGGTCCGAAGTCTCCTCATAGGTAGTCTGAAGGCCCAGTTCCACGGTCACATGCATACGCTCGGATAAGTCAGCCAAGTAGGCTATGGTCTCATAAGGCAAACAATCCGGCCTAGTTCCGATATTGAGTCCAACGACACCCGGCTCGTTAATGGCTTGCTCATAGCGCTCACGGATTACTTCAAGCTTCTCATGGGTATTGGTGAAGTTCTGGAAATAGACCAGATACTTGCGAACATCAGGCCACTTGCGGTGCATAAAGTCAATTTCCTTATAGAACTGATCGCGAATGGGCGCATCTGGTGCCACAATGGCATCACCCGAGCCCGAAACGGTACAGAAAGTACAACCTCCATGAGCTACAGTACCATCCCGATTGGGACAGTCAAAGCCCGCATCAATAGGCACCTTAAAAGTCTTTTCACCAAAAAGTTTTCGATAATAATCATTCAAAGAATTGTAAGATTTCATACCTTTCATTCTACCACAAAAAAGTGTATAGAAACAAAAATTCCCTCTTTCACAGGGAAAGAAGGAAATCATCGCTCCCACTGATAACGCTTGAGGTCCACACAGCCATTAGCCTTCAAGTCCACTCCCTCCGCCCAGAGCAAGTGCTTCTGGTCTTCCCAGCCTGGTGCGAGACGCCCTGCTACATTGACCACCCGATGGCAAGGGTGCTTGCTGCCATAAAGCTCAGTCTGACTGAGTATCTTTCCGACCAAGCGGGCATTTTTTGGC
Source organism: uncultured Streptococcus sp. (assembly GCF_963456385.1). Lineage (GTDB taxonomy): Bacteria > Bacillota > Bacilli > Lactobacillales > Streptococcaceae > Streptococcus. The sequence goes on along the minus strand of NZ_CAUOLF010000021.1, from coordinate 39,518 downwards.
CGACCAATCAAACGGGCAAGCTGGCCATAGGTCGCCACGCGCCCAGAGGGAATGCTATCTACTAATGCTAAAACAGCATCGATGAGTTCTGGATTTAAATAAGACATTCTGACCTCCTAATCTTGTTTGCTCCTATCTTACACAATCCAACTCCCTTTATCAAGACAAAAAGGCCAGCAAAGCCAACCTTTCGCATCTATATTTATTTCTGCTTTCCCTTGAAACGCCACTGAAAACGCAGCTTGTCATAAAAGGGAAATTCGATATTGAGAATGGCAAAGCCCATCAAGGCTCCTCCGATAACATCTGTCGGATAATGCACGCCCAGATAGACTCTGGATGCCATAACAGTAAAGATATAGACCAGGAGCAGGCCTTGTACCAAGCGCTTTATTTTTTGGTTTTGAATCCGTTGCTGGACGATAATAATCAAGGTTCCAAGAACAATGGCTGTCGCCATGGAATGTCCGCTCGGGAAAGAATAACCACCCTCTTCGACCAAATGCGGAATACTCGGCCGGCTTCTGTGGTAAACGAGTTTAATCAGCTTAATCAAAATCCCATGTAAGACCAGATTTCCCGCTAGCAAAGCAGCTTCTAGCTTCCATTTTTTGTAAAGGAAAAAAAGAACAAGAGCTGAAACCCAGATAATAATCCCCAACGGATCAATCACACTGGTCACTAGTTTGAAAAATGTCGTCAAAGCTGCAGGCAAGTCTCCCCGCAACCAGGTCTGAATCGGGGTATCAAAGCTGGTCAGCTGCTCAGGATAAAACTTGACCATATAGCCTAGCATGACGAAAAGTAAAAGGGCAAAAGAGCCCTTTGTTAGATAAGATTGTTTATTTTTCATAGCGTTTTAGGACGGGCTGTAAGAGTTTGTAAATTAGCCAAAAGACGACAGCCCAGATCACTCCTTCTAATAGGTTAAAAGGGACAATCATGGTCAGCAGATACTTGGAAAGACCAAATGCCTTATTAATATCAAAACCAGCAAACTTCGCATAGAGAGGCACTGCATAGATAACATTTAGAACAAGCATTGTAACAGTTAAACCAAGCGTTGCTACCAAAGAAGCCTTCACATAGTCAAACAAGCTCTTCCTTTTTTCCCACAAGAGGGAAAAAGCATAAACAAAGACTGCTACCGCTAGTATATTCATGGGTAGACCGATTAGAGTGCCTACGCCATTATTATTCAAAGCTAGCTTTAAGACAGAGCGAATCAAGAGCACTGCTAGAGAGCTTTTTAAATCCAAGACTACCAAAGCCAGTAAAATCGGAATAATTGAAAAATCCAACTTTAGAAACTCGGTTATCAAGGGAATCTCATAAAACATGAGTAGAAATGATAGAGCAGATAAAACTGCTACAATCGCCAACTTACGAGTATTTGTCATCACAGGTTCCTCCAATTTATAAAAATTAGAGAAGCCGGAAAGGCCACTGAAAAAAGGCTTGTCAGCTAATGATTATTTAGTATAAGGCTCAGCCCTTAAATAAAGATTAAACGGCAAGAATGCTTCACTGCCTCTCGTCTTCTCCCATCCAGACTATACTGTCGGTTGTGGAATCTCACCACATCAGCTTGCGCTCGCGGACTTGATTTGGCATTGAGAAAAAAACATTTCCAAGCCAAAAGTTACCGCCGGTCGGGAATCTCACCCTGCCCTGAAGACATCATTATCATAACAAAAAAAGCCTGCCAGAGCAAGCAATTTGATTGATGTAATTAAACATATTTCAACAATGGTATTCTATCTATTAGGAAAATTTACTGCTTAGATACATTCATTCCGCTACTTCAGCTTGTCCGCTTCATACTCATGTACCAAATCTAAGCCAGCAAAATTCTGCTGACGCAGGGCTTCATAAACAATCATGCAGACTGTATTTGAAACGTTGAGGCTGCGGACATGCTGGTCGTTCATGGGAATACGCAAAGCCTTTTCTGGATGACGACGCATAAATTCCTCTGGCAGTCCCTTGTCCTCACGACCAAACATAAAATAGTGCGAACCTTCTGCTGAAAAGTTTTCCTCAGAATAGACCTTCTCTGCAAACTTAGAAATCAGATAAAGTCGGCCATCCATCTGCTCCATAAAATCGTCTAAACTGTCATAGTAGGTGATGTCTAGCTTATCCCAATAGTCCAGCCCCGCCCGTTTCATCTTGCGGTCATCAATGGGAAAACCCATGGGCTTGATGATGTGAAGCGGTGAATTAGTCGCAGCGCAAGTACGGGCGATATTGCCGGTATTCTGCGGAATCTGAGGCTCAAAAAGAACGATATGATTTTTCATAATAAGAATATTTTCCTAGTATTTTTCTTTAGATAAAAAAATAGCCACACTGCCCGGAGTCAAGCTCAGCAAACAGCGTGGTTAAGGCTTCATTAACTTACATCACAACAGGTTTGAGGTAAACCAATGAAGGTACTCATTTAGTATAACACTTTCAGCCTACAAGTCAATAAAAAATGCTCAAAAAGTTGTACTTTTTTTAAAAATATCACAGGAAGATACCATTTTGGTAAAAAAATATTCGGAATTCTATAAATAAGCAAGCTATTCTGTATTTTATAGATGAAATTTAAATGAAAAAAGAGTATGATAGATACATACTTTGGAGGAATCTAAACTTATGAAAATTATCGTTGTTGGCGGCGGGAAGGTCGGAACGGCCCTCTGTCGCTCCTTAGTGGCTGAAAAACATGATGTTATCCTGATTGAGCAGGATGAGGCTGTTCTCAACCAGATTACCAAACGCTATGATATTATCGGTATTTCTGGCAATGGAGCCAACTTCAAAATCCTAGAACAGGCGGATGTTGGGCACTGTGACATCTTCATCTCTATGACCGAGCATGATGAGGTCAACATGGTTTCAGCTGTTCTGGCCAAACGGATGGGGGCTAAGGAAACCGTCGTTCGGGTGCGTAATCCTGAATATTCCAACCCTTACTTTAAGGAGAAGAACATCCTAGGCTTCTCGCTGGTGGTCAATCCTGAGCTCCTAACTGCTCGCTACATCGCTAATATCATTGACTTCCCTAACGCCCTGTCAGTAGAGCACTTTGCCAATGGCCGAGTGGCACTGATGGAGTTCAAACTCAAGGAAGACAGCAATCTCTGCCAGATGAATATTTCCCAGTTCCGTAAGAAATTTGGAAATATCATTGTCTGTACTATTGAGAGAAAAGGGCACTTGGAAATTCCTGACGGCGACTTCACTTTGGAGGCCGGAGACAAGATCTATGTAACAGGTAACCGCCTAGACATCGTTCAATTCCACAATATGGTACGCCCTAGAGTGGTTAAGAGCCTGATGATTATCGGGGCTGGCAAGATCGCCTATTACTTGCTCAATATTCTCAAGAACAGTAAAATTGAGCTCAAAATCATTGAATCCAACCGTGAGCGGGCAAACTTTTTCAGTCAGGAATTTCCTGATCTCTATGTCGTCCATGGTGATGGTACTGCCAAGGACATCCTGCTGGAGGAACGCGCCAATAACTTTGACGCTATCGCTACCCTGACTGGTGTGGATGAGGAAAATATCATCACTTCCATGTTCCTTAATAATCTAGGTGTACAGAAAAACATCACCAAGATTAACCGGACTAGTTTGTTGGAAATCATTGATAATCAAGATTTCGCTAGCATCGTGACACCTAAAGGTATCGCCGTTGATACCATTATGCACTTTATCCGTGGCCGCTACAATGCTCAATTCTCTAACCTAGAAGCTCTGCACCATGTAGCCAACGGCCAAATCGAGACCCTACAGTTCCAAATCAAGGAAGAAAACAAGATGACTGGTATTCCTCTGTCTCAGCTTCATCTGAAGAAAGATGTCCTGATTGCGGCCATTATCCGTCAAGGCAAAGCCATCTTCCCTACCGGTGATGACGACCTGCAAGTCGGAGATAAGATTATCGTTACCACTCTGCTGCAAAATATCACGCAGATTTACGATCTGTTAGCGAGGTAGGGCCATGAATAGATCTATGATTCGCTACCTGCTAGCAAAACTGCTGCTGATTGAGGCGGCTCTGCTGATTGTACCTATTATCGTCGCTCTAATCTACGGTGAGCCCTTAAAAATCTTTCTCTCTATCGGGGCGACCATGGCCATCTTGCTAGTTTTAGGTGGAATAGGCTCTTATTTCAAACCAAAGGACCTGCATATCTACGCTAAGGAAGGGGTCCTGATTGTAGCCCTTTGCTGGATTCTTTGGTCCTTCTTCGGAGCTCTGCCCTTTGTTTTTTCCGGGCAGATTCCGGATGTTATCGATGCATTCTTTGAGATTAGCTCTGGCTTCACCACGACAGGAGCGACTATCCTTAACGATGTCGGCGTTCTTTCCCATTCGCTGCTCTTCTGGCGCAGTTTTACCCACTTAATCGGAGGAATGGGAGTGCTGGTCTTTGCCCTAGCTATTATGGACAATGCCAAAAATGGTCACTTGGAGGTCATGAAAGCAGAAGTTCCGGGACCAGTCTTTGGCAAGGTTGTGTCCAAACTCAAGAGTACGGCCCAGATTCTTTATATCATTTATCTGGCTCTCTTTGCTATTTTCGCCCTCCTTTATTTCCTGGCGGGTATGCCTCTCTTTGACAGCCTTGTGATTGCCATGGGAACAGCTGGTACAGGAGGATTCACCGTATACAATGACGGTATTGCCCACTACAACAGCTCGCTGATTACTTATCTGGTCAGCTTTGGGGTCTTGGCTTTCGGGGTCAACTTTAATCTCTACTATTACTTGCTGATTCGCAAGTTTAAGGCCTGCTTTGGCGATGAGGAACTTAGGGGCTATCTCTGGATTGTCTTTCTTTCCACTGCCTTGATTGCCTTTAATGTCTTCCACCTCTATCAAGGCTTTGCCAAGAGCGTGGAGATTTCCTTCTTCCAGGTAGCCAATGTCATCACAACAACTGGATTCGGCTATGGTGATACGGTCAAGTGGCCCCTCTTTTCTCAGGTCATCCTGCTCCTGCTCATGTGTATCGGGGGCTCAGCTGGATCAACCGCTGGGGGATTCAAGGTTATTCGGGGGATTATTATTTCCCGCATTGCTAAAAATCAGATTCTATCTACCTTGTCACCTAATCGTGTCCTGACCTTGCATATCAATGGTGCAGTCATCGAAAAGGATACTCAGCATAAGGTACTGAAATACTTAGCCGTTTATATCTTGATTATTCTATCTCTCATTTTCATTGTCAGCTTGGATAATAATAACTTTATGACGGTTGTCAGTGGTGTTCTATCCTGCTTCAATAATATCGGTCCTATGATTGGGACGACAGATAATTTTTCTATCTTTAGTCCTTTTTCCAAACTGCTGCTAGCCTTTGCTATGATTGGCGGTCGCTTGGAAATCTACCCGATTCTCCTACTCTTCCTGCCTAAGACTTGGTCTAGAAGGTAGGAAACACTCTGAAATTATAGATAAAAAAAGTCACACTAGCTAAATAGCTAGTGTGACTTTTTTCTTGTATCGTTTCTTTTCAGGCTGAAATGGTCTGGTACAGGATCCTCTCCCGGCTGGGACCAGGGATGACAGCGGAGAATTCGCGCCACGCCCATAAAAACTCCCTTGGCACCATGCTTCTGGATAGCCTCTATCATATAGTTAGAGCAGGTGGGCCGAAAGCGGCAAGATGGAGGGAAAGCAGGCGATATGAAGCGTTGATAAAAGCGGACAGGAGCAATAAGCAGTTTCTTTATCATTTCTTGGTCTTGGTTACAGCCAGTGTATGCAGCTGGCTGACTTCTTTTTTATTGAGCTTACGATACTCACCAGGCTTGAGGCCAGTTAAGTCCAAATGACCAAATCGAGTCCGTGAAAGCTTATCCACTTGCAATCCAACCGCCTGGAACATCTTCTTGACCTGATGGTTACGGCCTTCGTGGATGGTCAGCTGAACGACCGAGCGATTTTTCGCCGGATCAACCTTGATAATCTCATAAACTGCTGGCTTGGTTTTGCGCCCCTCTATCTCAATACCTCGAGTCAGAGGACGAAGAACTTCTTTATTGGCCAATCCTTTGACACGCGCCACATAGACCTTGTCAATCTCATTGCGGGGATGAATCATCTCGTCGGTAAAGTCCCCGTCATTGGTCAGAATGAGAATGCCAGAAGTATCCCAGTCCAAACGACCAACCGGATAAATCCGCTCCTTGACCTGAGGCAAGAGCTCCACGACCGTCTTACGTCCCTTGTCATCACTGACAGAGGAAATGACCCCGCGCGGCTTATTGAGGAGGTAATAAACCTTCTCTTCGTTGTAGATAGGTTGGCCTTCAACTTCCACACGGTCGCCAGACTTGACGTTCGTTGCCAGCTCACATACTACTTGGCCGTTTATACTGACCTTCCCTTGCCTGATTAGCTCTTCTGCCTTACGGCGGCTGGCTATCCCAGCATGAGCGATGTATTTATTGATTCTCATCGATATCTGTCCTTTCAATAAAGAGCTGGCTTTCTTCAGCAACTAGCTCTGTTTCTTCGACAATCGGCAGTTCATCTAGGTGATTGATCCCCATATAGTCTAAGAAATAATCCGTTGTCACATAGAGATTTGGCCGGCCAATGACTTCCTTTTTGCCATCTTCTCGAACCAATTCAAAAGCCAAGAGCTTAGCTAATGCACCGCTGGAATTAACCCCGCGGATGTCATCTATTTCTACCCTTGTAATCGGCTGCTTATAGGCAATGATAGACAAGGTTTCAAGGGCCGCCCGCGACAGACTTTGATTGATTGGTGCCCGTGAATAGGCCCGCAGAATCTCAGCAAACTCTGGCTTTGTGACCAGCTTGTATGTCTTTGAGGTTTCCAGCAGGGTCAGGCTAGAGTCCGGATTTGCTTCATATTGCTCAGCCAACTTCTCCAAACTCTGAATAACCCCGGTCGGCGGCAAAGATAGGATTTCTGCCAATTGATGAACCTTGAGTCCATCTTCTCCCGCCACAAAAAGCAGGGCTTCAATCTCTGCTAACTTACTCATTTCCTCTTCCTACTAAATAAATATTTCCAAAATTTTCTTCCTGAATGACTTGCACTTCCTGCACCTTGACCAATTCCAAGGTCGCTAGAAAGAGTGTAATAACTTCATTCATGTCCTTGGTCTCTGCGAAAATTTCCTGCAAAGCCAAACGGCTCTTACCAGCACAGCGCTGGCGCACCACTTCCATCATGTCCTCAATCTTATACTCGTCTCGCACAATGGTTGTATGACTTTTAGAAAACTCCTCTTGCTTCTTGGCGATAACTTTGGAAAAAGCCAAAAAAAGATCAATCGTTGACTTGTCATGCAGGAGCTCAGCGTCTTCATAAACCAGCTCCAGCTTAGGCTTAGAATAATAAAGCGCTCGGTCATCATGCTGGAGCGACATTTTCTCACCCAAGAGCTTGAACCTGCGGTATTCCTCAATCTGGCTCAAGAGGTCTTGCTCTAAATCATCTTCCAGCTCAGCATTATCCGCCACCTTAGGCAGAAGCTTGCGGCTCTTAATCAGCATGAGCTGGCTTGCCATGACCATATACTCGCCCGTCACTTCCAGCTTCATGGCCTGCAAAGTAGCCACATAAGCCAGATACTGCTCGATGACCTCCGTAATGGGCACATCATAAATATCCACCTGGTACTTAGATACAAGGTGGAGCAGCAGGTCCAACGGGCCTTCAAAATCTTTTAGTTTGATATCCATTTTTATCTGTATTTTTCTAGTGTAATCATGGTTTTCAAGCCCAAATCTTGGGCAATATCATAGAGGCCAATCCCCTTCTCCCGCTGACGCAAAATAAACTGCTCACGCAGGCTTTGGGCAGATAGACTGGCTTGTCCCTGCTCAATCAAGAAGGCCTCTAGCTGACGGAAGCCCCATTGACGAGAATAGGATTTGCCGTTTTTCTCAAATAAATATGTCCCTGTCAGATAGTCTTCCAGCTCACCCGTCAAGCTCTCAGGAATCTTGATGACCCGCTTCTGACCGGCCTTTTCAATCTTCAAAACCTGAAAGTCAAGATTGACATCTGCCACTCTGACCTGCAGAATCTCACTGGGCAGCAAGCCCATTTCCAAGATAAGAAGAGCCATCAGCCGCCCCCTGGGAACGCTTGATTCCTGCCAAAAAGCAGACAAATCTAGCAGTTCATTTTCCTGCTCCTTTGATATGGAAACCTTGGGTAGGACCAAGCGGTGAAACTCCTCAATAAACTGCTGCTGATAAAGGAAGTAGAGAAATTGATTGACTGCTGAGAGCTTCCGCTTCTGAACAGCCGCCTTAAAATCCTTGATGGAGGCCTGATAAATCCGCAGATTGGTCTCTGTGATTCGGCCATGTACTTCCTCGATAAACTGCTCCAAATCATAAGAATAGGCAATTTTAGAATTTTCTGAGATATTTTTTTGATTTAAAAACGGTCTAATGTATTCTTTCATTTTTTGCGAATTTCGTACTTTTTGCTAAAGCCGTGCAACAAAGAATTGACAGCTTTCAAAATGGACTTTCTAGTAATAATTCCGTAAAAATGCTGATCCTCGCCCACAACCGGCAGGAATGACTCGTCGACTAGCTTATGAAGTACATCTGATACAGTATAATCTGGCCCAACTGTCAAGTCGTCCATTTTAGTCATATGGACGATGTCTGTCATCATGAATTCCTCTTCTGGCAAATCATGGCGCATGCGATAAGACATGATGTCTGTCAGGGAAATCGTGCCAACAAACTTTTTATCTGCTGTCACGACTGGTACACGTGAGTAAGTCATTTGGCTCAGCAGTAGGATTGCATGATCCACATTGTGGGTGTCAATCATAACCGCCAGATTTTCCCCAGGCGTCAAAAAAGTTTCTTCATGTTGCAGCAGATAGTCTTCAAATTCCTTAGCAATCATCGGCTAAACTCCTTGGACAAGCTTGGATAGAGTTCATGATTTCGTGTATAGAAATCAACTTTAAAGCGGTCCTTATCAATCTCTACCTTAGCGTAGAGGCGTTCGTTGATCAGGCCGCGTGGCTGGCTGATGGAGCCCGGATTCAGAAAGAGCGTTTTGCCCTCCATTCGAGCATCTGGGATATGCAGGTGCCCATAGAGACAGATGTCTGCATTAACCTCTTGTGCCCACAAATCCAGCTTTTGAAAAGAAAAGTTGATATGGAAGAGATGGCCATGAGTCTGAGCAATTATGATCCCAGCCAAATCCGTCACCAATCGTTCTGGATAGCCGTCGTAAAAGTCCATATTCCCTGCAACAACCTGAATCCCTTGCCACACCTCATCATCAGAAGGAAGCTCAGAGTCTCCGTTATGGAAAATCGCATCTACCTTTCCAATATAATGATTCCTAATTTCTTCTACAATAGCACGGTCGCCATGAGAATCACTCATGACTATAATGGTTTGCTTTGCCATGCTGGAAATACCTCCACTAATTTCTTAACTGCCTGAGCCCGATGGGATTGCGCATTTTTTTCTTCCATCGTCAGCTCGGCAGATGTTTTTCCTGTTTCTCCCACTAAGAACAAAGGATCATAGCCAAAGCCATTTTCCCCTTTTGGCTCATGGGCAATGTAGCCCGGCCAATCCGCTTCAACTACCAGAGACTCCCTGTCAGGACTGGCCACCACTAGGGTCGTATGAAAATGGGCCGAGCGGTCCTTGATTTCAAAAACCATAGCCAATTCATGCAGGAGCTTGATGTTGTTTTCATCATCTGTCGCGCCTACTCCAGCGAAGCGAGCCGACCAGACGCCAGGCAAGCCGCCTAAAACATCGACCTGCAGACCCGAGTCGTCAGCTAGCACCATTTTACCGGTCAGTTTACTGATGGTCTCTGCCTTGAGCCGCGCATTTTCCTCAAAGGTGGTTCCCGTCTCTTCCACTTCTGGCAAATCAGGATAATCATTGAGATTTTCAACCTTATAGCCCAACTTATCAAAGAGTTTGCGAAACTCTGCTGTCTTTCCTTCGTTGCGAGTCGCAATCAAGATGGTATCTCCGACAGCCATCTCGGACTCCTGCCCCTGACCAAAAAAGTCGGTCATCTTAACTCCATCTTTAGACAGGAAGAAAACCTTGCGCAGCAAGTCCTTTTCTGTAATCAGAATAGCCCCCTTATGACTGGTCGCCTTAAAATCCCGCTCCTGGCGGTCGTTAATCATATTGAGGACAAACTGGATATAGGACATAGGCGAGCCGTATTTGACCACAACTGTGGTAAAGGCGTTGTAGTCTTCATCCAAATCCCGCTCAATCAGCTCACTCAACTCTGCATCAATATGCTCCAAGAGCCTGTATGGGATGTCGTTGAAATGATAGCCGGCCTTACGAAAGCGGGTCCATTCTCCGATATACCAATTGTTCTCGTCAATGTATTCATAAATTTTATTTGTCATAAGCTTACATGCTCCACATTCACTTTCAGGCCCAGCCAGCTTTCTGCAATCTCCGAAAAGCTCTTGGCATTGGCAGTTGTGTAAAATTTGTGATTAAGCTCCTGTTTTTCCCGACTGCGATTGATTTCAAAGTAATTGAGCAGGACAGAAATATCCCGTACGCACTCTGCCCCGCTGTCGATCAGCTTCACATTTGGTCCCATCCTATTTTGAATAATAGGCCGGAGCAAGGGATAGTGGGTACAGCCCAAGACAAGTGTATCTACTCGGCCAGCAAGAGGCTGCAGGGTTTCATAGACCACTTTTTTGGTAAGACTGGAATGAAGTTCATTGGACTCTACCAAAGGTACAAACTTAGGGCATGCCAAACTTTCCACCTGCATCTCCGGCGAGAGCGCTTCAATCTTCTGACGATAGATATCAGAAGAAACAGTCATTGGCGTTCCAATAACACCGATACGGCCGCTGACAGTTGACTTAATAGCTGCACTAGCCCCCGGCAGAATCACGCCCAGTACTGGAATATCCAGCTTTTCCTTCACTTCTTCCCAGACAACGGCAGTCGCTGTATTGCAGGCGATAACAATCATCTTAACATCCTTGGTCAGGAGGAAGTTGACCAATTGCCAGGTATAAGCGCGAATCTGCTCAGCAGGCCTAGGACCGTAAGGAGCCCGCGCTGAATCTCCGATATAAATGACCTCTTCGTGGGGGAGCTGCCGCATGAGCTCACGGACTACAGTCAAACCGCCCACTCCTGAGTCTAAAAAACCGATTGGTCGATTATCCATAAGGTCTTCTTTCTAAAACAAGGGACTGGAAGCCGATTCCAAATCCCCATTTTTTTTATAGATTTTCTCTGCTGGTATTAAAAGCCAGCCTCTAGAAAATTATTTTTTCTTTTTGCTCTTAGCAAGCGCAGCTTTCTGCTGGCTGATAATTTGACGATAAACTTGCTGTACTTTCGCTTCATTTGGCCGTTGACCGCTAGCGCTAAGCAAGGTCCGAACTGCTTCTACATTCAAACGCGGATTTTCTGCAAATTCCTTCTCTACTTGACGACGAAGCAGATACATACCCAAGAGTACACCTCCAGCAAATGCCGCTAAAATCAAGATAATCTCTAAAAATACATTCATATCAAGAACTCCTCTATTTCCATTTTTACATTGCTCTTCATTATATCAAATTTTCTCTATTTTTCAAAATCAAAGCCATATAGTGTCGCAAAATAATCTTCTGGTTTTTCTGCCCGACGAATCATGCGAACATTGCCATCTTGTTCCAAGAGAATTTCGCTGGAGCGGAGCTTGGCATTGTACTGATAACCCATAGAAAAACCATGAGCACCCGTATCGTGAATCACTAGTGTATCGCCTATTTGACTGACGGGCAGCGAGCGATTAACGGCGAATTTGTCGTTATTCTCGCAGAGACTGCCGACAACATCCACAATCTCTGTCTCACCCTCAGGTCGATCCATATTGGTAATGTGGTGATAAGAGCCATACATAGCAGGACGAAGTAGATTGACTGCAGAAGCGTCCACTCCCAGATAGGTTCTGTATGTCTGCTTCTTATGGGTAACCTTGGTAACCAGCAGGCCATAAGGTGCCAACATAAAGCGACCCAGCTCCGTATAAATCTTGACCTGTCCTAGACCAGCCGGTGTCAGAATAGCTTCATAGGCCTGACGAACGCCCTGACCGATGACCGCAATGTCATTTTCCTCACCATCAGGCTGGTAATTGATTCCAACACCACCAGAGAGATTGATAAAGTCCAACTCAACTCCTGTCTCAGCCACTACTTCTACAGCCAGCTCAAAAAGCTGACGGGCCAGTTCAGGATAGTAGTCATTGCTGACAGTATTTGAGGCCAAGAGGGCATGAATTCCAAACTTCTCAGCTCCCAATTCCTTGAGCTCTTTGAAAGCTTGAATCAGCTGGTCCTTGGTCATACCAAACTTAGCTTCTTCCGGATTATCCATAATGCTAGTTCCCAGCTCAAAGACACCGCCAGGATTGTAACGACAGGAAATGACCTTGGGAATACCAGCAGCCTCCTTCAGAAAGGCCACATCTTCATAGGCATCCAGATTGATAGTCGCTCCTAGGTCACGCGCAAACTGAAATTCATCAGCTGGTGTGTTATTGGACGAAAACATGATATCCTGTCCAGCAAAGCCCAGCTTTTGGCTCATGAGCAGCTCAACGTAGCTAGCACAGTCCACCCCGCAGCCTTCTTCTTTGAGGATTTTTAAAATAGCAGGATTGGGAGTGGCCTTAACGGCAAAATACTCTTTAAAACCTGGATTCCAAGAAAAGGCCTTATGCAAGGCACGCGCTCTTTCCCGAATTCCTTTCTCATCATAAAGATGGAAAGGGGTTGGAAACTGAGCCGTAATCTCAGCTAGCTTGTCACGACTGACAAAAGGAGTTTTCATAGTATTCTCGCTTTCTATTTGCTGGCTTTATTATACCATAAATCCATAGGAGAAACAAAAAGCACTGGAGCAAACGTCCAATGCTTGAGTCTTATTTAGCCTAGTTATTTGTTTCTTCCAAAAATACGCAGCAAGCTGAGGAAGAGATTAATGAAGTCCAGGTACAGATGCAGAGCCAGCGAAATTGCCCAGCCATTCCCTGGATTGCCATTGGTCTGCTCATATACATAGCGGATTTTCTGATTGTCCCAAGCGATAAGTCCTGAGAAAATAAGGACTCCAACGATACTGATGATAAAGTCCAAGCCACTGCTTCTCAAGAAGATATTAAGGAAGCTAGCAGCGATAATACCAATCAAACCGGCCATACAAGCTCTGCCCATTCCAGAAAGATCCTTCTTGGTCACCTTGCCGATGAAGCCCATGGCAAAGAACATAACGGTCGTTGTCAGAAAGGCTAAGAGAACCTCTGACTGAAGATACAGCGCCATGATAATACTTAGGGTAAAACCATTGATGGCTGAATATGCTAAAAACATAGGCAACGCCGCTGGGCTATTGCTCCGAGCAGTTCCAGATGCTACCAACACAAGGATAAACTCAACTGCAATAGCTGCATAATAGATCCAGACAGATCTTGTCAAAATAGTATAAATAGCATCTTGAAAGACAAATAGCATCAAGAGGGATACGATTGCCGAGATTCCGATACCGACACCAACGATAGAATAAATCTTGGCATAGAAAGAATTAATATCTGATTGATCTTGAATAATAGAATGATTCATAGTTACTCCTTTTATAATAAAACATTTACGGTTTTAGCATCTTTCGATGAAAGAGCTTGCGATTACTGACCTTGCGTCTCCAAGGTGCCGTTACTTCTTTGACGGCCCAATACTTGTCCACCATCGTCACAACGAATGATTCTTTGTAGCGAGGCGGTGCCAAAGTCAGGCCCCACATATGCTTGACGATAATGTCCTCTTCGACTTTATTAAGCTTAGTAATCTTGCGAGCATTGCGAACTGCCAGACGGGGATGAACCCAAGCATGACTCTTCTTAAACTTGGTTACACGCCAGTCATAGTAGAATAAGTCATGAAGCAGGGCACCGCGTGCCGTGCTGCGAGCATTCCAGCCAAATTTTTTGGCAATTCTGTAACTAGTATAACTTACATTGATGGAATGTTCAAGTCTATTGGAATGAATATGATGGGGAATTTCTTTCAGGCGCTGCACACTAGGCTTTTCAATCAAGTGCCCAACATAGGCCATAAATTCCTCGTCCTTTTTGTAAGGCATAGAATCACCTCCCTTGCCAACTATTATATCTCTTTTTCTGATTTTTAGCTTAAATGAAAGATTAAAATACCAGCAGCGACAGCAACATTGAGACTTTCTGCCTGCCCCTTCATGGAAATATGGACCAGAACATCAGCTGCTGCCGTCATTTCTGGACTAATTCCCTGCCCTTCATTGCCCATGACTAGAGCAAACCTCTCTTTACTATCCACCTCTCTGTAATCGATAGATGTTGACGACAAGGTTGACGCCAGAATTGGCAGACTGGAAGACTGAGCCAGCCTAATAAAATCCGCTGTATCCATCCGATAAACTGGTAGGTGAAAATGACTCCCCTGCATAGAGCGCAGCGTTTTTAGGTTATAGATGTCTGCCGACAAACGAGAGATGAAAACCCCGTCAAACCCAGCTGCATCCGCAGTCCGAATGATGGTGCCGACATTACCTGGATCCTGAACGTCCTCCAAGAAAAGATAGCGTCCGCTTAACTCCGCCGGTATCTCTTCCCTTTCAAAAGCCACTTCCGCGACAATGCCCTGTGGCGTCTTACTATCAGCCAAATCTGATAAAATTTCCGGACTGACAAAGATTACCTGAGAAAAATCAGCTAATCGCTCTGCATATTCCGCTAAAGCAAAAATCCGAATCAGCTCTGCCCCGCTGCTGACAGCTTCCTCAAATAAATGCCAGCCCTCGATTAAATAAGAATCCTTGCGGTATTTTTTGTGATGAAGTTTTTTAGCTTTTTTTACCACATTATTGACTTTTGAGGTTATAATATTCATAAGAACATTATACCACAATTTAGCAGACTTGCACTCATACTGAGGGCTTAAATCCCCTCGGTCCGCTCACTAAAGGAGGACGCCATGCAGAAAGTAAAAATGACAGCTCAAGGACGGGTACAAGGGGTTGGATTCCGCTGGGGAGTCTATTCTCTAGCACTGGAAATCGGAGGTATTACCGGCCGAGTCTGGAACAACGACGACGGAACTGTTGGCATTCTGGCTCAGGCTGATGACTCAGCTCTGATGGCCAAATTTATCCAGGAAATCCGCAAGGGACCGACACCTTTTTCTAAGGTCAGCTATTTGGATGTGACCATGGCTAATTTCGACTCCTATCCTGACTTTAAAATTTCAAATTAGGTCTGCAGAACTATTGTATATTTTGCAAAAAAACAGTAGAATAGATAGGTATTATTTTTTAGAAACAAAGGATATGAACTCGTGAAACATTTCAAACGCTTTTTATTCTCCGGTATGGGACTGGCTGCCCTTCTTTTCCTGTCCGGCTGTGTAGGCCGTGACAAGGCTGGTAATCCTTCTGGTCTGATCTGGGACGTGATTGGTCAGCCTATGGCGGATGGCATCCAATTTTTCGCCAAGAATTCAGGATTGGGTTATGGTCTGGCTATTATCATCGTTACGCTTATCGTGCGGATTATCATTCTTCCGCTGGGAATCTATCAGTCTTGGAAGGCAACGCTTCAGTCTGAAAAGATGAACTACTTCAAGCCGATTTTTG
This sequence comes from uncultured Streptococcus sp., assembly GCF_963456385.1. Taxonomy (GTDB): domain Bacteria; phylum Bacillota; class Bacilli; order Lactobacillales; family Streptococcaceae; genus Streptococcus. The sequence goes on along the minus strand of NZ_CAUOLF010000021.1, from coordinate 23,824 downwards.
CCCCAATCCAAGATCGAATCAAAAATGCCGAAACTCAGGAAGAGAAAATGAAGGCTCAGCAAGAACTGATGGCTGCTCAAAAAGAGAATGGACTCAGCATGTTTGGCGGTATAGGCTGTCTGCCTCTGCTCATCCAAATGCCTTTCTTCTCAGCCCTTTTCTTTGCAGCCCAGTATACTCAAGGAGTTGCAGGCAGTTCCTTCCTCTGGATTAAAGACCTGGCCAAAAGCGACTGGGCTTTGACCGCTATTGTCGGTATTCTCTACTATATCCAGTCAGTGCTCTCTCTGCATGGTATTGAAGATGAAACTCAAAGAAACAGCATGAAACAGGCTTCTTATATGAGTCCTATCATGATTGTTGGCTTCTCATTCTTCTCTCCTGCCGCAGTCACTCTCTACTGGGTAGTCGGTGGATTTATCCAAATCATCCAGCAATTTATCATCAACTACATCATTCGACCTCGCTTGAGAAAACAGGTAGCAGAGGAATTTGAAAAAAATCCTCCTAAAGGTTTGAAAAAAGCTAGCCGGGCTAAAGATGTCACTCCAAAAGCTCAGCCAGCTATTGAGCAAAAGAACAAAAAGAAAAAGAACCGCAATGCTGGTAAGCAACGGTCAAGATAAAGAAAAATTCTTCTAGCTAATACTAGAAGAATTTTTTTAATCTCGAGTAAGAATCAGCGTAACCGATATAAAAAGCTTAGAAAACAAAGCAATAACTGATGAACGAGGTGACTCTATCACAGTAAAACGGTAAAGCCAATCAAGCCCTTCTTATATGAAACCCAAATCCTGCCCTTGAAAATCCGCACCAGACTTTCTGCCATGGATAGGCCAATTCCGTAGCCAGGCTGCTTCTGATTGTGCGATTCGTCCTCGCGATAGAAACGGTCAAAGAAACGACTGTAATCAACATTTTTGCCGCCCGCGTAACTATTGGCTACAGTCAGACGAGCTCGTTTCCCGCGCTTGGCCTTGGTCAGGGTGACAAAAATTTGCCCATCTTCGTCACAATACTTGCAGGCATTGTCAATCAAGATACTAACCAATTCATAAAGTTCATCTTCAGTTGCCTTGACATGGATATCTTCCTGCAGCTTGATCTCATACTTCTTGCCTGCTTTCTCGATGACAGACTTGAAGTTTCCTGCTACTTTTTTGATAACTTCTGAGAAATTTACATCTACCAAGGTAACATCTGGCTGCTCTTCCAAACGGGCCAGAACGACCATTTGATTGATTAGATTACTGAGACGCTTGACCTGGTCCTTGGTGCTTTCTGTCCATTCATTTTCGCCAGTCATCAGCTCTTGCAGCTCCGTATTGGCTGAGATGATTGCCAATGGCGTCTTCAGTTCATGTCCCGCATTGGTAATGAAACGCTTTTGGTTTTCATAGTTTTTGATATAGGGACGGATGGCAAAGTTGGAAAATCCAGACACGACTAAGACAAAGAAAATAAAGCTATAGAAGCACAACTGGATAGACAGCCAGAAAAAGTCATTGCGGCTTTCGAGATAATTGGTCGAATCTAAGACCACCAGTAAATAGCGCTTGGTCTTGGAATCCTGCGTTATCTGGTAGGAATAAAATTGACTGCCTACCTTAAAAACCCCACTGCTGCGGCTGTCCTTAATCACTTTGTTAGCATAGCTGAGCGCCTGCTCCTTAGATAGATTGGAAAGATGGTCTAAGTTGGTGGAGTAAAGTGTTTTGTCTTCGTTATAGACCACACTGAAATAGCGGTATTGGTAGATGGTGTCAATGGTGATACGGTCGTTTTGCAAGCTCTCAGCTGTTTCTTCTACGCTGGGAAAATCGCCGTTATTGGCAGATAGAATATTGAGAACAGCTTGGATTTCTCCGTTGGTCTGCAAAAAGCGAACGGAGTTTAAGACAGCAATCATGGTCAGCAAAATACAGACAATAGCTGCCGAAGCCAGCAGAATGAACCGAATTTTAAGCTTCCGAAACATGGCTATCTCCTTCCAGCAGCACCAGAGTGAAACTGCCGCCTTCCTCACCCAAGATAGCAAGATCAGCATGAATAGCCTTCAGCTTCTGACGCAAATAGGAAATATAAATCCAGACGAAGCCTTCGTCCAAATCCTCATCCTCGTCTTTAGACCAAACATGACGGAAGATTTCCTGAGTAGAAAGACTCTTCTGGGCATTGAGCATGAGAAATTCCATCATTTTAGATTCCTTACCAGCTAGGCGAATAGAGTTGGAGCTAATAAGCTCATGTTCTCCGACATTGAGACTGGTTTGGCCAATCTGCAGCAAATTGGGGGTGAACGTCGCTACTCGTCTGGACATAGAGCGCAGGCGAGCCAGAAGTTCTTTCAGAGAGAAGGGCTTGGTCAGATAATCATCTGCACCGGCATCCAGCCCTGTGACCTTGTCATCCACCTCTGACATAGCTGTCAGCATGATGACGTGGGTCGTATTGCCGGTTTGGCGAATTTCTTTCAGCGCTTCAATTCCTGTCTTGACTGGCATCATGATATCCAGAATCATCAAATCATAGGCATTTCCCTTGGCCAAGTCCACAGCTTCTTGCCCATCAAAGGCTGTATCAACCTGATAGCCTTCATGGGTCATCGCCGTTTCCAAGACACGGGACAGCTGCTGCTCGTCTTCAGCTAATAAAATCTTCATCATCTCACTCACTTTCTCGAATCAAATTGCGGATGGTCTGCATGGTCACATCACAGGAAGCCAACTCATCTGCACAGCGTTTCAGCTCGCGGACAATCCGCTTGCTGTCTTTTATCTCGTGCTTGTACTTCATCTGGTGTTCTAAGCTGGCCCAAGAGTCCATGGCAATGGTCCGAAGTTGGATTTCTACAAAATAGCGGCCAGGATTTTGACCATGACAATCCTCATAAGGAGTCTCCACCTCTAATATCAAGTGGTAGGAGCGATAGCCATTAGGCTTGGCAGCCCGGATATAGTCCTTTTCCAGAACAATCTCACAGCCCTCCAGCTGACGAAGCACCTCAATAGTCTGATAGATGTCCTCGATAAAACCGCAAACAATCCGAATCCCAATCGCGTCACGAATTTCTTTCAGGGCTGACTCTGGCGCCCTAGGCAGATTCTTGCGTTGACATTTATCTTCCATACTGGCTGCCTGCTTGACCCGTGCATTAAAATGCTCAAAAAGCTTCTGCCCTGTTTCCTGCTTGACTCGATCATTAGCCTCTTGAATACGCTGACTAAGATCATCTAAAATCTTTGGCAGGTAGACGCCGTATTCCCCATAAATATCTTGCTCTTGCATACAGTTCTCCTACTTTTCTAGCTTATTCTCATTATAGCATATCCATCTGTCTTTTCTCTATTTTTCCCCTGCTCTTCTTATCTAGCCTACACTCTCTGTCTTAAAAGAAACGAAAAAAGAACCAGTCTTCTAGCCAGTTCCTTTTGGTATTTATTAAACAGTTTTTTCAACCTTGAGAATTTTAACGTCGTAGCTACCAACCGGTGTTTCGACTGTTGCAGTATCACCTGTCTTTTTGCCAATCAGGGATTGACCAATCGGGCTTTCATTGGATACTTTGCCTGCGAAAGCATCTGCACCAGCAGAACCGACGATAATGTAAACTTCCTCTTCGCTTTCGCCTACTTCTTGGATGGTAACTGTTTTGCCGATAGCTACCTCGTCCTTGGCTACAGCGTCACTGTTTACAATCTCAGCGTAGCGGATCTTGGTTTCCAGACTAGAAATCTGACCTTCTACAAAAGCCTGTTCGTCCTTAGCAGCTTCGTATTCACTGTTTTCTGACAAATCGCCGTATGAGCGGGCAATCTTAATACGTTCTACCACTTCTGGACGACGTACCAATTTCAATTCTTCTAATTCTTTTTCTAGTTTTTCCTTTTCCTCTAGGGTCATAGGGTAAGTTTTTTCAGCCATTTTTTCTCTTTTCTTTTATTTTCTTTTATTTTAAAACTAAAACAAGAGGCTGAGACAAGTCTGTATCAGTCCCTTTTTTATATAGCAGGACTGAGAAAGCTAGAACAAAATGAGCTAGCTTTCTCTCGTCTGCAATGACAGCAGTCTAATTAGAACTGCTACTGGATTGAGTGAGCTTGCTATTGACATGCTCCTCAACATTTTTGGCGTGTTCCTCATAAGTATTAGCGAAGTAAACAGCGCCTGTTTCAACATTTGCCACAAAGTAGAGGTAGTCCGTCTTACTTGGATTAATGGTAGCCTCTAGAGCAGATAGGCTCGGACTATCAACTGGTCCAGGCATAAGCCCTTCTTTTTTATAGACATTGAAAGGCGAGTCAATATTGGTATCAATCTCAGCGTCCTCTTTCAGAGTCGTTTTCTTTCCTAGCTTGCCTTGAGCATAAAGGATAGCGATATTACTCTGAAGCGGCATCGCTTGATTGAGACGATTATAAAATACGCTGGCAATATCTTTACGGTCCTGGTCTGTCGAACCTTCTTTTTCCACCAGAGAAGCAAGAGTCAGAACTTCATTAACCGTCAAGTTCTTTGATTCAATAGTAGAGTAGTAAGAAGACAGATTGGTATTCATAGCGCCCAACATCTGGTCAATCAAGCTTTCCAAATCCGCATCCTCACCATAGTTATAAGTGGCAGGGAAGAGGTAACCTTCTAAGCGGTACTTGACTCCACTGTCCTTGCTTGGCAATGTGCCCAGCAGCTGTGGATACTTAGCCGCCATCTTGGAAATGAAAGCTTCATCCTGCACCTTAGCTAGGAAATCGTCCTTACTAAAAGGTGTCTTGCTAGTCTTCTTAGAAGTTGCAGCTGCATTAACCGTCACAGCCTCTGCAATCTGCTCCAGTGTATATCCTTCAGGAATAGTAACCTTGCCAACAACTGGTGGTTGCGGTGTATCTGTTCCACCTTCCTGAAGCTGCCGAGCAATGGTATCTAGGTCCATGCTCTTCTGGAGATTGTAATAGCCAGACTGGTAATTGTTAAAGCTTTTAATCTTGGAATAGAGACTAAAAACTTGGGCATTTTTAATCAGCCCCTTTTTCTCGAGGATTTCCCCAATCTGTTTAGAACTTGAACCTTCTGGTACTTCAACCGTCACATACTCTGTTGCGTTTGCATCAACAGGTTTAAGAGCTGAGGATACATAAGTATAGCCGACAACTCCTGTAACCACAAGTCCCAGTAGGACAATCAGCAGAACCGTTGTCATAATTCTGCGGGCTAAGGTGTTTTGACGTTTTTTCTTGACCGTGTTGTTAGCCCGATTAGCCCGAGATAGGACCTCATTGGGCTTCTTATCTTCCTCATCCACTCGGCCATAGACCTGAGGGTGAGCCTTTTCATTCTCTGAAACCTTGTAGGAAACATCTACCGAAGCCGGTCTAGCTTCAAAGTCCTCCGCAGCTGCTGTTTCTTTTGCAGAAGCAGAGTCCGCTTCTGATTGGCTAGTTGAAGAGGGAGTTTGTTCTTCCTTTTCTCCAGCTAAATCTTTCAAAATCTGCTCTTTAAAGCTCAGATTCTTCTCTTTGTCTTGTGATTTTTCAGTCAAAAATTTGACCTCCTTCATCATAATCCCTAACATTATATCTTAAAAGTCAGATAAATGCAATAAGAGTAGGATTTTCTAGCTTATTATTGGTTTTTTACAGTTTGAAACTAGGATTTTCCCAGACCATGTCAAACCAAGTAGCGCCTGCGTAAGTTGATTTTGACAAACCTTCATTTACAAAGGCATGCTTCTCGTAGTAAGCGGTAAGGTAGTCGTGGCAGGTCAGATTGATGCCGTGGCGTTCTTCTGCTATAGCAATCTCTTTCATAGCTTCCAATAGCTTGCGACCGACTCCCATCCCCTGAGCATCTTTTGAGATAGAAAGGCTGGTCAGTGAGATAAAGCCACCATCCAGATGACCATAATCTTCAATCTCCTCTGTAAAGGAAATATCCTTTAAATAACGTTCTGGACGGACAGGTCCCTCCAGATAGCCCAGAACCTTACCCTCCTTTTCTGCTACCAAAAAAGTCGAAGATAGAGTTTGGATATGTGCTGCTAGACTTTCGCGGCTAACAGCCTCTTCTGGACTGAAATTTTCCAATTCAATCGCATAAATGGCATCTAAGTCAGCCATTTGAGCTTGACGGATAATCATCACTTCTCCTTAAAATTGGGATTTCCCCACACCATATCAGACCAAACAGCCCCACCGTGAGTTGAGTCAGAAATCCCTTCGTGGACGAAACCATTCATCTCATAATAAGGTATCAGCTCATCATGACAGGTTAGGCTAATGCCCTTTCGATTTTGCTGAACAGCTGTCTCCTTGAGAGCTGCAAGCAACAAGGTTCCGACCCCCTGCCTCTGAAAATCAGGATGGACGGACAGACTTTGGACGGCAATGAAGCCACCTTCTGGAGAATTAGCACCCACCTTGCTAAAGAAGTCATCTGTCAAATATCGCGCCTGAACAGCTGGTCCAACAATATAGCCCGCCAGCTGACCATGCAGCTCTGCTAGCAAAAAAGTATCTGGAATCTGCTCAATCCGCTCTTTGAGAACTTCTGAACTGGCTGCTTCTGCTGCTGGAAAATTCAGCTGCTCAATTGCAAGAATTTCTTCCCAGTCGCTCAAGTCAGCCTGCCTGATTCGAATCGGTCCTTCCATCAAGTCTCCTCCTACTGAACGTTGCTGGTCAGATTGGACAGGAGACGTTCAAAGGAATATTCATAGGTCTGGATGTCACCAGCTCCCATAAAGACATAAACGGCATTATCGTGGTCAAGAAGCGGAGAAACATTATCCACGTCAATGACCTTGGCCCGCTTCACAATCTTTTCAGCCAAATCTTCGACCTTGACATCGCCCTTGTCCACCTCACGTGCAGATCCGTAAATCTGAGCTAAATAGACTGAGTCAGCCTGATTGAGGGCTTCCGCAAATTCGTCCAAGAGAGCAATGGTCCGAGTGAAGGTATGCGGCTGGAAGATCGCCACGATTTCTTTGCTTGGATATTTCTGACGGGCTGCATCCAAGGTTGCGATAATTTCCGTCGGATGGTGAGCAAAGTCATCAATGATAACTGTTTCGTTGACAATTTTCTCTGTAAAGCGGCGCTTAACCCCGCCAAAGGTCTTGAGGTGTTCCCGAACTAGATTCAGATCAAGACCTGCTGTATACAAGAGGCCGATTACTGCTGTCGCATTCATAATGTTGTGACGGCCAAAGCTTGGAATCTGGAACTCACCCAGCTCTTGCCCGCGGAAAGAAACTTTAAAACCTGATCCGCTGGTGGAACGCAAGAGGTCGTGAGCGACAAAGTCATTGCCCTCTTCCTTGAAACCATAGTAGTAAATCGGGGCATTGGACGTAATCCGACGCAGCTGCTCATCTTCTCCATAAATGAAGAGCCCTTTGGTAATCTGCTTGGCATAGTCATTGAAAGCGTTAAAGACATCTTCCAGGCTTGTGAAATAATCCGGATGGTCAAAGTCGATATTGGTAATGATCGAATATTCCGGATGATAAGGCATGAAATGACGCTCGTACTCGTCTGACTCAAAGACAAAATACTTGGCATTGGCAGAACCGCGGCCAGTACCATCTCCAATCAGATAGCTAGTATCCGTGATATTGGAGAGAACATGGGAGAGAATACCCGTTGTAGATGTCTTCCCATGTGCACCAGCCACTCCCAAACTGACAAAGTCACGCATGAAGCTGCCTAAAAACTCATGGTAGCGTTTATAGCTGATGCCGTTTGCGTCTGCATAGGCAATTTCTACATTGTTATCTGGACGAAAGGCATTGCCGGCAATGATTTCGAAGTCTGGTTGGATATTCTTTTCATCAAAAGGCAGAATGGAAATGCCAGCCTGCTCCAGACCGCGCTGAGTGAAATAATATTTATCAACATCACTGCCCTGAACCTTATGGCCCATCTGGTGCAGCATCAAAGCCAAAGCGCTCATACCAGAGCCCTTAATCCCGATAAAATGATAGGTTTTCGTCATGATTACTCCTTAAGATACAAGGCCATAAAAGCAAGTCCCAAGAGGAAAATCTCCGCAGACCCTCATCAGCCCACAGGGATTTTCTTTCTTTACAAGCTTTTAGGCACCACCAAAACACCAAAGAAGCCGGACCAATCAGTAAGTCCCAGCTTCTAGCATCGGTCCTCTTCAACCGATGATGGATGTTATATGCAGATAGATTTTACATTTACATAATCAAACAGCAATTTCCTTTATACATCAGAAAACTGCAGGCAGAAAAGGCTCGAGCAAGCCAGCTTTATTCGCTGTCCAAGCCTGTCAAGTTCAGTTCCTGAGCCTTGGAATGCTTCAACTGCTCCTCCTTAGCTCTATCCTGATTATAGATCTGACTGGTTTTTAAAAAATCATAATTGTTCTTCTTAGGCTTTTCTTCCGGCTCCTGCGGCTGAGGGCTATACTCTGGCTGAATATCCGCCAAAATATAGTTATCCTGCTGAAGCCTGTCGCCAAACTTCGTAAATTCCCCTGATGTATTCTTCTGAAAAGGGGCTGTTGGCTTAGGTCTTTCCGCATTAGAAGCAGTCGGAAGTTTTCTGCTACGGACCTTAGTCGGAAGGTCGCTGGTCAGATAAGACGCTGAACGCTTCTTTTTCAAATCTGCCCGAGCTTCCTCGCGTGCCTGCTCAGCATAACGGATAGCTGGATCTTTCTTATCAATCGGCTTTTTAAAATCCTTGAAAGCAGACTGCTTTTGCAACGGTGTTCTGATAGCCTGACTGGCAGCGATGGGAGCATGCCTGTTGGAGTCCACGATCGGCATCCATTCCAAATAATTACGGTCAGTATAGTCTCCGGTAATGTTGCTAATGAGATCCAGTTCATCATAAAGATTCATATGCGGCATTTCCGTCAGCATGATTTCATCATCTGACACCAGAGGAAATTGTTTATCAGTCATATCTTTTTCCTTTCAACCCTTCATTATTATAAACTATTCAGGCTATTTTTCAAGCTATTCTGCCGAAATTCCCAGAATTTCTCGAATTTCCTCCACAGAGAGACTGGATTTGGCTTCTGCTCCGTCGAGAATAGTCGAAACCAGATTGCGCTTGCTCTCCTGCAACTCCTGTATCTTCTCCTCAATCGTACCCCGTGTAATCATCCGATAGACTTCGACATTGCGCTCCTGTCCGATACGGTGGGCACGGCCGATGGCCTGGGCCTCAACCGCTGGATTCCACCAGAGGTCGACCAAGATAACTGTGTCTGCACCGGTCAGATTGAGACCGACACCTCCAGCCTTAAGGGAAATCAAAAAGGCTGATCGCTGGCCGTCATTGAAGGCTGTTGTCATGTCCTGACGCTCCTTGGCCGGAGTAGAGCCTGTAATCTTAAAGGACTCCATGCCTAGCTTGTCTAGCTCATTCTCGATAATATCCAGCATACCACGAAATTGTGAAAATATGAGGACACGATGATTACCATCTTGTATCTGTTCAAGTAATTCCCGCAAACTTTCTAGCTTACCGCTCTCGCCCTCGTAATCTTCCATAAACAGCTTCGGAGTATCACAGATCTGACGGAGACGCATAAGACCTGACAGAATCTCTATCTTGCTGCGGTTGATTTCATCTTCTGTCGCATGGATGATTCTGTCCTGCATCTGCTTGAGCAGAGCCAGATAAATGGTCTTCTGACTATCTGCCAATTCATTGCGATAGGCAACTTCAATCAAATCAGGCAATTCCTGCAGCACATCTTCTTTCTTGCGCCGCATGACAAATGGCTTGATATAGCGAGCGACTTTCTCAGCCGGCAGTTTTAAAAATTCCTTTTTGCTTGGCAAAAGTCCTGGCATGACAATCTGGAAGATAGACCAAAGTTCTCCCAGATTATTTTCAATCGGCGTTCCAGAAAGGGCATAGGTATGCTCCACCTCAAAATCCCGCAAATACTGGGCAATCTTGGTCTGGTCATTCTTCATGACCTGAGCCTCATCCAAAATCAGATACTGGAAGTGGTTGTCCCGGTATTCTTCCACATCTTGCCTGAAGGAAGCATAGCTGGTAATGGTAATCTGATGCTTCTCCGCTATCAGCTCATCACGAACATTTTTCAGACCATACACCACCGCCACATCCAAATGCGGAGCAAATTTAGCAAACTCATCGCTCCAGTTGTAAATCAGGCTGGATGGCGCCAAGATTAAGACTTTCTTAGAGTCATCTATACGCGAACTCAGAAAAGAAATCGTCTGCAGAGTCTTCCCTAGTCCCATATCGTCAGCCAAGATGCCACCGAATCCATACTTATCCAGCATGGATAGCCACTTGACACCCGTCTCTTGATAATCCCGAAGGTCAGCCTTGACTTGCAGCTTAGGAAGAGGAAATTCCTCAGGGTGAGTCAGGTCAAAGGCTAGCTGCTGCACATCTTTTGAAAACTGTACCTTATCCTTGCCCTTGAAAAATTCTGCCAGTTGATAAGCTGCCAGACTGCTGGTCTGAATGAAGCCATTTTTAGTCCGCTTACTCCGCAGCTGCTGCAAAGTCCGACTCATCTCCTTGGTCTCTTCATCGAAAATCAAGACTTGCCCAGACTTACTGATAAAGAAGTCCTGCTCCTTAAAGAGCGAATCAAGCACCGCGTCAATCTCTGACTGCGCAATACCGGCAAAATCGAAACCAACATCTAAGAGGCCGCCCTTCATCTTGACAGAGATCCTTGGACTTTCTGTCTGTGCCAGTGCCTCTAACTCTTCTGTCATGCTGACACGGCCCAAAGCCTCAAAATTGGGAATCACTTCCGAGAAGAAATGGTAAATTTCTTCTGGCTTCAGAGGCGGTCGCTGGCTGTAAAAGTCTGCCACAAAACCTGCCTGCAGCATTTGCTTAAAGACTTGCTGCTCATGCTCAAAATTACCTGCAAAAGGCAGACGTTCCAAATCTTTGCGAGTCGTCACTTTCCTGTCTCCATAGTCAAAGACAGTGTCCAAAATCAGACGCTTGTCAGGACCGATGTCAAAGTCAAACTTGGCTGTAAAGTCATGAATCATCATACTTTCAGGTGCTTCTACCCGACCAACTTTTTTAAACTCAGACAAACTGGAAGCCAGCTTAGTCCTTTCTGACAAGTCGAATTGCAGGCGCTTCAACCGATCATGCTCTATAGGCAACTCCCGTAAAGCCTTCATCAGTCTAATCTGCTGAGGATTTAGCTGGTAGAAGGTATCTCCATAAAAGATAAACTGCCCATCATAAAGCATCTTATAATTCTTCTCAGCAATGACTAGCTCAAAATGCTCTTCATGCTCTTCCACTTGGAAAGTATAAACTTCTGCCTCTTCATGTAAATCTTGGAAAAAGACTTCACTGTAGTCGTAAAGGCTGTACTCTAAGCGGAAAGAAGACAGATTCATCAGGAAGATAACTCCCTCTTCAAAGATGCTGGCTGGGAAGAAAAGATTGCGCCCAGCATTTGGGAAAATCAAAGAGGAATCTTGCCCCTGATAGTCTGGCACTAGCCCCTGCAGGAAAACGAGCAAATCTTGACTGGCTTCATCAAAATCCTCCAAATGAATAGCCTCATAGTAACTCTTACCAATCTGATAATGCCCACCCTTTTCCAAGGTCCGAAGGAAGGAAAGAACGTCTCGGACAACATAAGAGCGCTCGTCCGGCAAGCGACTGATCCGGAGACTCCAGAGAAACTGTCCTGTATAAGAATCCTCTTGACCAGTAGCTGAAAGCTCATAACGAACCTGTTGATCGGATTTCTCCGGCAAGACCTTATCTAAGAACAAGCTTCCGAAAGAAACCAGCTCTTGGGTCTCCTGACTGGTCAACTCCTCTTCTTCCATACTCTTTAGTACATCTTTCCCCGATGGGGCATTTTTCAGATAATACTCCAAGGCTGCCAGATGGGCACAATATTTTTTCTTCTGGAAAAAGTCACAATAACAAAAGATGACATCATCATCCAAGCTATAGCGCAGATTACACTCGTCCACACGAGCATATAAAAGAGAATCACTGACCTCAAGGATTACTACCTTATTGTTTTCAACCAGGGCAATTCCTTCTGTCCGAATCTTACCAGGAATTAATTTTGCCATAATTACCACCTTACATTTATCTCACCATTATACCATACTTTCGACATAAAAAAAGAAAAGCAAGCTCTTATGCTTACTTTCATCTTTACATATAAACGTATGTTTGTCAAATTGCTGTTTTACAACTCTACTTCCGCTTCCTTGCAATCAAGTGAATGGGCGTCCCTTCAAAGACAAAAGCTTTGCGGATTTGATTTTCCAAGAAACGCAGGTAAGAGAAGTGCATGAGTTCTTCTTCGTTGACAAAGATGACAAAGGTCGGAGGTTTAGTTGCTACCTGAGTCGCATAAAAAATCTTGAGGCGTTTGCCCTTGTCGGTCGGTGTCGGATTAATCGCGATGGCATCCATGATAACATCATTGAGCACCGCTGACGGAATGCGGGTATTCTGACTCTGACTGATTTGCTTAATCATGTCCGGCAGCTTATGGAGACGCTGCTTGGTCAGGGCAGAAACAAAGATAATTGGCGCATAAGACAGATACTGGAATTGGTCGCGGATATCTGCTTCCCAGTCTTTCATGGTATGGTTGTCTTTTTCCAGCGTATCCCACTTATTGACAACGATGACAATCCCTTTTCCTGCTTCATGGGCAAAGCCAGCGATTCGCTTGTCGTACTCACGAATTCCTTCTTCAGCATTAAGCACCATCAAAACGACATCTGAGCGGTCAATGGCCCGCATGGCCCGCATGACAGAGTATTTTTCCGTATTTTCATAGACCTTGCCTGACTTGCGCATACCAGCCGTGTCAATCATGGTAAATTCCTGACCTTCACTGTCTGTAAAGACCGTATCAATAGCGTCACGCGTAGTACCAGCCACTGGACTAGCAATGACTCGGTCTTCCCCCAAGATGGCATTGATCAAGCTAGACTTACCAACATTAGGACGGCCAATCAGACTAAACTTAATCATATCAGGATTTTCAGCCACTTCTTCATTTGGCAGATTTTCAACGATTGCATCAAGAACATCCCCTGTACCAATACCGTGGACTGAAGAAACTGGGAATGGATCGCCCAAGCCCAGCGCATAGAAATCAAAAATCTCATTGCGCATTTCGGGATTGTCCACCTTATTGACTGCTAAGATAATCGGCTTATGGGTCTTGTAGAGCATGCGAGCCACATACTCGTCCGCATCTGTAATCCCTTCCTTGCCAGACACGACAAACACGATGACATCCGCTTCGTCCATGGCAATCTCAGCTTGGTGTTTGATTTGCTCCATAAAAGGGGCGTCAACATCGTCAATTCCGCCCGTATCAATAATACTAAACTTACGGTTGAGCCAGCTTGCTGTCGCATAGATTCGGTCGCGGGTCACTCCTTCGACATCTTCCACAATGGAAATCCGCTCACCGGCAATCCGATTGAAGAGCGTTGATTTGCCGACATTAGGACGGCCGACAATGGCAATAGTTGGTAAGGCCATGTTTTTCCTCTTTCATTCTTTAGGACAGAGCCAAACTCCGCCCTATTTTTCTAATTTCTTTTCTTTGAACAATTGGTCAATAGCCTGATTAGGCTCCTGACCAAATTGGGCAGCTAGGCGCTGACTCCAGGTTTCCTTAGCTCGCTCGCCAGCATATTCAGTCTGTACGCAGTCATAGGCTTGAATAGTTGCACAATCCTGTTCACGATATTCTTCCTCAAAGACCACTGCTTCATAAGGCAAACGTGGCTTGACTGCATGGTTCTGGTTGGGAGTTCCCAGAGCAATCCCAAAGACTGGATAAGTGTAGTCCGGCAGTTTGAAAAGCTCCGCTATTTGACTAGCAGCATAACGAACCAGTCCAATGATTACCCCGCCATAACCCAAACTTTCAGCTGCTAACAGGGTATTTTGCCCCGCCAAAGCGGCATCTACTGAGCTAATCAGGAGGTTTTCTGTTCCCTCAGGATAAAAGTCTTCCGTATGCATGTGAACGCCTTTTTGGGCACGATTGAGGTCGCCAACAAAAAGCAGGAAGGCCGAAGACTGCCGAATGGCTTCTTGGGGCACCAGATCAAAAAGAGCTTCTTTTTTCTCTTTGCTTCGCACCACAATGATAGAGTATGACTGGAAATTTTTCCAGCTGGACGCAGCCCGCCCAGCATCAATGATGGCACGTAATTCCTTATCCGAAATCTGCGCCTCCGTAAAGCGGCGAACAGACGTATGAGCTTTCATCAAGTTAATTGTTTCATTCATCGGCGGTTCTCTCCTTCTAGGCGTACCTCCTGAGCCAGAAACTTAATCCGCTCCATAACTCGCTTGGCCTGCCAAGTCTCATCGCCATTCTTAGAGCTGGCAAAGTGACGCTCTAAATCCGCAAAACTAAAGTTAGAAGTAAAGAAAGTTGGCAGATTTTCCTGCATGCGGTGCTGGAGAATGACCTGCAAAATCTCATCCCGTATCCAAGGACTGGACTGCTCTGCGCCAATGTCATCCAAGATCAGCACTTGGGCTATCTTGACCTGGTCGATCTTCTCCTTGACCAAGCCTGAACTGATCGCATTCTTAACATCTAAAACAAAACTCGGATAGTGGAGCAAAGTCGTTGAAACACTGCGTTTTTCTGACAAATCATGCGCCAGAGCAGCCATCATGTAGCTTTTTCCGACACCAAAATCGCCGTAGAGATAAACAGCCTTCTGATAATTCGGAAACTCAGCAACGAAGTTGGTCAACAGTTCAAAAGCCTTGTAGCGACCAACATCATCCAGATCCACCTGAGCCAGACTGGCCTCCTTGAGACTGGCTGGTAGGCTGATAAGATTGAGACGGCTTCTAATGGCCTCCTGTCTCTCCTGCTCAATCAACTCAGGCGTCTCTTCATAGGCAACATCCGCGTAGCCTTCATTTTTCACCAAGATTGGCTTATAGCCCTTAGCAATATAGGTCTCATCCCCCAGCAAAAAGCGGTTGCGCTCCGTAATATACTGGTTAAACTTGGAAACACTGCGCTGAATCTCAGCTTGGGTCAGCTTTTCCTGCTGGATAAAGGCTGCCACATCTGGATCGGCCATAATCTGCTTGACCAGCTCCTGATAGTCAAACTGCCGCACCCTATTCATATGAGGCATATTCTGTCCTATTTTCTCCATTTATTCGCCTCCTCCTTCAAGTTTGGCTAAGAGCCGACGTTTCTGCTCTTCTAGCTCGGCCTGCTTCTCTGCGCTCGTTTCATTTTTATAATCCGGCTGACTCCAGTCAGGTACGTTGCTCTTGGTAGAGCCTTGTCCAGATTTAGCTGGACGGTTCTGGGGCTGCTGGTTGCGCTCACGGATTTTCAAGACAGCTTCCTCAGCTGTCGTCACCTTTTGATAAGAAAAATCATTAGCTACCTTGAGGGCGTACTTTTCATTGAGATTGGCTGAATCCACCTTATTAAAGGTCAAAAGCAAGATTACGTTGATAACCTCGTCCAAAAGGCCTAATTCAGCTAAATCTAGCAAAAGCTTTCTCTCCGTCCTCGTAATAGCAGCCTGACGGGTTTTTTTAATTTCTGCCAGGAAAACCATTGGCGATGTTCGTTTCGCTTCTTGGATAATAGACTGCTCTTGCTTAGAAAACTGACCTTCTGCTGGCTTCTGAGCTAGCTTTTGCTTCATCCGCTTGGTAGAAATAACCTGAGAAACAGCAGTTTCTCTAGCCAAGACATAGGTCTCATACCAAGTCCACTTCTTCTGCTCAGCAATTGCAAACAATTCTAGCACATCTTCCTTTTCATTGGCAAAGCGAAGATTGTCCTGAGCCATCCGTTGCTTGAAATACTCCAAGTCAAAATCATTGGCCTTTCGCACTGCCCTTGGCTGCTCAGCTTCCATACCAAACACCTGCATAAAAGGCTTGATCAATTTATCTCCGCTAGGATTTTCTGGTCGCAGGGCTTCTGCAGCAGCTTCTCCGATTTTCTTTTCCAAGAGCCGGCTGTACACATTATGGCTGAAAAATTCCTCCGCCGTTAAGGTCGGGTGGAGTTGAACCAGATAATAGTCATCTGTTTGATAAAGATCTACTAGCTTAATCGCCGCTAAACGCTCAAAACTTTCTTCTAAAATATTAAGTCCAAAATCTAAATGATTAAGAATCTGACTGAAGAGGTGCTGCTTTTGCCCATTATCCCCAAAAGACAGCAGATAAAGATAAAGTGTTACTGCTTCTCTCCCCAAAATCGGCAGATAGAGCTTGGTCAAGATAGCAATATCTGGGCTGACTGCATTATTGCGCAAGAAAGAAAACTGATGGTTTGGTTTCATTTATTTGTCCTTTTTCTTCTTGGACCCCTTGGTAATCTGCTTGAGCAGGCTTTCTAGCTCCCCCACATCCTTGAAACTCCGGTAAACACTGGCGAAACGAACGTAGGTGATTTCATCCAGCTCAGCCAGTTCATCCATGACTAAGGATCCAATATACTCACTATTGATTTCATTGTCGCTCTGACTGCGGACCTTTTGCTCGATTCGGTTGACAATCTCCTCTATTTCATCACTAGATACTGGCCGCTTTTGAGCGGAGCGAATAATACCGTTAAAAATCTTATCTCGAGAAAATTGCTCACGTGTCCCGTCCTTTTTGACAACCACTAGGGTTCTCTCTTCGACGCGCTCGTAGGTCGTGAAGCGGTGCTGACATTCCTCACACTCACGGCGGCGGCGGATTGTGTTTCCATCTTCTGCCTGTCTGCTATCAACTACGCTTGATTTATTCCCACTACATTTCGGACAACGCATACCATTTCCTCCTAGAATCCTAATACTTCATTATAACACGTTTTCAAGAATAACAAAAGACAGCCGTTTGGAGGGTAATATTTCACCATTTTGCCCTAAAAATATGTTTATCAAAAAGAAAAAGCGAGGCAATCTGTTGCATTCTCAGTTTTGCCTCATCTTTTTACTATTATAATGTCACTTGCACTTCTAAACCAAAGTGGTCACTGATAACAGGTGCTGCTTTCCCGTCAAAAATAACAGCAGAGCGCTCAACGTCCATCCCCTGACTAGTGAAAACATAATCAATCTTCAGAGCATGCTTATTATCATCCCAGCCTGCGATAGTCCCTTCTACTGTTGCCTCTCCAACAATTTCTTTTGCAGCAGTATGACTATCCTGCAGCTTCAGTGGACTGGCTAAGATGGTCTGGTAACCTTGCTGGCCGACTGGATTGTTGAAGTCCCCCATCAGGACCAAGGGACTTTCTACTTTTAGCAGCTCTGCTTCAAGCTTAGCCCATTCCCCCTGGAAGCCTTTGTCCCACCAAGACAGATGGCAGGAGGCAATTGTCAGCAATTGACCTTCTACCTCAGTCTCGGCTAGCAAGACCTTGCGGGTATGGTAGTCCGTAGGATCATTAGCCTCTGATACCAGAACTTCTCTAGGAGCTAGTGGTTTTCTGGATAGGATTGCCACTCCCTCGTTATAA
The DNA here is from genome assembly GCF_963456385.1 of uncultured Streptococcus sp. Lineage (GTDB taxonomy): Bacteria > Bacillota > Bacilli > Lactobacillales > Streptococcaceae > Streptococcus. The sequence continues at coordinate 6,322 of NZ_CAUOLF010000021.1, read as the reverse complement.
ATATCAAACCCAATATGATTATAGGCCCAGGACCAATGATAGTCCAGTCCTGCCTCAGCCAACTTTTCCACCAGACAGAGAGCAAAATGGTCTTGATGAATCGCAATCGCTCCTTCAACCGCCTGATAGAAAGGAGCCTGAACAACCTGTTCAGACTCCGTTAATTGATTGACTTCCTGCAGGCAAATGACATCATATTTTTCTTGAAGAATGCTCTCTACCAACTGATTAAGCTTGGTTTCTTGCTCTTCTTCCATCCAACTATGAGTATTTAATGTCAGGAATTTTGCCATGATTTCTCTTTTCTATATTACAATTCAACCTTAGCAACAACTGTCTTAGCAGATGCTTGACCAAGTTTTTCTACTGTTACAGACTTGATAGCTGCTGCATTTGTGAAGACTACGATTGTTGAAGTTTCACGTCCTGCTTCTTTGATTGTTTCCAAGTCAGCTGTGACTAGAAGATCTCCAGCTGCAACTTTTTGACCTTCTGAAACATGAACTTCGAATGGTTTACCTTCAAGGCTAACAGTTTCCAAACCAATATGTACCAAGACTTCCAATCCGTTATCTGTCACAAGACCGATAGCGTGCTTGCTAGGGAAGACGCTAGTTACAGTACCAGCAACTGGTGAATAAATCTTACCATTTTCTGGCTCAACTGCAAATCCATCACCCATCATTTTTTGTGAGAAGACTGGATCTTTAACATCTGCCAAGTCAATGACTTGACCGTCCGCAACAGTTTCAACTTCCTCAGTCACACCTTTGTAAGTAACTTCGGCAGCTGCTGATTCTGCTTTTTGGCTAGGAAGTGTTTCAGGAATCACTTCACCAGAATCCAACAAGTCTTGAATATCCGATTTAAGAACGTCAGCTTTTGGTCCGTAGATAGCCTGAACGCCTTGGCCTTTCATAACCAAGCCCATAGCGCCTTCAGCTTTCCACTGTTCTTCTGTTCCAACTTTTTCAGCATCTTTGACAGTCACACGCAGACGAGTCATACATGCATCTACATCAACGATGTTAGCACGGCCACCCAGAAGGTTGATAACATTTACTGCTTGAGAAGCTTCAGCAACTTTACCGCCGGTTGACTCTGATGAAGAAGCTTCATCTGAACCGTCTGCTGTTTCATAGTTGCCGTTACGTCCTGGAGTTGCATAGTTGAACTTCTTGATCATGAAGTTAGAAATGAGGTACATCACAACACCAAATAGGATAGTTACCCAGATGAAGTTGATGATATCCATCCCTAAGCCAGCATTGATGGCCATAGGAGTACGGGTCAAAAATTCGATAGAACCGAATGAGTGCACACGAAGATTAACGATGTCAGCCATTGCAAACGCAGCACCTTGTACAAATGCATAAATGATATACAGCGGTGTTGCAACGAACATGAACATGTACTCGATTGGTTCAGTAACCCCTGTCAAGAAGGTTGCCAAAGCAGTCGCAATCATCATACCTTTGTATTTGTGCTTCTTGTCAGCATCCACATTGCGGTAGATAGCTGCTGCTACCCCCATAAGGATACCAAATGAACCAATCATCTGACCAACTTTGAAACGAGCTGGATGAACTGTATCAAGCAAGTGCTGGTAAGTAGAAGGATCAGCTGATTTAGTACCAACCAAGTCAGTTACCCAAGCCAACCACAGTGGATCTTGACCAGCTACAGTTGTTCCCGCACCAGAACCAGTAATAACGTGGTAAACACCACCTAGTTCTGTGTAGTTCATTGGGATGGTCAACATGTGGTGCAAACCAAATGGAAGCAAGAGACGTTCCAAAGTACCATAGATGAATGGTGCCAAAACAGGTGCAGTATCTTGTGAGTTAGCAATCCAAATACCAAAGCTGTTGATACCTGATTGAACAACTGGCCATACGAATGACAAAACAATTGCTACGATTACTGAGCGCAAGATAACAACAAAAGGTACAAAACGCTTACCATTGAAGAATGACAAAGCATCTGGCAATTTACGGAAATTATAGTATTTGTTATAAGCTGTCGCTCCAACAAAACCAGCAATAATTCCGACAAAGACACCCATGTTCAGAGCTGGTGACTCCAGAACGCTGATGAAATAATCTGAAACCTTAATTGATGCACCAAACATTGTTTTAACTACAGCAGCCTTATCTGAGAGCATATCGCTGGTAACACCAAACATAACACCAGTGATACGGTTAATCAGGATAAAGGAAAGACCCGCTGCGAAGGCACCGCCTGCGCGTTCTTTTGCCCAGCTTCCACCGATAGCTAAAGCAAATAGGATATGCAGGTTACCAATAACCCCCCAACCAATCTGCTCTAAAACACCGCCAGTAGTGACTAAAACACCTAGATTTGGATTAATCATCGGAATCGATTTACCGATACTAATCATCAGTCCTGCTGCCGGCATAACAGCAACGACCACCATCAAAGCTTTACCGAATTTTTGCCAAAATTCAAAGCTAAAAATGTTCTTGAATGAATCTTTCATCATTCAGACCTCCTTATATTTTTTGCAAACAAGTCCGTTTTTGTGAAATCGTTTGCATGTCGATACATCTATTATAGCACGATTTTTTATTTTGTAAAGGCTTTTATAAAAATATTTTCTCTTTTTTTGCATTCCAAAGGCTAAAATTTCTTTTTACGAGACATGTTTTTGCTATATTTCAACGAAAACGATTGCATAGAATGACCAGAAAGTCTGCATTATTTCTCCTATCAATACTGTAACAAGAGCAAAAAAACTCTGTCTCCTAAGGAGAACAGAGTTTTGAATTTTTATTCTTGCATGGCATAACCAACACCGCGAACGGTTTTGATATAGCTTGGCTGCCCTTCCACATCAATTTTACTGCGCAGATAACGAATATAAACATCTACAACGTTGGTCTCGGTTGCACTCTCGTACTTCCAGACACGCTCCAGCAGTTGCTCACGGCTCATGACCTTATTGCTGCCCATCAGGGTTACCAGCAGATCGTACTCCCGCCGCGTCAGTGCAATAACTTCCTCACCGCGGTAAACCGTATGATTTTTAATATCCACTCGCAGATTGCGGTAAGAGGTCGGAATTTTCAAGAGGCTGCAGTGCTGGTCGATAAAGTCGCGCCCGCGGAAAATGATGGAGACGCGCTCCACTAAATCACTGATAATGAAAGGCTTGACCACGTAGGAAACAGCAAAATGCTGGATTGCTTCCTGCTGATCTGCAATCTCTTCGCGACTAGCCAGAACGATAATGACCAAAGCTGGCTTAATCAAGCTCAGCCGCTTAGCAAAATCGCTGGCAGTCATATCTTGAAGATCGTAGTTGAGCAAGAGCAAGTCATAATCCACATCTTTAGCCAGAGCCAGTCCCTCTTGACCTGTCTCAGCTAAATCTACAAGAAAGCTTTCCTTTTGTAGTTCCAAACTCACAAATCGGGCAAGATTTTTTTCATTTTCTACTAGTAAAATTCGCTTTGCCATAGGCCTATCCTATTTTTCGTCGTACCAAGAATAGTGGTAGGTACCTTCTTTATCTTTACGGTTGTATGTATGAGCACCAAAGTAATCACGCTGCGCCTGAATCAGGTTAGCTGGCAGATTTTCCGCACGGTAGCTATCAAAGTAAGCAATGGCACTGGAGAAGGTTGGCACTGGTACTCCCGCTTGCACAGCCAAGCTGACAACATCACGGACTGCCTGCTGATACTTAGCTGTAATATCCATGAAGTATTCATCCAAGAGCAGGTTGGCTAGGTCAGCATCACGGCCATAAGCATCTGTAATCTTTTGCAGGAAGCGGGCACGGATGATACAGCCAGCACGCCAGATAGAAGCAATCTCTCCGAACGGCAGATTCCAATTATTTTCCTTAGAAGCTACACGCAATTGAGCAAATCCTTGAGCATAAGACATGATTTTTGAGAAGTAAAGAGCCTGGCGGATCTTTTCAATCAACTCTGCCTTGTCTCCCTCAAAGGTGAAAGCAGCTGGTTTTGGCAATACCTTGCTAGCAGCCACACGCTCATCTTTATAGGTAGAAATGTAACGTGCAAAGACTGACTCTGTAATCAATGGCAGCGGCACACCTAGATCCAGTGAAGATTGACTGGTCCACTTACCAGTTCCCTTATTGCCAGCCGCATCCAGAATATAGTCAACGATTGGACCAGCTTGACCTTCATCGTCCTTGCGTGTCAAGATATCCGCTGTAATCTCAATCAGATAGCTGTCCAGCTCGCCTTTGTTCCACTCCGTAAAGATGTCTGCCATTTCACTAGCCGAAAGTCCCAGCAAGTGCTGCATCAGGTCATAACTCTCAGCGATAAGCTGCATATCTCCATATTCAATCCCGTTATGGACCATTTTTACATAGTGACCAGCGCCATCAGGACCAATATAGGTCACACATGGTGCACCGTCTTCAGGAGCTTTAGCAGAGATTTCTTCCAAGACATCCGCTACCAACTCATAAGCTTCTTTTTGACCACCTGGCATAATAGATGGTCCTTCCAATGCGCCCTTTTCACCACCGGAAACACCTGTACCGATGAAGTTGATACCAGAGTTAGCCAACTCTTCATTACGGCGAATAGTATCCTTGTAGAAAGTATTCCCGCCATCAATCAGGATATCGCCCTTGTCCAAGTGAGGGAGCAGCGCCTGAATAGTCGCATCTGTACCAGGACCAGCTTGAACCATCAGCATAATCCGACGTGGTTTTTCAATAGAGTTTACAAAAGACTCTACATCATAGCTAGGCACAAAATTTTTCTCAGGATGAGAGGCAATGACGTCCTCTGTCTTGTTTGCTGAGCGGTTATAGATGGCAACTGTATAGCCACGAGATTCGATATTTAGGGCAAGGTTACGGCCCATAACAGCCATACCAACAACACCAAAATTTGCTTTAGTCATTATGTTCTCCTATAGTTTGTTTGTCTTATTTTATCATTTTTAAGGCTTAAAAGAAAGTATTAAGTCGGAGAGGGATGAAAGAGGAGAGGTATAGAAAAACCAAGCTCAGATGAAACTGAACTTGGTTGAGGGAATTTACAGTAAAGTAGAGACTTTCATAATAATCTCCAAATGCATAGTTGGAATGTTCTCTGGCTGAACAACATGAATATCCCAATCATTCAGATGAGTATATAGGTGATTTAACTTATAAGACTGACGTGCATACTAATAAGCTAATTGATTTACACCATTAGGAACTAGTTAGGCTATTCAAATTTTAACTCAATTCCCCAACACCTAAGAAGAAAGCTGCAATGTTGTACTTCTCAGGACGGTTCGAACTTACAAAATTTGTCATGTAGTAACCTGCTTTCTAGAAATAGATTAAGTATATTTATTATATAATGCGACAATAGTAAGAAAAATTAACAAAATAGAAGATATAATCCAAATAATATTTATATTCAGTCTAATCTCTGATATATTTTCGATTTGTTGATTAAATTCAGATTCAGAAAATAAACTAACAATATCTTCCTCTGTCAAAATATCCTTATAATTATTTTTTAATCTCTCAAAAACTTTATTGAAGTCTGTTATATCTTTATTAAATTTTTTATTAGATAAATAACAATAAATTAAAGAACCAAAAAGCGCAAACAGCAACAACCATAGAATATCTTTACTAAAAATATTATCTAGCGGAGAATCGGATACAATATTAGCTATCATAGTAGTCGTAATAAATGCTACTAACGCAACAAAGTTATTACTAAAACTACCAATTATAACATTACGATACTGATCCATTTCATACAGTGTATGTACTATAAAATTACCTATATCCTTTTTAGCACTTAGATATTCGGTCACATTATTTTTTATATATAAATTATAAGCCCTTGAAATATCTCTCACACTTAATTTTAAATCACTAAAATGAAATGTTTGTGATTCTATCACTTCTCTTGCTATTGTAAGTTTATCTAGATAAATATCATCATGGTAAATCCAACTAAAAATATCATATATTTCTTTGGTATATGAAAATGAAAATTGATTTATATTTATAACATCTGTTATGTTCTTTGTTGCATTTTTCGATAAATTTAATTCCTCTTTATGAAGAAATGAAAAAGAAGCTAGATAGATAAATGAAAATAGTATCTCCCATTTTTGAAATAATTCTTTTATTCTAGAATCGAACTCGCTACTGACTATATGAAAATCATTTGGAAGTAAGGGGAACTCATTTAAATTTAAAAAATTATTAGTAAACAATACTTTCGAAAATAATTCTAATCTATTTATTTTCGAATATTCAAAATACTTATCTTTATAATATTTAAAAAATATAGTTTCTGTT
>NZ_CAUOLF010000020.1:0-44841 GCF_963456385.1 uncultured Streptococcus sp. | reverse complement strand
GATGGTATTGGTATCAATCAATGAGTAACAAAGTAACAGCATGATTCGAAACATTTGCTTGTAATTTGCGGAGGAACATCAATATGGATGGAATAACAAAAGATTCTATAAAAACGGCTAAACTAATGAAACAATTATGGCCCCAATTGACCGATAAAGAAGCTATTGATGAAGTAAAAAGATATACGAATGGCAAAAATACTGCAATCTTTACTGAAGTTGAAGGTGACACAATTGTAGGTTTAGCACTATGTTCACTCAGATTTGATTATGTTGAAGGTTGTAAATATAGTCCTGTTGGATTCTTAGAAGGGATTATTGTCGACGAGGAATATCGTTTAAAGGATATTGCTAAAAATCTCTGTACAAAATGTGAGGAATGGGCGAAAAATAAAGGATGTAAGGAATTTGCAAGTGACTGTACTTTAACGAATACGGATTCTATAAGATTTCATCTCAATATTGGATTTCAGGAGGCAAATAGAATTATTCATTTTAAGAAGAAATTATAATTTCAGAACGTGGTCAAAATTTATGTATCTTTAGGAAGTGTGAAAGAATGTACGGACTACGAATTACTTTTCATTAGTTAAGAATATAGTAATCTTGTAAAGTTAATCGAGGAGTTATTGATGGAGTTTATTAGTAAGATAGCCATAAGTAAAGGCTGGTCAGATGATAAAAAATATTGTGTTACAGACCAGAACCAGCAAAAATATTTATTGCGTGTTTCTGATAAAGGAAAGTTAGATTCTAAGAAAATTGAATTTGATATAATGGAGAAGGTTGCATTTCTTGGAGTTCGTATGTGTAAACCGATTAAATTTGAATTCTGCGGTGACGAAGTGCATTGTATACACGAGTGGATAGATGGAAGAGATGCAATAGATACCATTTTAACTTATTCAGAAAACCAACAATACACTTACGGAGTAGAGGCAGGAAGAATACTTAGAAAGATTCATACAATTCCTGCTACAGAAGTTTGTGAAGACTGGGAAATCTTTTTTAATCGAAAAATTGATGATAAAATCTCCAAATACAAAGAATGTCCCGTCCAATATGAAAGTGGGCAGGTCTTTATTGATTTTTTGAACGAAAACCGTGAACTGCTAAAAAATAGACCCCGGGTTTTGCAACATGGTGATTATCATATTGGGAATTTCATGATTGGAGAAGATTGTGAGATTTATGTGATTGACTTTGATCGTTTTGACTTTGGAGATCCTTGGGAGGAGTTCAATCGTATTGTGTGGTCTGTTCAAGTATCTCCCTCTTTTGCATCAGGTATGATAGATGGATATTTTGATGACAAGGTTCCAGATTTATTTTGGAAACTTCTTGCCGTTTACATTCTAAGTAACATAGTTGGAGCTCTTCCATGGGCTGTTCCTTATGGAGAAGAGGAAATATCAGTAATGCAAAATCAAGCTAAGGAAATTTTAGAATGGTATGATGATATGAACCGACTAGTCCCAAGTTGGTATATGAACAAGAATAATACTGAATAATTTAAGCGTTTGAATATCAATTTGGAAAAAGAATAGAATACAATGAAATCTCAAAATTGAAACTACTATTAAGCCTTGTCCTCAAGGCTTTTTAATATTTCCTGCTATACCTCCTATTCCCAAACTTGAACAATAGCTTGCAATCATTTTTTTAAAATAGTATACTAGGGCTAAGTTATGGAATCGTTTGCATAGAATTACGATGAATTAAAAAAAAGAAATCTAGGAGTTGAAAAGTATGGAATTAACAGCCATTTATCATAGACCGGAGTCGGAGTATGCCTATCTTTATAAAAAAGGTCAAGTGCATATCAGAATTAGGACTAAGAAAGAGGATATAGAGAAAATCGTTTTGCACTATGGGGATCCCTTTATCTTTCTTGAGGATTCCTATGAAGATGTGAAAGAGATGGTCAAAGTGACTTCTGATGCCTTATTTGATTATTGGCAAGTTGCTGTCTCTGTGCGCTTTGCTCGGATTCAGTATCTGTTTGAGCTTGAGGATAAAGAGGGGCAAAGTGTCCTGTATGGAGATAAAGGTTTCGCTGACAATAGTCCAGAAAACCTTGCTTTAGAGGGCAATGGTTTTAAACTCCCTTATATTCACGAAATTGACGGCTGCCAGGTTCCTGACTGGGTTTCAAAAACGGTCTGGTATCAGATTTTCCCAGAACGATTTTCCAACGGAAATGCTGAACTTACACCAGAAGGAGCTCTAGATTGGGATCCGTCTATCAGACCTAAAAGTAGTGATTTCTTTGGTGGGGATTTACAGGGGATTATTGACCATCTGGATTATTTGCAAGACCTAGGGATTACAGGGCTCTATCTCTGTCCCATCTTTGAGTCTCCAAGTAATCACAAGTACAATACGACGGATTACTTTGAAATTGATCGACACTTTGGAGACAAGAGTACCTTCCGCCAACTGGTGGAGCAAGCTCATCTGCGTGGCATGAAGGTTATGCTGGATGCGGTTTTCAATCATATGGGCGATCAATCCGCTCAATGGCAGGATGTTCTCCAGCATGGTGAAAATTCAGCTTACAAAGACTGGTTCCACATTCAAGAGTTCCCAGTGACGAATGACAAGCTTGTGAATCCCAAAGAACTGCCTTATCATACCTTTGCCTTTGCCAGCTATATGCCTAAGTTAAATACAGCAAATCCTGAGGTAAAAGACTATCTCTTAAGCGTTGCGACCTATTGGATTGAACATTTTGATATTGATGCTTGGCGGCTGGATGTGGCCAATGAAGTTGATCATCAATTCTGGCGAGATTTCCGCAAGGCCGTTTTGTCCAAAAAGCCTGACCTTTATATTCTTGGAGAGGTTTGGCATACCTCTCAGCCTTGGTTAAATGGAGATGAGTTTCACGCTGTCATGAACTATCCTCTATCGGATAGTATCAAGGACTACTTTTTGAGCAGGAGCAAGAAGACCAGTCAATTCATAGCTGAGATTAACTGCCAGTCTATGTACTACAAGCAGCAGATTTCTGAGGTCATGTTTAATCTCTTGGATTCGCATGATACGGAGCGCATCTTGACGACAGCTCAAGGTGATATCCAGCTTGTAAAATCCGCACTTGCCTTTCTCTTTTTACAAAGGGGAACTCCTTGTATCTATTATGGGACTGAGCTAGAATTGGGCGGAGGTATGGATCCGGATTGTAGACGGGTCATGCCTTGGGAGCGGGTTTCAAGTAGCAATGACATGCTCAATTTTATGAAGAACTTGATTCAGCTTCGCACGGAAACTGCGGACATTATTCAGCATGGGAAATTTACCTTAGAAGAAATCGAGCCTAATGTGCTTGTTTTAGAGTGGGAACATGACGGTCAAAGTATCCGAGCGATTTTTAATCAGTCGAATGAGAATTATCTTTTAGACAGAGATTCATCTGATTTGGTGAGTCATTGCCAAACTGATGACGAGAAACTTGTCATCTTACCAAAGGGGGTTGTAGTTTATTGTGATGAGTCTAAAAGGTAATGAAGTTGAAACATAGAAACTCGGACAAACAGGCTCTTTAAACCTTCTTTTTTAAAGTGTCAGAATTTTTTCATGGTGGTGTAAGATGAAATCAAAAGAACTTCTGAAGAAAAGACTGATTAATTTAGCTAGCGGGGAATTGGCAGCTTTTTTAGTATTTTGGATGAATTTTTTCCTACTAAAAAAGTGGATTTTTACTACCGAAGCCTTCATTTCTATTTCCTTCTCTTTATTTCTGCTAACTTTTATCTTGATACAAGGTTCCATTTTTTGGTGGATTTTAATCAAGAGGATTTCCAATCCAGGATTTGCTGAAAAGTATACGGGAAAGATTTACAAGATATTGAAGAAATTAGATTTTATTTTACTAGCTGTGGGAATTTTTGTGATATTATTGAATCATGGAGAAGTTTCCACGTTCATTATTTCTTTTTCGATTTGGATATTTGCTCTTATAGAGTGGGTAAATTACTATCAATTGCAATTGTCCTACAGCTTGAATCCTGCTGTTTTATGGAGATATTTTCGACATAGGAAATTGAAAAAGAGTAAAATAGCAAAGGAAATTGATAAAATCCTATAATGCTGATGATTTGCAAAATGATTTCCAAGAGCCGAAAGATGCAAAGGAGTGCAATCTTATGCCTAGACCGAAAACTAAAGAAGATCTGCTGTTAGCTGCTAAGGAAAACTTTGAGAAGTTACAAACTCTCATTTCCAAATTGTCTGATGAAGAGTTACACACGCCTTTTGATTTTTCTCGGGATGAAAAGAAGAAAGAGGCCCATTGGAGACGAGATAAAAATCTAAGAGATGTTTTGATTCACCTCTATGAATGGCATCAGCTCTTGTTGAATTGGGTGCATGCCAATCAAAATGGACAAGAGCAGCCTTTTCTTCCTGCTCCCTATAACTGGAGGACCTATGAAGAGTTGAATCTGGAATTTTGGAAGAAACATCAGAATACTTCTCTTGAAGAGGCAACTGAGATCTTTCATCAGTCCCATCAAGATGTTTTGCACTTGGCAGACACATTTACAAACGAAGAATTATTTTCAAAAAATGTCTATAAATGGGTCGGAGGAACTGTACTAGGTTCCTATTTTGTAAGTGCTACCTCCAGTCATTATGACTGGGCCATGAAAAAGTTGAAGGCTCATCAGAAAAATTGTAAATTAAAGTAATTAATTGAATACGAGTAGTGGAGAAGAAAAAATATGAAAAAATATAGTAAAATAATCATGTACTGTGCCTGCCTGGCCATGGCTTTGGGGCTGGCGGCATGCGCTAGTTCCCAGAAAAATAATCAAACAAGTCAAACTACATCGACTTATTCAAATCTAAACAGTAAAAAGAGTGTCGAAGAAGTTAAGAATTTGTTGGCTGCCGACTTGGATAAAGACAGTGTCGATAACTTTGTCAATCTAGTCAATGACTACAATGGACTTGTTGGCTCTACTGGATTAACGGGCGATTTCACTAAGTTTACCAAAACCGAATATGATGTAGAAAAAATCAATCCTCTATGGCAGGCAAAGAAGGGCGATTTTATCGGGACAAATTGCCGGATTAATACCTATACTTTGTTGAAAAATAGCATCGAAATTCCTCAAATTGAAAAAGATGACGAACTCTTGTTCATAGATAATGATTCGATTGACAAGGGGAAGCTCTTTGATGCCAAGGATAAGGAAGATTTTAATATCTTGTTTTCAAGAGTCAAGACTGAAGCGACTCAAGATGTAAAAGTCCATGCTAAGAAGATGGAGGAATACTTCAAGCAGTTCAAGTTTAGTGAAAAAGCAAGGATGCTTTCTGTCATTGTCCACGACAATCTTGATGGTGATTCTCTCTTTGTAGGGCATGTCGGCGTCTTAGTTCCAGACAAAGACGGATATTTATTTATCGAAAAGCTGACCTTTGAAGAGCCTTACCAGGCTATCAAGTTTGCGACCAAGGAAGATGTCTACAAATACTTGCAGACCAAATATAAAGACTACACAGGGGAAGGTTTGGCCAAGCCCTTTATCATGGACAATGATAAGTGGGTAGAGGGTAAGTAATGTGCTTTAGTTAGCATTAAGAAAATAGAACTGGGAGATTTAGCGTATGGAATTAAAAGATTTTACAGAAAAAGAGCAAGAGCAGATTAGTCAAGGGCTCAGCACTGCAGAAATTTCTGATAAGGAAGCTGCCAAAAAGATTCTGGCACTTGTGCCTAAGGAATGGATTAATAGGATTCCTTTTTTCGTGAGAGGGCATGCGACGACCAAGACCGTTGAGAGAGTTGCCAAGCAATATCCTGAACTATTCGCTGTTGCTAAGCAGCAAGGCGAACTTCCTAACAAGGAAAGAAAAGAATTGCGCGTGGTTATGACAAGCATTTTTGAAGAAAAGATGAATAAGCATAAGATTAAATGAGCCCTTACTTTGAAAGAAGTGAGAGCCTTAGGAAGTCACTGAAAGCAGTGGCTTTTTCGTTTTTTATGGAAATGACGAAGCTATTCACTAACGCTATCTTTGGATGCAGGCTTCTAATTGGGCTTTGGGACTATTCTCCATGAGAATTATTGGCAAAAATGGTATAATGTTCCTATATTTTCTAGAGGAAAAGGCAGGCTATGAAATTACTTTATACAGATATTCGCCATTCTTTGACCAAGGTTTTAGTGGCTGAGGCTGAGAGCTTGGTGGCGGCTGGTAAGCGAGTCTTTTATATTGCGCCAAATTCGCTATCTTTTGAGAAGGAGCGAGCGGTTTTGGAGTGCCTGAAAACTCAGGCTTCCTTTGCCATTACGGTGACGCGCTTTGCCCAGATGGCTCGGTATTTTGTCCTCAATGATGTTCGGCAAGGGCAGAGTTTGGACGATATTGGTCTAGGAATGCTGATTTATCGGACCTTGACAGAGTTAGATGATGGAGAGCTTAAGGTCTATGGCAGGATTAAGAAGGATCCCCAGTTTATCCAGCAGCTGATGGATCTATACCATGAACTTCAGACTGCCCAAATGTCATTTGCGGATTTGGAATTTCTTGAGGAGCCTGAGAAGCGGGAGGATCTAGTTAAGATTTTTACAGCGGTGACTGCTGCTCTGAATAAGGGTGATTTTGATTCGTCTTCTCAGATTGCTGCTTTTGCCCAGCATATTCTGTCAGGTGACACAGATGAGGAATTGGCAGATTTGGCCCTGGTCATCGATGGCTTTACTCGTTTTTCTGCTGAAGAGGAATACCTGGTCGGTCTTCTGCATCGAAAAGGTGTGGAGATTGTCATCGGGACCTATGCCAGCCAAAAAGCCTATCGAGCAGCCTTTCGTGAGGGCAATCTCTATCAGGCCAGCGTGGATTTTCTGCGAAAACTGGCTGAGGACTATCAGGTCAAGCCTGACCATATCCCTCATGCGGAAGCAGAAGATGCCTTTGGACGGATTTCTAGGATTTTGGAGAGTCGTTATGACTTTTCTGAGCCGGCTGTTGAAGTTAGTGAGACAGACCGCGCGCAGCTTCAGATTTGGGCTACTATGAATCAGAAAGAAGAGCTGGAGTATGTGGCTAAGTCCATCCGGCAGCGGGTTCATGATGGTGTGCGCTATAAGGATATTCGTCTGCTTTTGGGAGATGTGGAAGCCTACCAGCTTCAGCTCAAGACCATTTTTGGCCAATATCAGATTCCCTACTATCTGGGGCGGAGCGAGTCGATGGCCCAGCATCCGCTGGTTCAGTTTATCGAGTCCTTGGAGCGGCTCAAACGCTATAATTTCCAATTGGAAGACCTGCTCAATCTCTTAAAGACGGGGCTCTATGGCGATTTGACTCAAGAGGAGCTGGATCAATTTGAGCAATATCTGCGCTTTGCGGATATCAAGGGAGCAGGCAAGCTAGCCAAGGATTTCACGGCTAATAGCCAAGGGAAATTTGACCTAGACTGTCTCAATCATATTCGTCGCCGAGTCATGACTCCGCTGCAAGACTTTTTCAAATCCCGTAGCCAGACGGCGTCTGGTCTCCTAGCTAAGTTTACGGAGTTTGTCCAAGCAGCTCGTTTGTCGGATAATTTGACAGCTCTGTTGCAGGGAGAAAGTCAGCAGGAGCAGGAGCGTCATGAGGAAGTCTGGAAGGCTTTCAGCCATGTCTTAGAGCAGTTTGCTCAAGTCTTTGCAGATAGCAAGGTCAAACTAGACGATTTTCTAGCCTTGGTCTTGTCAGGTATGCTTTTGTCCAACTATCGGACGGTGCCAGCGACAGTAGATGTGGTCAAGGTCCAGTCTTATGACCTGATAGAGCCTTTAGCAGCACCTTATGTCTACGCGATTGGACTGACACAGGAGCGTTTCCCTAAAATCGCACAAAACAAGAGTCTGCTTAGTGATGAAGACCGGGCTCGGCTCAATGATGCAACGGATTCTCAGGCGGAACTCCAGATTGCCAGCTCAGAAAATCTCAAGAAGAATCGCTATACGGCTCTGTCGCTGATGAATTCTGCTACCAGAGAGCTGATCTTGTCTGCGCCAGCCTTAGTCAATGAAGTAGAGGACAGCATGTCGACCTATCTACTGGAATTGACTGCAGCTCCGCTTTCTTTGCCTATCATTGTCAAAAAGCCTCAAGCTTCCAGTGATGATATTGGCAGCTACCGAGCTCTGCTTTCTCAAATCATCGAGCTCTACCAAGAGGAGATTGATCGAGAGTGGACAGCGGAGGAGCAGACTTTTTGGGCGGTGGCTGTGCGGGTTCTCCGCAAGAAATTGGCAGCAGAAGGCATCAGCATTCCGCAAATCAGCAAGGAACTGAAAACGGAGACGCTGCAGCCGGAAACTCTGCAAGTCCTTTATCCAAAAGATCAGCCTCTCCGACTTTCTGCGTCAGCTCTAAACGAATATTTCCGGCATCAGTATGCTTATTTTCTCAAGTATGTTCTGCGCCTGCAGGAAGAGTGGACCATTCATCCCGATGCTCGCAGTCATGGGATTTTCCTTCATCGGATCTTTGAAAAGGTCCTGCAGGATGATTCGTCGGCTGATTTTGACCGACGTTTAGCGCAGGCTATGGAGGAGACCAGCCGAGAGACCGAGTTTGAGAGCATCTACAGTGAGTCGGGACAGACTCGTTTTGCCCGCCAGCTCTTGCTAGATACGGCGCGGGCGACCGGCTGGGTGCTGGCTCATCCGACTGGGATTGAGACCATTGGTGAGGAGACAGGCTTTGGCTCAGCTTCTAAGCCTTTCCTGACCTTGGAAAATGGCAGAGCAGTGACCGTGAGCGGTAAGGTGGACCGGATTGACCGTATGACCAAGACCGAGAGTCTGGGAGTGGTGGACTATAAGTCTGGCGATATTAAGTTCAGCTTTGAAAAGTTCTTTAATGGACTGAATTCTCAGCTGCCGACCTATCTGGCAGCGATTGAAGAGTTAGCAGACTATCAAGAGGATAAGGGAACATTTGGTGCCATGTATTTGCAGATGACCGATCCGATTGTGGCGCTTAAAGATACCAAGACCTTGGCGGATGCAGTCAATCAGTCTATGAAGCCATTGCAGTACAAGGGGCTATTTGTGGCTGATGCTGTCAAGGAGCTTGGTCCGCTCTATGAAAAAAATAAGACCAACTTGCTGAGTCAGGGAGACTTGGACTTGCTGCTGGCCTACAATACTTATCTCTACAAAAAAGCTGCAGAAGGCATTCTATCAGGCCATTTTGCAGTCAATCCTTATACAGAGAATGGGCGAAGCATTGCTCCTTATGTAGAGCAGTTTAAGGCCATTACTGGCTTTGAAGCCAATCTCCATCTAGGACAGGCACGGCAGCTAGAAAAGCTGGATGCAAGCAAGTTTGATAGACGGCCGACTGGTGAGAAGTTACGCCAGGCCTGGCTAGAAAAGATGAGGGAGGAGATGGAAAAATGAAGAGAATTCCTTTTTTAACTGCAGAAGAAATTGCTCTTAAGCAAGCCCAAGAAGCTGCTTCGGACAAGCCACAGAAAAAGACTGCAGAGCAGATTGAGGCCATCTACTCCTCTGGCCAGAATATTCTGGTCTCCGCATCGGCCGGCTCGGGTAAGACTTTTGTCATGGTCCAGCGGATTATCGACCAGATTCTAAGAGGTGTTGCTGTCAGTCAGCTCTTTATCTCAACCTTTACCGTCAAGGCGGCAGGCGAGCTAAAAGAGAGGTTGGAGAAGGAACTGGGGCAGGCCTTGAAAGAGGCCGAGAGTCCTGAACTCAAGCAACATTTGGCCCAGCAATTAGCTGATCTGCCCAATGCCGATATTGGTACCATGGACGCCTTTACCCAGAAAGTACTTAGTCGCTATGGTTACCTGCTTGGTTTGGCACCGAACTTTCGGATTCTCCAGTCTGCCAGTGAGCAGCTGATTCTGCAAAATGAAGTCTTTAGCCAAGTATTTGATCGTTACTATAACAGCGAGCGTCAGGATTTGTTTAGCCGTTTGGTTAAGAATTTTACTGGTAAGCGCAAGGATTTATCAGGCTTCCGGGAGCAAGTTTATCGGATTTACAGCTTTCTGCAGTCAACCAGCAGTCCTCAGCGCTGGCTGAAGGAAACCTTCCTTTATGGCTATGAGCACAGCGACTTTGCAGCAGAGAGAGAGCGGATATTTGGTCAAATCAAATCAGCTCTTTTGGAACTGGAAGCTTTCTTTTCTGCCCATCTGGAGCATGAAGGAAGAGAGTTTGCGGGCGCCAAGTATCAGGAGAATGTCCAAGACGCTCTGACCGCCTTAGCAGGGCTGAATGAATTGTCACCGATAGAAGAAACAGCTCAGATTCTCAAACAAATCGTGGCACTTTCCCAACTGTCCAATGGCCAAGCCTTTACAGCTCGGGTTGGCAAGAATGCAGACGAGCTCAAAAAAGAAATGGCCAAGGACTACAATGAGGCCAGGAAGCCTATGATTGAGCGGCTGCGCAGCTTTGACCAGCAGCTTTATCAGCTAGACTTTATCGAGCAGCATCAGGATGAATGCCTGCCTCTAGTTGAGCTTCTGCGGGATTTTGTGGCGGATTTTGCACAGGCTTACTTGGAGCGTAAGAAGGCGGAAAATGCCTTTGAATTTGGTGACATCAGCCATTTTGCTATTGAGATTTTAGAGACATTCCCAGAGGTGCGTCGCTTTTATCAGGAACGTTACCACGAGGTCATGGTGGATGAGTATCAGGATACCAACCACACGCAGGAGCGCATGCTGGACTTGCTTTCCAGAGGGCAAAATCGCTTTATGGTAGGTGATATCAAGCAGTCTATCTACCGCTTCCGTCAAGCGGATCCGCAGATTTTCAGTGATAAGTTTAAGGCTTATCAAGAGGATAGCAGTCAGGGCAAGCTAATCGTCCTTAAGGAAAATTTCCGTAGTCATCTTGAGGTGCTAGAAGCAACCAATGATGTTTTCAAACGCCTGATGGATGAAGAAGTCGGTGAAATTGACTACAATGAAACCCACTATCTGGTGGCTGGCAATCCATCCAAACGCGAGCCTAATCCAGCTAACCGCGCTTCCTTCTTAATCTATGAAGGCTCCAAGGAGAGTCTGGAAGAGGAGGCTGATGAAGGCTTGCCACAGGCAGTATCAGCTGGAGAAGTGGATCTAGTCATCAAGGAAATCATCCGCCTGCACAATGAAGAAGGAGTGGCATTTAAAGATATTACGCTGCTGACGGCATCCAGAACCCGCAATGATTTGATTTTAGCTGCCTTTGAGCAGCACCAAATTCCGCTGGTACCAGATGATGGCGCAGCAAACTATCTGCAGTCGGTTGAGGTTTTGGTTATGCTGGATACCCTTCGGACCATCAATAATCCACTGAATGACTATGCCCTGACAGCCCTTCTCAAGTCTCCCATGTTTGACTTTGGTGAGGATGAGCTGGCTCGGCTGTACCTGCAGGCCAGTCAAGAACGTTCTCAAGAAAATCTTTATGAAAAATTGCTCAATGCCCTTGAAGGAAGAGGTTTGAACCCTGCTTTAGTCACCCAGGAACTGCAGAAAAAGCTGCAGCATTTCCATGAGACCCTACAAAGCTGGCGGATCTATTCCAAGACGCATTCGCTGTATGACTTGATTTGGAAGATTTACCAGGACCGTTTCTACTATGATATGGTGGGGACTCTGGCCAATGGTGCCCAGAGACAGGCCAATCTCTATGCTCTCTCTTTACGGGCCAACGAGTATGAAAAGTCTAGCTTTAAAGGTCTGTCTCGCTTTATCGGGATGATAGACCGTATCTTGGAAAATCAGCACGATCTAGCCAGTGTGCCAGTGGCGGCACCTAAGGATGCCGTTCGTCTCATGACCATTCATAAGAGTAAGGGGCTGGAGTTCAAGTATGTCTTTCTGCTCAATATGGACAAGGCCTTCAATCGTCAGGATAGCAGCTCTGCTATTATCCTTAGCCGAGCCAAGGGAATCGGCATCAAGTATGTAGCGGATGTATCAGTGTCTGTGGAAGACCCCTATGCGCCGAATCAGCTGCGCATTTCCATGGATACGCTGCCTTATCAGCAGAATCTAGCGGAGCTGCAGTTGGCTAGTCTGTCTGAGCAGATGCGCTTGCTTTATGTGGCTATGACGCGGGCTGAAACCAAGCTTTATCTGGTCGGCAAGGGCAGTCAAGAGGCCTTGGATAAGCGTCAGTGGGGCAAGAGCCAGCAAGGGCGTTTGTCTGCCAGTCTGCGCAGCCAACTCAACAATTTCCAAGACTGGCTCTATGCCATTCAGGCTGTTTTTTCCGATGAGAATCTCGCCTACGAGACCCGTTTTGTCACTGATGAGGAGCTAACTGCTGAAGAGATAGGGCAGATTAATGAGCTTGTGCTCTTTCCAGCGGATGATTTGGCAGATAATCGTCAGTCGGATGATATCCGTCGGGCTCTGGATATTTTAGAAAGCGTGGATCAGCTGAATAGCCAGTATCGCTCTGCTATTGAGCTGCCTAGTGTACGAACTCCAAGTCAGATTAAGAAGTTTTATGAGCCCATCATGGATACGGATGGTCTGGATATTATGGATGAGCGAGCAGCTTTTAGGCCTCAGCCCAGCTTTGAGTTGCCTGATTTTGGCAAGAAAGCCAAAGTGACTGGAGCTCAAGTCGGCAGTGCCGTTCATGAACTCATGCAGCGGATTCCTTTGGATGGCCGTCCCAGCATGGCTGTACTTCGTTCTGCCTTGGCTCAGGTTCAGGCCGATGAAGCGGTCAAAAAGCAGATTCAGCTGCCTAAGATTGCATCTTTCTTCGAGACGGATTTGGGACGCCTCTTGATTGAGAACAGTGACAGAGTTCGTCGAGAAGCACCGTTTGCCATGCTCAAGAGGGATGACGCTAGCGGTCAGGAATTTGTTTTGCGGGGGATTTTGGATGGTTACCTGCTCTTTGAGGACCGAATCATTCTCTTTGATTACAAGACGGATAAATATAAAGATTCATCTGAGTTGATTGCTCGCTATCGTGGCCAGCTAGACTTATATGCTCAAGCTCTCAGCCGTTCTTATGGCATTTCGCAGATTGAAAAATATTTGATTCTGCTTGGCGGTGAGCAGCTGCAGGTAGTTAAGGTGGATTGATTAGCTTGTCATGTCTGGAAAGGAAGGAAGCCTGTGGAACAGTTAGAACGCATTCAAAAAATGGAAAAGCACCTGAATAAATATTCTCAGGTATTGGCAAGAGCTCAGGAAGCTTTAGCTGAGCTGGAGCGCTGCCAGTCAGATTATATCCAGCTGAGGGACTACTATACTGGTCAGGAATTTTTTGATGATTTAGAGTTCTCGAATGGCCCGGATTTCCCTGAAAATATAGCTTGCGGCGTCTTAAGCGAAGATGCTGTCTATGACCTGATGGGGGAGCATTTTGAGACAGCGATTAGTTTGTTGGATTTGTCTAGTGCCATGCTGAAAGAACGTTAATTCATTTAGAAAGAAAAAAATATTTAATTTTTTTCAATTTTCCTCTTGCTTTTTAATAAAAATTCATGTAGAATATTCAACAATAAATTGAAAGCGATGAGAGAAAAAGTCTGAGACAAGAAACAGAGAGTGCCTAATGGTGAGACGGCATGCAATCCTTAGACGACACATTCTTGAGTGCGGATGCGAAATCAGTCAGCAGTCTGAGACTAGTGTCCGACGGTTGATTGCCGTTATCAATCTGGAGTCTTGTACTCCCAGAGGGTCCTCAGGCGACTGGGGTCCGAATAAAGGTGGAACCGCGTGTCAACGTCCTTGCAAAGTTTTTTTGCGAGGGCTTTTTATTATATTTAAACTAGAAGATTCCCCTATTTTCCTTTAGCAAAGCGGTAAATTTCGTCTTCAATTTTTTATAAGCCCAAAAATAAGTGTCAGATAATGGCTAGTGTGAAAGAGAGGTGGCAAGATGGTTAAGCTAAAAGGTCTCAGGCAGATCAATCCCTATGTAGCGGGGCAGCAGCCTAATGAGCCAGACATGATTAAGCTCAATACCAATGAAAATGCTTATGGGCCAAGTCCTAAGGTGGCAGAGGCCCTGCAGAACTTTGATGCCCAGGAGTTGCGCAAGTATTCCAGTTTGGATCAGGCGGAGATCTGTCAGGCTTTGGCGGCAAATTTAGGTATTTCGCCCGACCAGCTCATTATTGGTAACGGGAGTGATGACATCTTGTCCATGGCTTTCCTGGCCTTCTTTAACAGCGGCGAGTCGGTCTTATTTCCGGACTTGACCTATGGTTTTTACAAGGTTTGGGCGGACCTCTACCACGTGCCTTTTCGAGAAATCCCTCTGACAGCCGATTTTGAGGTCCATCCGTCAGATTATTTTGGAGATAATGGCGGTATTATTCTGGCCAATCCCAATGCCCCGACAGGGATTTATCTGCCGCTGGAACAGTTGGAGGAAATTCTGGCGTCCAATCAGGATGTGGTCGTGGTGGTGGATGAGGCCTATATTCACTTTGGTGGTCAATCTGCCCTGCCTCTTCTAGAAACCTATCCCAACCTCTTTATCACGCGGACCTTTTCCAAGGATGCGGCCTTGGCTGGTCTGCGGGTGGGCTACGGCATCGGCCATCCAGACTTAATAGCTGTCATGAAAGCTGTCAAGGACTCCATTAATCCTTACTCAGTGGATATGTTAGCAGAGCGCTTGGCTCTTGCAGCGGTGAAAGATTGGGATTATTATTTGGAGACCGGTAGAGCCATTCAAGAGACCCGAGATTGGTTTTCTGGGGAATTGACTGCGCTGGATTTCCAAGTCCTGCCTAGTCAGACCAACTTTGTCCTAGCTCAGCCAACTAGAATCTCTGCAGCAGAGGTTTTCCAGAAGCTAGAGGAGCGTCGGATTTATGTGCGGTATTTTCCAAAAGCAGAGCGAATCAAAGACTTTCTGCGCATCTCTATCGGACGGCGAGAGGAGATGGAAGCAGTCTTGGCAGTTATCAAGGAAATTTGCAGCAGCTGAGAGTTTGACTCAAATCCAGCCAGTGTAAGAATAGAGCAAGAAAGGAAAGCAGCCTATGAATAAAATCACCCTTCCGATTGGCATGCATGACAAACTTTTCAAGAGGGCACGTGTGACCTACGAGATTGAGCGGGACATCAGTGATTTCCTGATGGCTCAGGGCTTCAATCGGATTGACACACCGACTTTAGAGCATTTTGAGGTCTTCAGTGACCATGTGGAGCCCCATCATTATCATCTTTTCGATAAAAAAGGCGAGCTATTGGTGCTACGGCCTGATGTGACCAGCCAGATTGGTCGGGTCATTGCTTCGACCAGAGTGCATACGCCGACCAAGTTTTCCTATTCGGGCAAGGTCTTTCACTATCAAGAAGAGCTGCGCGGTCTTGCCAACGAGCTCAGTCAAGCTGGTATTGAGATTATCGGCTATCCAGCTCGCGAGGCGGTGCTTGAGGCTATCAAGACAGCCAAGCAGTCGCTGGATTTAGCGCAGGTTAAGTCTTATCAGTTCGAGTTTTCCCATGCGGCGATCCTGCAGACCATCCTAGAGAGTCTGGCCTTGGATTCGCAGGAGGAGGCCCAGCTACTTGATTATATTCGCAAGAAAAATCGAACGGGGATCTTTGAATTCACCCAGACCAGATCGAGTGAATTTGATGAGTTTTTACAGGAGCTGCCTTATCTGTTTGGCCCTAGCCAACAGGTTTTAGCTAGGGCCAGAGAGCTGGTTGACAACGAGCGGATATTGACGGCTCTAGATGATGTGGAGCAGGTTCTGCAGAGCCTATCAGGCTTGCTGGATCAGACAATCATGGACTTGGGTCAGGTAGCGACCATGCCTTACTATACTGGATTGACCTTCAAGGTCTTTGGAGACCGAGTACCAGATGCTTTTCTATCTGGTGGTCGCTATGATCAGCTTTTTAAGCGCTTCGGGGCAGCAGAACTGACAGCTATCGGCTGGTCCCTAGACATTGACAGTGTCTATCAGGCCATTCATGATGACCTGCCTGACGAGGGCGGAAAGGAAGGTGATGGCAGATGAGTCAGATTACCATTGCCCTGACCAAGGGGCGGATTGAGGAAGATACGGTCAAGCTCTTGACCCAGGCTGGCTTTGATATGTCCTTCATGGCAGACAAGGGGCGCAGCTTGATTTTTGAAAGTCCAGACAGTCGCTTTCGCTTTCTCTTGGTCAAAGGGCCTGACGTGACGACCTATGTGCGCCACGGAGTCGCTGATCTGGGCATCGTCGGCAAGGATATTCTTTTTGAGCATCCGACTGGCTATCTGGAGCTGCTGGATCTGAACTTTGGCCTTTGTAAATTCTCACTGGCCTCGGTGCCCAGCTATGACCCTCATGATCACAAGCGCAAGCGGATTGCGACCAAGTACCCGACGGTGGCAACTGATTATTTTAATCAAAAAGGGGAAGATGTGGAAATTATCTCCATCCAAGGCAGTGTGGAGATTTCACCAGTTCTGGGCTTGGCGGATGCCATTGTTGATATTGTGGAGACGGGGCATACCCTGTCAGCTAATGGCCTGCTGGTTTTTGAAGACATTTGTCGGGTGTCTGCCCGGCTCATTGCCAATCAGGCTTCCCTGAAAAATAACCCGGATATCATGCCTTTTGTGGCAAAGATTGAATCCCTAGTAGGAAGAAGAGAGGTGGCTTTTAAATGACAATTATCAAGCGTTTAAGTGGAAGTAACGAAGAAATTTCATGGATTTTATACGAAGAGCAGCAGCAGCTCAGCCAGCAGAACTTAGATGTGGAAGAAGCGGTGGCTGAGATTATAGAAACGGTCAAACAGGACGGTGACCAAGCTTTAAGAGACTATACCATGCTCTTTGACAAGGTTGAGGTGACAGAGTTTGAGATTGGGCAGGAGCTGATTGATCAGGCTTTTGAGGAGATTGATCCAGAGGTCTTGGCCGCCCTGAAAAATGCCCAAGCCAATATCGAATCCTACCACCGCCAGCAGTTGGAGACTGGTTTTGAGGATAGTCCCAGCGAGGGTGTTATCCGTGGTCAGTTGATTCGGCCGATTGAACGGGTCGGCACCTATGTACCTGGTGGCACCGCAGCTTATCCATCCTCCGTCCTCATGAATGTTATCCCAGCCAAGATTGCCGGTGTCAAGGAAATCATCATGATTACACCACCCCAGGAGCATTTTACTCCAGCGATTTTGGTTGCAGCCAAGCTGGCTGGTGTGGATCGAATTTTCCAAATTGGCGGAGCCCAAGGTGTAGCAGCTCTGGCTTATGGAACTGAGACCATTCCCAAGGTAGATAAGATAACGGGACCTGGCAATATCTTTGTGGCTACGGCCAAGAAGATGGTTTATGGTGTCGTGGGAATTGACATGATTGCTGGGCCTTCGGAGATTGGAGTCATTGCGGATCGTTCAGCCAGTCCAGTCTATGTGGCGGCCGACCTTCTATCGCAAGCTGAGCACGACAAGCTAGCTCGGGCTATTCTGGTGACCGACTCGGAATTGTTGGCGGATCAAGTCGAAGCAGAGCTGGACAGACAGCTCAAAGAGCTGCCGCGGAAGGAAATAGCACGTGCTTCGATTGAGAACAACGGCCGCATCATCCTTGCGTCTTCTAAGAAAGCCATGTTTGAGCTCATGAATCAGGTGGCACCTGAGCATTTGGAAATAGCCATGGATGATGCCTACAGCTATCTGGATCAGGTTGAAAATGCTGGCTCTGTCTTTCTGGGACACTATACCAGTGAGCCAATTGGTGACTACTATGCGGGAGCCAATCACGTTTTACCGACAACCAGCACCAGCCGTTTTTCATCAGCTTTGGGTGTCTATGACTTCATCAAGCGCATCCAGTACACCCAGTACAGCCGTGCTGCTGTAGGGGCAGCTGACAAGGATATTACCAGTCTGGCCTATGCAGAAGGCCTGCAGGGACATGCCAAGGCCATCGAAGCCCGCAGACAGGAAAAATAGAAGGAGTTGCCATGAGACAAGCTGAAATCAAGCGAAAAACACAGGAGACCGATATTGAACTGACTGTGAATCTCGACCAACAGGAGCCGGTAGCTATCGAGACTGGTGTCGGATTCTTTGACCATATGCTGACCCTTTTTGCCCGCCACAGTAGGATTTCTCTGACGGTCAAGGCTGAAGGCGACCTTTGGGTGGACAGCCATCATACGGTCGAGGATGTGGGCATCGTGCTGGGGCAGGCTCTGCGTCAGATTTTGGGAGACAAGGCCGGTATCAACCGCTACGGTACTAGCTTTGTGCCTATGGATGAAACCCTAGGCATGGCCAGTCTGGACTTATCCGGTCGCTCCTATCTGGTCTTTGAGGCGGATTTTGATAATCCCAAGCTTGGGAATTTCGATACTGAGCTGGTGGAGGAATTTTTCCAAGCCCTAGCCTTTAATCTGCAGATGAATCTGCACCTGAAAATCCTTCATGGCAAGAACAGCCACCACAAGGCGGAAAGTCTCTTTAAGGCGACTGGACGAGCTTTGCGGGAGGCTATTACGATAAATCCAGAGATTCATGGAGTCAACTCCACCAAGGGCTTGCTCTAGCTTGTCCTTCTGAGTGAAAGGAGTTGATGTAGAGATGATGATTGTTATTGATTATGACGCGGGAAATACTGCAAATGTTCTCCGCGCTCTGGCTCAGGTCGGAGTAGAAGCGCGTCTGTCAGCTGATCCGCAGGAAGTTTTAGCTGCCGATGGTTTGATTTTACCAGGAGTAGGTGCTTTTCCTACTGCCATGCAGGAGTTGGAAAAGCGAGGGCTGGTGTCAGTTATTCAGGAGGCTGTGGCTGATGGCAAGCCTCTCTTGGGCATTTGCTTAGGCATGCAGCTCCTGCTGGAGGTTGGATTGGAGAATGGTCAAAGCTCTGGACTGGGTTTGATTCCCGGTGTTTGCCGCCGGATTCCGGACCAGGCTGGTCTGCCTGTGCCTCACATGGGCTGGAATGACTTACAGCTCCAGCAGTCGTCTGCTTTGACAGCTGGTCTTGATGGCCAGTCAGTCTATTTCGTCCATAGCTACTATACGGATGTTCCAGAGGAGTACTTGGATGTAACGGCTGATTATGGGCGACCTATCCCAGCCATGATTCACAGAGGCTCGGTCTTTGGCTGCCAGTTTCACCCAGAAAAGTCTGGTGCTGTTGGCCTCGGTATCCTAGAGAAGTTTAAGGAGTATGTCTATGAAAATACTGCCCGCTATTGATATCAAAGATGGCCAGGCCGTCCGCCTTTTTAAAGGGGATTTTAGCCAGAAGACGGTAGTCAATCCCGATGTCTTGGAGCAAGCTCGAGTTTTCAAAGAAGCTGGGGTTGCCATGATTCATGTGGTTGACTTGGACGGAGCCTTAGAAGGTCGGGCGGCCAATCGAGATTTGATTGCTCGGATTAAAGCGGTGACTGGCCTAGCTATCCAAGTCGGGGGTGGCATCCGCAGTCTGGAGCAGATTGAAGATTACCTGGCGGTCGGTATTGATCGTGTCATTATCGGCTCCATGGCTGTTAAGAATCCTGAATTTGTTGAGGCTGCGCTGGAGCGCTTTGGAAGCAGCAAAATCGTGATTGGCATTGATACGAAAGAGGGGCTGGTTGCGACTGAGGGTTGGCTGGAAACCAGCAGTCAAGACTATGTCAGTCTGGCGCTGGCCATGGAAAAAATCGGCGTCCGTCTCTTCGTCTATACAGATGTGGAGCGAGACGGGACTCTTACTGGCCCCAATATCCAGCATTATCAAAAATTGCTGGCGTCCCTCAAGCATGCTCAAGTCATTGCCTCAGGTGGCATCCAGTCAGCGGATGACTTAGAAGAACTGAAAAAGCTGGGCTTGGCTGGTGCTATTGTGGGCAAGGCCTATTACAGTGGACGAATTAGCCTAGAGCAGATCAAGGAAGTAGAAAGGGGATAGTCATGCTGAAAAAACGAATCATTCCCTGTCTGGATGTCAAGGACGGCCGGGTGGTCAAGGGCATCAACTTTGTCAATCTGACTGATGTAGGAGATCCAGTCGATGCGGCCAAGGCCTACTATGAAGCTGGCTGTGATGAGTTGGTCTTTCTGGACATTACCGCCACCCATGAGGAGCGGGACACGACGGTCGATATGGTCCGGCGCGTGGCGGAGCAGGTTTTCATTCCCTTTACCGTCGGGGGCGGCATTCGTACGGTTGAGGACATGAAGCGGATGTTGCAGGCTGGGGCAGATAAGGTTGCAGTTAATTCCTCAGCATTGGCAAGTCCTCAGCTTTTGGCTGACTGTGCTGAGAAATTCGGCAGCCAATGCGTGGTGCTGGCCGTGGATGCTAAGAAAGAAGCGGATGGCAGCTGGCATGTCTATCTGGCTGGTGGCCGCAAGGACAGCGGTCGAGACCTGTTAGATTGGGTTCAAGAAGCTGTCAGTCTCGGAGCGGGGGAAATTCTTCTGACCAGTATGGACAAGGACGGGACCAAGTCTGGTTTTGACTTGCCAATGCTGGAAGCCGTCTCCCAAGTGGTGTCCGTTCCCATCATCGCATCTGGTGGTGCTGGCAGTAGCCAGCATATCCTAGAA
The DNA here is from genome assembly GCF_963456385.1 of uncultured Streptococcus sp. GTDB lineage: Bacteria > Bacillota > Bacilli > Lactobacillales > Streptococcaceae > Streptococcus. Next base: position 24,326 of record NZ_CAUOLF010000020.1, on the reverse strand, counting down.
GTTTTTGAAAAGACTGCAGCGACAGGTGCCTTGGCCGCTTCAATTTTCCATTATGGTCAGGTCTCCATCGCAGAGACCAAAAAAGCCATGCTGGAAGCTGGATTGGAGGTGCGCATCTGATGACAGAAGTAAAGTTAGATTTTCAAAAGCAAGGCGGTCTTATACCTGCCATTATCCTAGACCACACCAGCAAAGAAGTCCTCATGCTGGCCTATCTCAATGAAGAAGCCTACCAACTGACCCGCACTAGCGGACAAATGTGGTACTGGAGTCGGTCACGTCAGGAGCTTTGGCATAAGGGAGCCACCAGCGGCCACTACCAGACCGTCAAAAAAATCACAGCTGATTGCGACTTAGATACCCTGCTGATCGAGGTTGACCAACTGGGAGCAGCCTGCCACACCGGTGCCAAATCCTGCTTTTTCCATCCAATCTGGGATGAACAAGCCAGCAAAACTGACTAAAAGCTCCCTTGGTTTACTTTAGTACTTGGTTAATGCAAAAATAAAACTAAGATATCAGCCTGCCATTGGAAAGAATTGCTTTTTATAGTAAAATAAGGACAGTAACAAGGAGATACCATGCTAGAAACCCTCTATCAAGAAGCCCTCAAACGCAAAAAAGAGCCCAAGGAAGGCTCCTATACCAGCTATCTCTATGACAAGGGGCTGGACAAGATTCTCAAAAAAGTCGGTGAAGAAGCGACAGAAGTGGTCATTGCGGCTAAAAATGCTAACAAGGACGAGATGGCCAATGAGACAGCTGATCTGCTCTACCATCTGGCGGTCGCTCTCGTCGAGACTGGCGTCAGTCTGGAAGAGGTAGAGGCCGTCCTCCAGGCCCGTCAGGGCAAGCAAAGCCGGATTCACGACCGACCTGAAATTGATAATTACTAAAAGGACACGAGATTTGCAGAAAGGCGGTCCAGCATGCGCGATAACCATCTTCATACCTATTTTTCCTATGATTCTGAGGCAGATTTCTGTGACTATCTGGACCATTACGAGGGCGAGATTGTCACCACTGAGCACTATGATTTGTCCAATCCCTACCCTTACGAAGCTGTCTCGCCCCACGATGATGTGCCTGACTATGAGGCCTATTCAGCAAAAATAGCAGAGCTGAACCAGCAATATGGCAACCGCATCAAAAAGGGCATTGAAATTGGCTATTACGCTCCGCGTAAGGACGATATCCTAGCTTTCCTAGCGGACAAGGAATATGACCTGAAACTATTGTCCGTCCACCACAATGGTAGTTTTGACTATCTGGAAGTTCCTGTCCTGCAGCTGGATAAGATGGAGCTGATTCACTCCTACCTGAGAGAGTTGGAAGAGGCTATCGAGGCTGTGCCAGCAGATGTCTTAGCTCACTTTGACTATGGTTTCCGCAAATTCGATCTTACCGTAGAGGAGTTAAAAACTTTTGAACCAGAGCTGCGACAGCTTTTTCAAAAGATGATTGACCATGGTCTGGCCTTTGAGCTCAACTGCAAGTCCATGTATCTATATGGTCACGAGGAACTCTATATCTATGCTCTTTCGCTAGTCAAGGAGCTGGGTGGCCAGCGGTTTTCAGTGGGATCAGACGGCCATAAGCTGGAGCATTTCCGCTTGCAATTTGACCGAGTTGGCAAAATTTTAGCTGAAGCTGGCATAGGCGAGGAGCAGTTGATCTAGAAGGAGAAGTCATGACTGAGATTAGGCCCTTAAAATCAGAGAAAATCCCGCTCTTAGAGGAATTTCTTTACCAAGCTATTTTTATTCTCCCAGGTCTAGAGCCGCTGCCCAGAACTATCTTGAAGGAGCCAGAACTAGAGATGTATATCAAGGACTTTAGGCAGCAGTTGATGACGGCCATGCTGGACTTGCTCAAGTCCAAAGGCTACCCAAGTGTCTCCCTCTCCGTTTCAAAAGACAATCCCGCCGTTGGCTTTTATCAAAGACTGGGCTTTGTTACGGTTGAAGAGAGAGAAGACGATTATTTGATGCTGTGCCGATTGTAATAAGAAAAGAAAACTCATGAAACTAGAACGATTAATTTATATTCTACTAGCCCTTTTGAATAAGAGACAGATAACAGCTAAAGAAATTGCTGAACGTTTTGAAATATCTACTCGTACCGTATATCGAGATATGGATACGCTCAGCTTAGCTGGAATCCCTATCTACTCTGAACGTGGGGATAAGGGTGGTTTTTATATACCAGATGACTACAAGATGGACAGCAGTTTTTTCACAGAAGAAGAAAAGCAGTTTATCATCAATATGAGCCAAAATGTTGGCAAAATTGTTGGCCGTCCGAGTTTTGACAATATTGAGCATAAGCTTACTTCTCAAGAGGCGATCGATAGGGTTAATCCTTTTTACTTCGATCTTACTTCATGGTCTCTCAATACAAATTATTTACTTGAAATTGAGCAGGCTATACAAACTGGGAAGAAAGTTTCCTTTTCTTATTTTTCTAAAAAACAAGAACGAAGTCGGCGAACGATTCTTCCTCATCGACTGATTTTTAAACTAAATGCTTGGTATGTTATCGGCTACTGTTTAGAAAAGTTAGATTTTCGTTTTTTCAAACTCAGCAGAATTCGAGATTTGCAGCCAGCAGAAGAGGCTGTCGATATTGGAGATTACCCACTTTTATCTCAAGAAAAGTTAGAGCTTCTTTTAAATCCATCCAAAGATAAAGTTGAGGGCAGTAAAGAAGAAGTAGAGCTAATTTTTGAAGAATCTGCGCTTCCAAAAATTTATGACCATTTCACAGAAGAAGAAATCACTGTTGAGCAAACCAGAATAAAGGTCCATGCTTTCAGAGCATTAACACCGGCCTTTTTCGAATTGATTTTAAGTTTTGCTCATCAAGTAAAAGTCATATCACCAAAAGAACTGCAGGATAAATTAATTGATACTCTTCAAAAAAATCTTCAGCAATATGACAGACTGTAGTCATATTGCTTTTTGTATACTCTTAAGTGGGCTCAAGCTTTCATTAGTTTGAAAACTGCCTAAATTATTTTTGGAGGTTCCAAATGGATACAAAAACATTAGCAGAAAGCTATTTTACCGCAGTTAATAAAGGTGGCTGGGAAGATTTCGTAGCAGAAAACTTTAATTATGGAATGTGCGACAGTCAGGAGATCAGGCAAGGGCGTGATGTTTATCTGCAAGGTGCAGGTCAATTCTATGCTTTGAGCCAGCATCTTGAAGTGAAGAAGTTATTGGTAGAGGGACGAGAAGCAGCAGCTTTAAATCGCTATCGCCTGCAGTCACCACAAGGAAATGAACTAGAGTTGGATGTGGCGGAATTTTTAAAATTTGATGAATCAGACAAATTGATTGCATCTACTATTTACTTTGATACTCATCGTTTTCAAGAGTTTATGCAAGGGAGATAAGCATGTAGAAAAGTCACCGAATGGTGGCTTTTTTCAGTAATCAATGACTTCTACAAATGCTTTATCGTATTATTTGTAAGTTTTCTTGCCGAGTGGTAAAATAAAGCCGAAATAAAATATGTTCTCCTAGAGCAATATAATTGATTAGTAATAATTAATTTGACTGTTCTTCGTAGTCATATAAAGGAGTTGATTTTATGACTAATACTAGGCGAGCAGTGCTAGCGCTGAGTTTGGGTGTTTTGTTATTGCTAGCAGTGGGAATTCTACTGCAGGTTCATTTTTGGAGAATGATCATTTTGCTAGGTCTATTCTTTTTTGTGGAAGTATTTATCATCTGGTACTCAGGAAGTAAGTCTAAGTCGCAGATTAGTGGCAGGCAAAGCCTTGAACTCTTCTGGCTTTATATCAAACAGTTGAAAATCTTTTATGTCACAATTGTGTGTCTTGCGATTCCTTTCGTTTCTCTGTCTTCCAATCCTGCTTTCGATTTGTTTTTTGTGCTTGAGCTGTTAGTATTTTTGCTCTTAAGCAATTATATCTTTAGCTCTTATGGCATTCAACCGCCCAAGAAAGAAAGAGCTTTTAAAGTCTAATAGCTTTGATTACTGTTTTTTCAAAAAAGAAAAAAGCCTGGATTTTTCCAGGCTTTTTAGTGAAATGTGCAGGCTTAGTGTGCTACACGTTTGCGAGCTGCTTTTTTACGGTTTTCTTCGATGAAAGCCGCTTTTTGTTCTTCAGGTTCGATGACTTTTTTCTTGACAGCATATACTGCGCCTGCCACAGCAGCTACAGTAGCTGCAACTCCTGTAAGAACGCCTTTTCCAAATCCTTTAGCCATGTGATTTCTCCTTTTCTGAACTTTTATTATTTATGTTATAATTAATAGTAACGAAAAATCAAAATTTTTTCAAGGAAAAACGATGAAAACCAAAATAATTGTGATAGTGGGGCCTACGGCGGTCGGAAAAACGGCTTTGAGTATCGAGGTAGCCAAGCGCTTCAATGGGCAAATCATCAGCGGTGACAGTCAGCAGGTCTATCGTGGCTTGGATATTGGTACAGCTAAGATTCGTTTGGATGAGCAAGAGGGCATTCCCCATCATCTGCTGGATGTGAGGGAGGTTGGAGAAAGCTACTCGGCCTATGATTTTGTGACTGAGGCGGATCAGGCTATTCGTGAGATTGAGTCTCAAGGTCAGCTTCCCATCATTTGTGGCGGCACAGGTCTCTATATCCAGAGCTTGCTCGAGGGCTATCATCTGGGCGGCTCCGTCCCTCACGAGGAGATTCTGGCCTATCGGGCGCAGCTGGATAGTTGGTCAGATGAAGCTTTGTTTGGGAAAATAGCAGAGCTGGGTATCGAGATTCCTCAGATAAATCGACGCAGGGCTATGAGGGCGCTAGAGATTGCTCAGTTAGGCGGGCAACTAGAAAACAGTCAGCCAGATTATGATGCCCTGCTGATTTGTCTAGATGATGAGCGGGAGCGACTTTATGAGCGAATCAATCAGCGAGTAGATCTGATGATAGAAGCCGGGCTTTTAGAAGAAGCCCGTTGGCTGTTTGATAAAGCTCCGACCAGTCAAGCCAGCAAAGGCATCGGCTACAAGGAACTTTTCCCCTACTTTGAAGGCCGGATAAGTCTTGAAGAGGCGGTGGACAAGCTCAAGCAAAATACCCGACGTTTCGCCAAGCGCCAGCTGACTTGGTTTCGAAATCGGATGTCTGTAACCTTTTATCAGGTGGGAAATCCAGACTATAAAAATCAGGTCATGGAAGACATCAGGAAGTTTTTGGACAAGTAACTGGCTGACCAAGTCTTAGTAAGGATATGAGATGATAGAAACAGAGAAAAAAACAGAGCGTGTCTTTTTGGTCGGTGTGGAACTAGCAGACACGGAGAATTTTGACCTATCCATGGAGGAGCTGCAAAGTCTAGCTAAGACTGCAGGGGCTGAGGTAGTTGGCTCCTATAGCCAGAAGCGGGAAAAGTATGACAGCAAGACCTTTGTCGGATCTGGAAAGTTAGAAGAAATCCGGCAGATGGTTGATGCCGAAGAGATTTCGACTGTTATTGTCAATAACCGCTTGACACCTCGCCAGAATGTCAATCTGGAGGAAAGCTTGGGTGTCAAGGTTATTGACCGTATGCAGCTGATTTTGGATATTTTTGCCATGAGAGCTAGGAGTCACGAGGGCAAGTTTCAGGTGCATCTGGCCCAGCTCAAGTACCTCTTGCCTCGCTTGGTTGGTCAGGGCATTATGCTCAGCCGTCAGGCAGGTGGCATTGGCTCCCGCGGGCCTGGTGAAAGCCAGCTGGAGCTCAATCGACGCAGTGTCCGCAATCAGATTCATGATATTGAGCGCCAGCTCAAGGTTGTCGAGAAAAATCGGGCAACCGTTCGTGAAAAACGGCTGGAATCCAGTATTTTCAAAATCGGCCTCATCGGTTATACCAATGCTGGAAAGTCTACGATTATGAACTGCTTGACTAGTAAGAGTCAGTATGAGGCCGACGAACTCTTTGCGACGCTAGATGCCACGACCAAGAACATCAACCTCAGTGGTCAGCTCAATGTCACGCTGACTGACACGGTCGGCTTCATTCAGGATTTGCCTACAGAGCTAGTATCCAGCTTTAAATCCACACTGGAAGAGAGTAAAAATGTCGATTTGCTGGTCCATGTTATTGACGCTAGCGACCCTCATCATGAAGAACATGAAAAGACCGTCCTTGACATCATGAAAGAGCTGGACATGCTGGATATTCCCCGGCTGACTCTCTATAACAAAGCGGACAAGGCGGAGCATTTCACCCCGACCCTGACTCCTTATTCTTTGATTTCGGCTAAGGCGGACAATAGCAGAGCTGTTTTGCAGCAAGTCCTGCTGGAGCGGATGAAAGAGTTATTTTTGCCTTTTACCATCAAGGTAGCACCTGCTAAAGCTTACAAGATTCATGATTTAGAGAAAGTCGCGATTATGGGGAAACGAGAATACTTAGACGATGTCGAAGTCATTTCAGGATGGATTGCCGAGAAAAACAAATGGAAACTGGAAGAATTTTATGACTGATTATATAGATTTGGCCCTCAAATACGGTGGTTTTACGAGCCTAGACAGGATCTACTTAGAGCAAGTATTGGCTGGCCTGACAGAGGAGCAGAAGAGAAGCTTTATCACGCCACCTCCTAGTGTTATCAACGCTTACTTTGCAGAGCTTTATCAGAAGAAAAGTCCTGAAGCCGCGACAGCCTATTTTTTAGAAATCAGTCAGGCGCTGGACTTGTGGAATCCGGAGCCTAGCTTTGTAGAAAGTAAACCTTTTGTACGACTTAATCTTTCTGGCAAGTCCTATGGATTTTGCTATGAGAGCGAGAAAGTCGGCTTGGTCTTCCCTGAAAAGCCAGAGCCTGCAACAGCTGACTTGCTCTTTGAAATCGCCCAAGTCTTTCCACAATACTTGGTCTATGAAGAAGCTGGGAGAATAAAAATGGTGCCTCTCAAATCTGAGTCGCAAGTCGTGGACAGTCAGGCGCTGACTGCCTTGACCGATTGGCAGCAGCTGGCTGATGGCAGCCAGAGGGTTCTGGGCTACAATCAAGACGAAGTGAGTCAGCTGGCTCAGTCCTATGCTGGCAGAAAATACTATCACTCGCAGAATCGCTCTGCCATGATTTATATCATTTAGAAAGAATAACATGCAATTACAATTTTTAGGAACCGGAGCCGGTCAGCCCTCCAAGGCTCGCAATGTGTCCAGCCTTGTCCTCAAGCTTTTGGAGGAAATCAATGAGGTCTGGATGTTTGACTGCGGCGAAGGCACCCAGCACCAGATTTTGGAGACGACGATTAAACCTCGCAAAATCAGTAAGATTTTCATCACGCATCTGCATGGCGACCATATTTTTGGCTTGCCGGGCTTTCTGTCCAGTCGCTCCTTTCAGGCTAATGAAGAGCAGACGAATTTAGAAATTTATGGTCCCAAAGGCATTAAAAACTTTGTCCTGTCTAGTCTGCGCGTGTCAGGTTCTCGTCTACCTTATCGGATTGATTTTCATGAGTTTGATGAAAACAGTCTGGGCAAGATTCTGGAAACGGACAAGTTCACAGTTTATGCGGATAAGCTGGATCACACGATTTTCTGTGTGGGCTATCGGGTGATGCAGAAAGATTTGGAAGGAACGCTGGATGCAGATAAGCTACGAGCAGCGGGTGTTCCCTTTGGCCCCCTTTTTGGAAAGGTTAAGAATGGTCAGGATATCGTCCTAGAAGATGGGACCAAAATCATCGCAGCCGACTATATCTCAGCTCCTCGTCCAGGCAAGACCATTACTATTCTAGGTGATACCCGTAAGACTGCTGCCAGCGTTCGCTTGGCTGTGGCAGCAGATGTGCTGGTCCATGAAGCGACCTATGGCAAGGGAGATGAAAAACTGGCCCGTAATCACGGTCATTCTACCAATATGCAGGCAGCAGAAGTAGCTAAGGAAGCTGGTGCCAAGCGCCTCCTCCTCAATCATATCAGTGCTCGCTTTCTAGCCAAGGACATCAGCCAAATGCGCCGCGATGCCAGTGCTGTCTTTGACAACGTCCATGTGGTTAAGGACTTGGAAGAGGTGGAGTTATAATTTTACAGTCTCGGACAGTTTCGTTGAGAGGAAAATAAGATGACAGTTGAAAATCGTTTATTTGATAAAGCTGATTGGTATTTTGAGGATGCATTAACCAACTATATTTATAGTTATAACTTAGAAAATGAAGAATTAACACAAGATGATTATCGAGAGGTTCATCGTTGGGCTGCGAATCATATTGGCTTCTTCGTTACTTGGCTCATCCAGCATGATGCAAAGGAAATGATGATTCCTGATGAAGAAACATCATTCCAAAGTGTCAAAGACGAGCAAACTTTGGGTGTAGATTATGTTCTAGACTGGTGTGACGGAAAATTGGGAACAATGGATATCAAAAAGGATTTTCAGGCTTTTGTGAACGATTACTATGAGCATCAGTACATGAAGGATTATTCCAAATTTGTAGTCGATGACTTGTACGACCTACCTTTGGAATTTTTAGGTAGCTGGGAGGATTATCATCTTTTTGCTGCTGTCATTGATCAAGCTTATGCTGACTATTTAGCTGGAAAAAGATTTCATTAAAACGATCAACACTTTGAAAGGGATTGAGATGCGCACTATCATCATCACAGGGGCTAGCGGTGGACTGGCCCAGGAAATAGTTAAGCTCTTGCCTCATGACCGACTGATTTTGGTCGGAAGGAGCAAGGCTAAGCTGGAAAAACTATATGGAGAAAAAGAAAATCTTGACCTAGTGGAGCTGGATATCACAGACAGCTCAGCTTTGGAAAACTTTGCTGAGCGGATTGACAGCCAGTATGGCCACGTAGATGTCCTAGTCAATAACGCTGGCTATGGGATTTTTGAAGAATTTGACAAAATCACCTTTAGCGATATCGAGGCCATGTTTGAGGTCAATACCTTTGCCCTGATGAACCTATCCCGTATCTTTGGGACTCGGATGAAGCAGGCAGGTCAAGGACATATCGTCAATATCGTTAGTATGGCCGGCCTCATTGCCAGTAGCAAGTCCAGTCTTTACTCAGCGACCAAGTTTGCAGCGATTGGTTTTTCCAATGCCCTGCGTTTGGAACTCCTGCCTTTTGGGGTTTATGTCACGACGGTGAACCCAGGTCCTATTAAAACTTCCTTTTTCGATCAAGCGGATCCTGATGGTTCCTATGTAAAAGCAGTCGACAAGTATATCCTTGAGCCTGACTTTGTAGCGAGCAAAATTGTCAGCTCCTTTGGCAAAAAGAAGCGGGAAATTAATCTACCTGGGATTCTCAATCTAGCGCACAAGCTTTATACCCTTTTTCCAAGAATTGCTGACAAGATGGCAGCCAATATGTTTAACTATAAGTGAGGTTTTATGACAGCTAATCTACAAGCGTACAAGGCTCATCTGCAGGCGCCTTGGGGCAAGCTTCAGTATGATATTGTTTTTGCCTTTCTAGAGTCGCTGAAGGGCCAGAAAATTCTTGATTTCGGTAGCGGTTTTGGGATTGTGGCTGATTTTCTAGCGGAAAACAACCAAGTGACCGCCATCGAACCGAACCCAGAAATTATTGCTGAGCGCAAGAAGGACTTTTCCTATGAGCAATTGCAAGGTAGCTTGGACCTTCTGCAAACATTGCCAGTCCAGTCTTTTGATGTCATCATCTGTCATAATGTCTTAGAGTATGTATCTGACCCTGCTCTCTATTTGACAGAATTTTCCCGCCTCTTAAAAAAGGACGGCAAAATTTCTCTGGTCAAGCATCACGAGGTTGGGCGCATTATGCATACGGTGGTTTTTGAAAATGATCCAGAAAAAGCCCAGCAGCTTTTGGCGGGTGAGACATATCAAACCCACAGCATGGGAGCTGCTAAGGTCTATCAGGTTCAGGAAGTGATTTCAGGTCTTCCGATAGAAGTTGAGGATTATCAAGGACTACGGATTTTTTACGGGCTGCAATCCAATGACTATAAAACTGCCCCTGACTGGGCTGAAAAGATGTTTGAGATGGAGCTGGCTGTCTGCAACCAATCACCTTATCGAGACATCGCTGCCTTTCAGCATGTTTGGCTAGTCAAGTCCTAGGTCAAAGGAAAAAAGTGCTCATTTACATCTTAAACAAACCTCGTAAGGAGAAAGCTTGATGCAAAGGAGAGAAGTCATAGAGCCAGGGCAGCCAGTCAATTATGCCCTGATCAGCCTTTTTCAATATATCGCTTCTGTTTTGGTGATTATGGTCCATTGCCAGAGGCTTTTTGAACATGAAGCTCTGCATTTTATTCAGAAGAGTATGTTTGGCCGCATGGCAGTGCCTTTCTTTTTAATTTCTTCAGCCTATTTTTTCCGAGTACGCTGGAAGCGAGAGCACAGTTCTACGAAACTGACTCTGTATATTAAAGGCATTTTAAAGGTCTATGGCTTCTGGAGCTTGGTCTATCTCCCCTATGCTTTGACTTATTTCCAATCACTGCATTTACCGCTCTACCTAGCTCCGCTGGCTATCCTAGCAGCGCTCTTCTACATAGGAATGAGCTACCAGCTCTGGTATATCCCCGCCTTTCTCTTAGGCTTGCTGCTGGTCCATTTTTTGTATAGGAAGTTAGGCTCTAAGAAAACATTTGTCCTTTTACTGCTTCTCTATGCCTTAGGTGCTATTGAGACTTATCACGCCTATCTGGCGCCTAGTCTGCTGACAGACTGGTACGATGCCTATGCCAAGCTCTTTTTCACTAGCAGGAATGGCCTCTTCTATACGCCCATTTTTATCTATTTAGGCTACTTTCTAGCTGATTACGGGCAGGTAGCATTATTTCAGAAAAAACGCTGGCTGTCTCTTCTGCTGGCAAGCCTTTTCCTGGTAGGTGAAGGAGTTCTGGTTTACATCAGGCAGGGACTGGATAAAAACTTTTTCTTTGCTCTCATTCCCTTTACGCTCTTCTTATTCAATTGGCTGTTAAAAACTCAGTGGAAGCGTGAAAAAAACTGGCGACATTTAAAAGATCTAAGTATCCTTTATTTCTTCCTCCATCCTATCTTTATTGAGTTATCTTTCTTTCTGCTCAAATCCCGGCACTTGACCAAGTGGGAAACTGGCCGTTGGGCCTTCCTTCTGACGCTTATCCTGACCCATCTGACGTCAGAATTAGTGATTCGATGGCAAAGGAAAAAAACAGAAAAGAAGTGAAAGTTTAGTTTTTGAAGAAAATGATATAGATTGTTTTGAGTAACTATCAATTTTGAATAGAATTAGCTATAAAACATTTCAAAGGAGTTTCACATGCTTGAACGTCTACAACAGCAGCTGGCTTTTACCAATGAGCTGGAAAAGCTGAAAGCCACTCATCGCAACAATCGTACCTTGGATGCCTATCGTTTTGAGAATTCTGCAGAGCATAGTTGGCAGGGGGCGCTCATGGCGCTAGTCTTTCGAGAATATATCCCTGAAGAAGTTAATCTGAAAAAGGTCATGTCTATGTTATTGATTCATGATTTGGGCGAAATATATGCTGGCGATACCTTTATCTTTGACGACGTGGGCAAGAGCGATTCTTACGATAGAGAGCTGGAGTCCTTGAAAATCAGTTTGGACAAGTTGCCATCAGATCAGCAGAATATCTTTTTAGGGCTCTGGCAGGAGTTTGAAACCGGCATTAGCATAGAAGCTAAATATGCACGAGTGCTGGATGCTCTGGTTCCCCTGCTCAATCACTTGGAAGTCGCTCAGCCCCATGACAACCCTCATGGCCTGACCAAGTCGCAGGTTATTTCTAAGAAATCCTTTATCAAAGAAACCTCTGAAACTCTTTGGGAATTGGCTCAGGAAGTTATTGATCAAAGTGTTGCTAAGGGGCTTTACCTAGATGAGTGAGCCTGATGGTCTCGCTCGTAGATAGAAAGTTTGAGACTGGTTGAACCAGTCTTTTCATGTTATAATATTCAGACAAGATTGAACGGAGAAAGTGTTTCACTCATCATGATTAGCTCAAAATACGACTGGCAGTTTGCCACTAATTTTACAGATGAAAAATTTTTAAAACAGGCTAAGAAAGCCGGATTAGAACCTGCCGCTGCCAGTCTTCTTTACCAAAGAGGTGTGCAGACTGAAGTGGCTTTACAGGAATTTTTGGAGCCTAGTTTAGACCAGCTTCATGACCCTTATAGCCTCCATGATATGGAACGGGCAGTGAAGCGGATTCGCGCAGCGATTGAGAATTACGAACAGATTTTGATCTATGGTGATTATGATGCTGATGGGATGACCTCGGCATCTATTGTCAAGGAAGCCTTGGAGCAGTTGGGGGCTGAGTGTCAGGTCTATCTGCCCAATCGCTTTACGGATGGCTATGGTCCTAATAGCAGTGTTTACAAATATTTTATTGAAAATCAAGGCATCTCGCTCATTATTACAGTAGATAATGGAGTGGCGGGCCTTGAAGCTATCGAACTGGCCCAGTCTCTGGGCGTGGATGTCATCGTGACGGATCACCACTCCATGCCTGAGGAGCTGCCAAACGCCTATGCTATCGTCCATCCGGAACATAGCGGAGCGGATTACCCTTTCAAGCATCTGGCTGGTTGTGGAGTGGCTTTTAAGCTGGCAACTGCCTTGTTGGAAGAAGTCCAAGTCGAACTTTTGGACTTAGTTGCCATTGGCACCATTGCCGATATGGTCAGTCTGACAGGGGAAAATCGGATCTTAGTCAAATACGGCCTTTCCGTCCTCAAAAATACCCTGCGAGTAGGACTTCAGGAACTCTTCAAAATCGCTGGTATTCAGCCTGATGAACTGGATGAAGAAACAGTTGGTTTCCAGATTGCTCCCCGGCTCAACGCCTTGGGACGGCTGGATGATCCTAATCCAGCGATTGAGCTTTTGACAGGATTTGACGACGAAGAAGCTCGTGACATTGCACTCATGATCAACCAGAAAAACGACGAGCGCAAGGAAATCGTCCAGCAGATTTATGAAGAAGCACAAACCATGCTGGATCCTAAGAGACCAGTGCAGGTGCTGGCCAAGGAAGGTTGGAACCCTGGTGTGCTCGGGATTGTCGCTGGGCGTTTGCTGGAAGAGCTGCACCAGCCAGTAATAGTGCTTAATATTGAGGATGGCATCGCTAAGGGCAGCGCCCGCAGTATTGAAGCGGTCAATATTTTTGAGGCCTTGGACAGTCACCGTGATCTCTTTGTAGCCTTTGGCGGGCACGCTGGAGCGGCTGGAATGACTCTTGAAGCAGACAAACTAGCAGAGCTATCTGATATCCTGACGGCCTACATCTTAGACAATGATTTGGATTTGACTGGCAAAACAGCCCTTTATTTAGATGAGGAGCTGCATCTGCCAGAACTGACCCTAGATACGCTCAAAAGCTTCGAAAAACTGGCTCCTTTTGGTATGGATAATAAAAAGCCGCTTTTTTACCTCAAGGATTTTAAAGTGGACAATACTCGGACTATGGGAGCTGGCAATAGCCATCTCAAGCTAAAAATTTCTCAGGGAGATGCTACTTTTGAAGTAGTAGCTTTTGGGCAAGGAAGTCTGGCGACAGAGTTTGCCCAAACCAAGAATCTGGAGCTGGCTGTCAGCCTCTCTGTCAATAAATGGAATGGACAGACCAGTCTCCAGCTCATGCTGGTAGATGCCCGTGTGGACGGTGTTCAGCTTTTCAATATCCGCAGCAAAAATGCGACGCTACCTGGCAAGGTTCCAGTCTTGCGTTTCACAGAGGAATTGCCGGATTTGACAAATAGCAGAGCAGTTGTGGTTTATGACCTGCCTGATGATTTGCAGGTCTTGAAGAAGATTCTTCAATCACAGGATTTCGAAGCTATTTACTTTAAGAATGAAATTGCCAAGCCATACTATCTTACAGGTTATGGCAACCGTGAGCAGTTTGCCAAACTCTACAAAACTATCTATCAGTTCCCCGATTTTGATGTTCGCTATAAGCTCAAGGATCTAGCAGCTTACCTGAAAATCGACCCTATTCTCTTGGTCAAAATGATTCAGATTTTTGAAGAGCTGGGCTTTGTCAGCATTACCGAAGGCGTCATGAAGGTCAATAAAGAAGCAGAAAAGAAAGAAATTGACAGTAGTCACATTTACCAAGACCTCAAGCGCCTAGTCAAAGAACAAGAACTCATGGCTCTGGGCACCGTGCAGGAGATTTATGATTATTTGATGGAAGCAGACTGAAAATTGTTCAGGTAATCACGTTAAAAAGTGAATGACTTGGACCTATGTCTCAGCATGTTAGGGAAAAGGAAGTTTCGCTCTTTGAGTTGACAGAAGAAATTATAAAGAATATCCAACTCTATCTCAGCCTCAATATGGTGGTCTATAAATGGATCAGACATGATTTTTCAGATTAAATAATAGATACCAATAAAAAGTAAATTTTCTATTACCATTTGGATGAAAAAGTGATATAATAGAGAGTAAAAAATTTTTTTGAAAGAAAGTATATCATGAATTTAAAAGACTACATTGCAACAATCGAAAATTATCCAAAGGAGGGCGTGACATTCCGTGATATCAGCCCGCTGATGGCAGACGGAAATGCCTATAGCTACGCTATTCGTGAAATTGTACAATATGCAACTGACAAAAAAATCGATATGATTGTAGGCCCAGAAGCACGTGGTTTCATTGTAGGATGCCCTGTGGCTTTTGAATTGGGTATTGGTTTTGCTCCTGTTCGTAAACCTGGAAAATTACCACGCGAAGTTATCTCAGCAGATTACGAAAAAGAGTACGGCCTTGATACCTTAACGATGCATGCTGATTCCATCAAACCAGGTCAACGCGTTCTAATCGTAGATGATCTTCTTGCGACTGGCGGAACAGTGAAGGCGACGATTGAGATGATTGAGCGCCTTGGCGGTATAGTTGCTGGATGCGCCTTCCTTATTGAGCTAGATGAGCTCAAGGGTCGCGAAGCTATCGGTGAATACGACTACAAGGTTCTGATGCACTATTAATACATAGTTTCTAGCTATATCTAGTTAGAGAAAAAGTATAATTGAAAACTATATCTCCTTTCAGTATAATGAAAGTACATTCTATAAACAAAGAATAGGCTGGAAAAGTATTTCCAAGCCTTTCTAACGATTGAAGGAGATATTTTCATGCCGATTAAGATTGATAAGAAACTGCCAGCTGTTGACATTTTAGGTTCTGAGAATATCTTTGTCATGGATGATGATAGGGCTGATCATCAGGATATCCGCCCTCTGAATATTTTGGTACTCAATCTCATGCCCCAGAAAATGGTGACAGAAACTCAGATACTGCGCCATTTGGCTAATACCCCGCTGCAGTTGACTATTGACTTCCTCTACATGAGCTCTCATCAGTCTAAAACGACACGTGCAGAGCATATGGAGACTTTCTATAAGACTTTTGATGAGGTTAAAAATCGCTATTTTGATGGCTTGATTATCACTGGTGCGCCAGTAGAGCATCTGCCTTTTGAAGCGGTGGACTACTGGGAAGAGTTCCAGCAGGTGATTGAATGGTCCAAGAGCCATGTCTTTTCGACTCTGCATATCTGTTGGGGAGCTCAGGCTGGACTTTACGCTCGTTACGGCGTTGACAAGCACCAGATGATGCGTAAATTATCGGGTGTTTATAGCCAGTCAGCTGATAGCAGCAACCTGCTTTTCCGTGGCTTTGACGATGAGTTTTATGCGCCGCATTCCCGTCATACTGAAGTTCTAAAGGAAGATATTGTCAATTTGACCAATCTGGAAATTCTTTCGTTTGGAGAGGATACGGGTCTCTCTGTGTTGGCTAGCCGAG
Source organism: uncultured Streptococcus sp. (assembly GCF_963456385.1). Classification (GTDB taxonomy): domain Bacteria; phylum Bacillota; class Bacilli; order Lactobacillales; family Streptococcaceae; genus Streptococcus. Next base: position 8,547 of record NZ_CAUOLF010000020.1, on the reverse strand, counting down.
ACTTGCGAGAAGTATATAGCTTCGGTCACATGGAATACGACCGCGATACTTTATCTAAGGAATATTTCCGCGATTTGAAGGCAGGGAAGAATCCACATATTCCAGAGAATTATTTCAAAAACGATGATGTCCATGCGACACCGGCCTTGCGTTGGAGTTCGGCCGCAGCACTCTTTTTCAATAATTGGGTCAATTACGCTGTCTATCAGGAGACACCTTTCGACTGGGAGAGTCCTGAAAATGATGTATCGTTTTTTGCTTATCTATAAGAGGTGACATGACTTATTTATCAGCTTTTAAATCGGGCAATCTAGTAATCCCGAGTGCCCTTCTTTTACATTTTAAGGACATCTTTGATTCCAGCGATGATTTCTTGGTCTGGCAGTTTTTCTATCTGCAAAATACGACTTCCTTGGAAGAGTTGGCACCTAGTCAGATTGCGGAGCATATTGGCAAGACCCTTTCAGAAGTCAATCGCTCTATGTCCCATTTGACGGAGAAAGGTCTCTTGCAGTATAAGACCATTGAGCTGAATGGAGAGACAGAGGTTATCTTTGATGCTTCGCCGGCTTTGGAAAAGCTGGATGAACTGCTAGCAGCCAAAAGTGGTCCGCAGACTGTGTCAAAGGCACCTCAGAATGTTTTGAAAGACTTGGTGGAGACCTTCCAGCAGGAGCTGGGCCGTCTCTTGACACCCTTTGAAATTGAGGACTTGACCAAGACTGTCCAAGACGATAAAACCAATCCTGACTTGGTCAAGGCTGCCCTTCGTGAGGCTGTTTTTAATGGCAAGGCCAACTGGAAGTATATTCAGGCTATCTTGCGTAATTGGCGCAAGGAAGGCATCACTACACTTGCTCAGGTAGAAGCCAAGCGGGAAGAACGTGAAGCGGCTAATCCTCAAAATGTGACAGTTTCAGATGATTTCCTCAATGCCATGAATTTATGGAAGGACTGACTTTATTAGATTTACAGCGGTCTGTTAGATACGACAGGCCCTTGGTTTTATAAAAAAGGAGAAAAGTATGACCTATCAATTGCCAAAAGTCTGGTCCGCTGCGGACAGCGACCAAGGAAAATTTTCAGGTATCAATCAGCCTACTGCAGGCGCGCGTTTTGAGCAGAAGCTTCCTGTCGGTGAAGAGCCTTTTCAGCTTTATTCACTTGGGACTCCAAATGGGGTCAAGGTGACGATTATGCTGGAGGAACTACTGGCAGCAGGTGTGACAGAGGCTGCCTATGACCTATACAAAATCAGCATCATGGATGGTGAACAGTTTGGCTTAGATTTTGTAAAAATCAATCCCAACTCTAAGATTCCGGCCTTGTTGGATCAGTCAGCTGATAAGCCGATTCCTGTATTTGAATCAGCGAATATCCTGCTCTATCTGGCAGAGAAGTTTGGAAAGCTGATTCCGTCAGATTTGGCTGGTCGGACTGAGGTACTCAACTGGCTCTTCTGGCAGACAGGCGCGGCGCCCTTCTTGGGGGGTGGATTTGGTCATTTCTTTAACTATGCACCAGAAAAGCTAGAATATCCCATCAACCGCTTTACGATGGAAGCCAAGCGACAGCTGGATTTATTAGATAAAGAATTGGCTAAGAAAGCTTATATCGCTGGAGATGACTACAGTATTGCTGATATTGCTATCTGGTCTTGGTATGGGCAGTTGGTGCAGGATAAGCTCTATCCAGGCGCAGCTGAGTTCTTGGATGCCACCTCCTACAAACATCTAGTTACTTGGGCGGAGAAGATTGCAGCTCGTCCGGCGGTTCAGCGCGGTTTAGCTGCCAAGTATCAAGAAATTAAATAATTTGTAAGGGTTAGAAAATCTCTTCATCAAGTGGCGAGACAAAATCAGTTTATCAACAGGCTGATTTTGTCTCCGCTGCTTTTTTTATACCCTTAAAAATGATATACTGAATACAAGAATGTTTAGAAAAGAGTAAGCGATGCAAAAAAAGACTATTTCCCAACGCTTGGAGCGAGTAGCTGCTTTTGTGCCGGATGGGGCAAAGTTGCTGGATGTTGGGAGCGATCATGCCTATCTGCCTATTTACCTGATTCAGCAGGGACGGATTGAGAAGGCTCTGGCCGGTGAAGTGGTAGAGGGGCCTTTTCAGTCTGCTCAGAAAAATGTGGCAGAGCATGGGCTGACAGAGCAGATTGAAGTTCGTTTGGCCAATGGTTTGGCAGCTTTGGAAGCGGGAGATCAGATTGACACCATCGTTATCGCTGGCATGGGTGGTCGCTTGATTTCAGAGATTTTGAAAAATGGCAGATCTAAGCTTGAGTCCGTTTCCCGCTTGATTTTGCAGCCCAATAACAGAGAGGATGAGCTCCGCAGCTGGCTGGTATCTAACGGCTTTCGCTTGCTGGCTGAGGATATCTTAGAAGAGGCTGGTAAGTTTTACGAAATCCTGGTAGCAGAAGCAGGCCAGCAAACTTTGACAGAGCAAGAAAAGCGCTTTGGTCCTTTTCTGATGAAGCAACAGTCACCTGCTTTTCAGCTAAGATGGCAGAAAGAACTGGAGAAACTAGAAGGAGCTCTAACCCATATCCCAGAAAAGAATGAGCTGGAACGCTCTGCTATGTCCCAAAAAATCGAAAGTATCAAGGAGGTACTCCATGCTAGCAAGTGAAATCATCGCCCGTTATGAAGCCTATTGCCCGCAAGAACTGTCAATAGAGGGTGACATTTCAGGCTTGCAAATCGGAACATTGGACAAAGAAGTGGACAAAGTTCTAGTGGCACTGGATATTCGAGAGCAAACGGTGGCGGAGGCTATTGAGGCAGGTGCTGGACTGATTATCGTTAAGCATGCGCCTATCTTTCGCCCTCTTAAGGATCTAGTGGCGGATAAGGCTCAAAATCAGATGATTTTAGACCTCATCAAGCATGATATTGCTGTCTATGTTAGCCATACCAATATTGATGTCGTGGAGGACGGGCTCAATGATTGGTTCTGTCAGCTTTTAGAGATTGAGGAGACAAGTTTTCTTAGTCAGACGAGTCCAGATCACGGTATTGGCCGTGTTGGTAAGATTGCTCCTCAGACCTTTGGTGACTTTGCGGCTAAGGTCAAGACTGCCTTTAGGCTGGATAGTTTGCGTCTGGTGGGTTATGGTGAAGCGGACCTCGAGCGTGTGATTGAGCGTGTAGCTATTTGTGGTGGCAGCGGTCAGTCCTTTTATCCGGAGGCCATTGCCAAGGGAGCGCAGGTCTACATAACTGGTGATATTTACTATCATACAGCTCAGGAGATGCTGACAGAAGAACTTTTGGCACTGGATCCTGGACACCATATCGAGGTTCTATTTACGGAAAAATTAAAAGAAAAGCTTAATAGTTGGAAGGCAGAAGAGGGATGGGAGATTGAGATTCTGGCTAGTCAGGCTTGGACCAATCCTTTCCGACATATTTGAGAGGGAGCGACATGAAAAAAGTAGCAGTGATTGGAGCTGGGATTGTCGGATCAACAGCGGCTTACTATTTGTCCAAATCCCCAGATGTGGAAGTGACTGTCTTTGATGACGGCAAGGGGCAGGCAACCAAGGCAGCCGCTGGTATTATCAGTCCTTGGTTTTCCAAGCGTCGCAACAAGGCTTGGTACAGGATGGCGCGCCTAGGCGCTGATTTTTATCAGGACTTGATTGCGGAACTGAAAGATGCTGGAATCCAGACAGACTTTTACCAACAGACAGGTGTTTATCTGCTGAAAAAGGATGAGAGCAAGCTGCAGGAGCTTTATGATTTGGCTGCTAATCGTCGTGAAGAGTCGCCCTTAATAGAGGACTTGAGTCTTCTTAGCCTTCAGGAAGCCCATGAGAAATTTCCAGACTTGCAAGGCTTTGAGCGGCTTCTTTATGCTTCCGGTGGTGCCCGTGTGGAGGGAGCACTCTTGACGGAGACGCTTGTGAAAGCAAGCAAGGCAGAGTTGGTTGAGAAAAAGGCAAGCTTGACAGTAGATGGAGAGCAACTTCTTGTGGACGGACGCAGCTTTGACTGTGTCATCTTAGCTGTGGGTGCTTGGCTGGGAGAAATCCTACAGCCACTTGGCTATGAGACAGATGTTCGACCGCAAAAGGGACAGCTACGGGATTTTAAACTGGCTGAGCAGACGGATGACTACCCTGTGGTTATGCCTGAGGGAGAGCTGGATGTCATTCCTTTTCTAGCCAGTAAGGTCAGTGTCGGTGCCAGTCATGAAAATGATCAGGGCTTTGATTTGACAGTTGATAAGACGGTATTGAATCAGTTGCAGCGAGAAGCGGAAACTTATTTGCCGAGGTTGGCTACTGCAGAGATTCTAGGCGATCGCGTGGGAACACGGGCTTATACCAGCGACTTTGCTCCATTCTTTGGAGCTGTGCCAGATTTGCCACATGTCTACGCTGCCAGCGGGTTGGGCTCTTCTGGTCTGACAACTGGCCCGCTTATCGGACGCCAATTGGCCCAGATGGCTCTAGGAGAAGCGGGGCTGCTGAATCCAGCTGACTATCCTATTGAGCGGTATGTGAAGAAGGTTTGATATGACAGAAACTATTTTGAATTGGGTCAATGTTTGTGTGAAAAAAGATGATGAAATTTTACTGCTTAATCGCCAACATGATAACTTTAAGGGATGGATACAACCAGGTGGGAAGGTAGAGTTTCCAGAATCTTTTTTTGAAGCTGCAAGGCGCGAATTAAAAGAAGAAACGGGGCTGACTGCTCTAAACTTGGAATTGAAGGGGATTTCAGGCTTCACTAATCCAAGTAAAGAAGAACGGTATGTATATTACGATTTTCTTTGTACTGCCTTTGAAGGACAAGTTAGGGGAAACGATCATGAAGGGGAGCCCAAATGGTGGAAGATTTCCGAACTTGGACAAATAGATATGCAGGACGACATACGTGAACGTTTGCCTCTCTACTGGCGGAAAGGCTCTTTCGAGCGGATTCATTACTGGAATGAGGAAAAGCACTGTATCGGGGAAACCAAGACGATTTTGTATGATTGATTTCAGAGGATAAGGAGAAGTTATGGACTGGTTACGATCGCAGCCTGTGGTTATGCAGGCTTTATTAGTGGGGCTTTTTACATGGGGATGTACCATTGTGGGCTCGGCTGTTGTATTTTTCTTTAAATAAGTCAGTCGCAAGTTGCTGGATATTATGATGGGCTTTGCGGCAGGCGTCATGATTGCGGCTTCCTTTTGTTCGCTTCTGGCACCGTCGATTGAGTATGCGCAAAGTTCTTATGGCAAGCTGTCCTGGCTGCCGGCAGCGATTGGCTTTTTAGTGGGAGGTTTTTTCCTGCGGCTGATTGATGCAGTAGTGCCTCACTTGCACTTGAGCAAGGGCATTTCGGAGGCAGAGAGTGTTCCTGAGCATAGCCGCAAGAAGCTGTCCAAGACAGCCCTGCTCTTTTTAGCCATTACCATTCACAATTTTCCAGAAGGTTTGGCAGTCGGAGTAGCCTTTGGTGCTTTGGCCGCCAATCCTAGTCCGGAAGCCTTTGTCGGTGCGATTGGCCTAGCTTTGGGAATTGGCCTGCAAAACGTCCCAGAAGGAGCGGCTCTGTCCATTCCGATTCGGACGGACGGCAAGTCTCGCCTTAAAGCCTTTTACTGGGGCTCCATGTCTGCTATTGTAGAGCCAATTGGGGCAGTACTTGGGGCAGTTGCTGTTATGGCCATGACGGCTATTCTACCCTATGCTCTTTCCTTTGCGGCGGGTGCTATGATTTTCGTGGTGGTAGAGGAGCTGATACCGGATTCGCAGACCAATGGCAATACCGATGTGGCGACTTTAGGTCTCATGGTGGGTTTTGTTCTCATGATGGTCTTGGATGTGGCTTTGGGTTGATGCCAACTTGGAATCAAAGAGCGGAAGAAAGCGGAATTTCCGCTCTTTTTCTTTTATTTAAGAGTAGTGAAAAGGATGACATCCGCTTTCAAAAATGGTAGAATAAGGAGAATACATTAAGAGAGGAAACTCATATGAAAGGTATTATTCTTGCAGGTGGTTCTGGTACACGTTTGTATCCATTGACCCGCGCTGCGTCAAAACAGCTCATGCCGGTTTATGACAAACCCATGATTTATTATCCACTGTCAACTCTTATGTTGGCTGGTATCAAGGACATCTTGATTATCTCTACTCCGACGGATCTGCCTCGTTTTGAGGATCTGCTGGGAGATGGATCTGAGTTCGGTATCAAGCTTTCTTATGCAGAGCAGCCAAGTCCGGACGGATTGGCACAAGCCTTTATCATTGGGGCTGATTTCATTGGAGATGACCGCGTGGCGCTGATTCTTGGGGATAATATTTACCATGGACCAGGTCTGAGTAAAATGCTCCAAAATGCTGCTGCTAAGGAAAAAGGAGCAACTGTTTTTGGCTACCATGTCAAGGATCCAGAACGCTTTGGTGTAGTAGAATTTGATGAAAATATGAATGCTATTTCTATCGAAGAAAAACCGGAACAACCGCGCTCTAACTATGCAGTAACAGGACTGTATTTCTACGATAACGATGTTGTAGAGATTGCCAAGAATATTAAGCCAAGTCCTCGCGGAGAACTGGAAATCACTGACGTTAACAAGGCTTACTTGGATCGTGGCGATTTGTCTGTTGAGCTTATGGGACGTGGTTTTGCCTGGTTGGATACAGGTACCCACGAAAGTCTCTTAGAGGCAGCTCAATATATCGAAACAGTTCAGCGTATGCAGAACGTTCAGGTGGCGAATCTGGAAGAAATTGCCTATCGTATGGGCTATATCACTAAAGAGCAAGTGCATGAATTGGCGCAGCCATTGAAAAAGAATGAATATGGCCACTATCTCTTGCGCTTGATTGGAGAAGAATAAAAAGATGACGGAACAATTTTTTGATAAGGAATTAGCAGCGCGTGAGGTTCCCGGAATATCAGGTATGTTGGAATTTGATATCCCTGTTCGTGGGGACAACCGAGGCTGGTTTAAGGAGAATTTCCAGAAGGAAAAAATGCTGCCGCTAGGCTTTCCTGAAAGCTTCTTTGCAGAAGGAAAACTGCAAAATAATGTCAGCTTTTCTCGCAAAAATGTCCTGCGTGGTCTTCATGCTGAACCATGGGACAAGTACATCTCTGTTGCAGATGACGGTAAGGTGCTGGGAACTTGGGTAGACCTGCGTGAAGGTGAGACTTTTGGCAATACCTACCAGACAGTAATTGATGCCAGCAAGGGGATTTTTGTGCCACGTGGCGTCGCCAACGGCTTCCAAGTCCTTTCTGATACTGTTTCCTACAGCTATCTGGTCAATGACTACTGGGCTTTGGAACTCAAACCTAAGTATGCCTTTGTCAACTATGCAGACCCAGCTTTAGGCATCCAGTGGGAAAACCTAGAAGCAGCAGAAGTCTCAGAAGCAGACAAGAACCATCCACTGCTTAAGGATGTCAAACCTCTAAGAAAAGAAGATTTGTAAGAAGAGTGAATAGAACAAGTGTTTGAATATATTATCTATTTCTTGCTGATTATATTCTATTTTCTTATTTCTTTAGGACCATTAGGATTCATTCTGATGATGGTTCTCCTCTTTTTGTTTATTTTCTTAGCCTTTTATATAATTTCAAAATTACTATTTTTTACGAAACAAATAATTCCTTATTTTGTTTTATTATGGAGAAAAAATAAATCAATGACTGAATACAAAAAAATTATCGTGACAGGTGGAGCTGGTTTTATCGGTTCTAACTTTGTCCACTATGTTTACAATAACTTTCCAGATGTCCATGTGACAGTGCTGGACAAGCTGACTTACGCAGGTAATCGGGCTAACATTGAAGAAATTTTAGGCGACCGAGTGGAGTTAGTTGTTGGAGATATTGCTGATGCAGCCTTAGTTGATAAGCTGGCAGCTGAAGCTGATGCTATCGTTCACTATGCAGCAGAAAGCCACAATGATAACTCGCTCAATGACCCGAGTCCATTTATCCACACCAACTTCATCGGAACTTACACACTTTTGGAAGCAGCTCGTAAATACAACATTCGTTTCCACCATGTGTCAACTGACGAAGTCTATGGGGACCTGCCTCTGCGTGAAGATTTACCAGGTCATGGAGAAGGCCCAGGTGAGAAATTTACCGCTGAAACTAAGTACAATCCAAGCTCGCCTTACTCCTCAACTAAAGCAGCTTCAGACTTGATTGTTAAAGCTTGGGTGCGCTCATTTGGTGTCAAAGCGACGATTTCTAACTGTTCAAACAACTATGGTCCTTACCAGCACATCGAGAAGTTTATTCCGCGCCAAATCACCAATATCCTGAGCGGTATCAAGCCAAAACTCTACGGTGAAGGTAAAAACGTTCGTGACTGGATTCATACTAATGACCATTCATCAGGCGTTTGGACGATTTTGACCAAGGGTCAAATCGGTGAAACTTACTTGATTGGTGCTGATGGCGAGAAGAACAATAAGGAAGTTCTGGAGCTGATTCTCAAGGAAATGGGACAGCCAGCAGATGCTTATGACCATGTGACAGACCGTGCCGGCCATGACCTCCGCTATGCCATTG
>NZ_CAUOLF010000019.1:0-48075 GCF_963456385.1 uncultured Streptococcus sp. | reverse complement strand
CTTTTTTCATTCTTAATTTTTCAGCCAATTTCATCATACCAAAATTTCCTGACCATGTCGTCAAACCCAAATGCTCTAGTTCTAAATAATCCTGGAAGGTCCTATCTATCCACTGCAACATAGCATTTCTTCCTATGCCAGCATTCCAGTATTCACTCTCATAGATACTAATTCCCAATTCCATCCATCTTGTTTGCTGGCATTCCCAATAACGTGAAACAGTTCCAACTAATTTGCAATCTACAAAAATTCCTAAACGATTCGAGTCATTTAGAAAATATTCTGATTTTTGTAGTTTAAACTCTTCAAAATTTGGAAAAAACTGATAATCATCAAAGTAAGGAGCGTCGTACTGTTTCCAAATTGGGTTGGGATGCGAATAAGCGATCTCCCACAAAGGCATTAAATCTTCTTCCGCTAGTTTTCTTAAACAGATCATATTTATCCCTCAATCCATCGCTTTTATTTCCAGAATCATATCGCGAATCTGCGCGGCCAGCTCGAAGTCGAGAAGTCCGGCAGCTTCTTGCATCTGTCCTTCCAGTTTCTTGATCATGTCCTTGCGCTCTTGCTTATTGAGGCTTTCAATTTCGACAGTTTCTTCCTTGTCTGGCAGGGCAGCCTTGGTTACACTGATCAGGTCGCGGATTTCTTTCTTGATGGTCTGCGGTACAATACCATGATCTTCATTATATGCCATCTGGATTGCCCGACGGCGGGCAGTTTCATCAATAGCGCGCTGCATGGACTGGGTCATAGTGTCCGCATACATAATCACATGCCCCTCGCTGTTGCGGGCTGCCCGGCCAATGGTTTGGATTAGGCCACGCTCGTTACGGAGAAAACCTTCCTTGTCTGCATCAAGAATTGCCACCAGACTAACCTCGGGAACATCGATTCCCTCGCGCAGCAGGTTAATCCCAACCAGAACGTCAAAGACACCCAAGCGCAAATCACGGATAATCTCGGTTCGCTCCAAGGTCTTGATGTCTGAGTGCATGTACTTGACCTTGACACCCATTTCCTTGAAGTAGTCCGTCAAATCTTCCGCCATCTTCTTGGTCAGGGTTGTGATAAAGGTACGTTCGTTCTTTTCAACACGGGCATTGATTTCACCCAAGAGGTCATCAATTTGTCCCATGGTTGGACGGACTTCCACTTCAGGATCCAGAAGCCCTGTCGGCCGGATAATCTGCTCAATAACCGTATCCGTCTGTTCATTTTCATAGTCACCCGGCGTAGCCGATACATAGACAATCTGGTGAACATGGCTCTCAAACTCCTCCCGGCGCAGCGGACGGTTGTCCAAGGCAGACGGCAGGCGGAAACCATAATTAACCAGCATCTCCTTACGAGAGCGGTCACCATTGTACATCCCCCGAATCTGTCCCATGGTCATGTGACTCTCATCAATCATAATCAAGAAATCATCAGGGAAAAAGTCAAGAAGGGTATAAGGCGGTTCTCCTTCGCTCCGACCATCCATATGGCGAGAATAGTTCTCAACGCCATTCGTATAACCCATTTCACGCAGCATTTCGATATCGTACTCCGTGCGTTGCTTCAAGCGCTGAGCTTCCAGAAGTTTGCCTTCCTTCTCAAAGATAGCCAGCTGCTCCTCCAGCTCCGCCTGAATCTTGGCGATAGCTACTTCCATGTGGTCTTCATTGGTTACGAAGTGAGTGGCTGGGAAGATAGCCAAATGATCCACCTCACCCAAAACTCGGCCTGTCAAGGCTTCAACCTCACGAATTCGGTCAATCTCATCTCCGAAAAACTCTACCCGAAAGGCATGTTCATCACGAGAAGCTGGAAAAATCTCTACCACATCGCCTCGAACGCGGAATTTCCCCCGCTGAAAGTCAATGTCATTGCGCTCAAACTGGATATCTACCAAATCATTAAGCAGCTTGTCACGAGAAATCTCTAGTCCAGGACGTAGGCTAACCACACTATCGGAGTATTCCTTAGGCGAACCTAGACCATAGATACACGAGACCGAAGCCACGACAATCACGTCATTGCGCTCCAAGAGAGCAGATGTCGCTGAGTGACGGAGCTTGTCAATCTCGTCATTGACCGAGCTATCCTTTTCAATATATGTATCGCTGGAAGGCACATAGGCCTCAGGCTGGTAGTAATCATAGTAGGAAACGAAGTATTCCACCGCGTTATTGGGGAAAAACTCCTTGAACTCACCATAAAGCTGGCCGGCCAGCGTTTTATTATGGGCGATAACCAGAGTCGGCTTGTTGACCTGAGCGATAACCTGACTCATGGTATAGGTCTTACCAGTACCAGTCGCCCCCATGAGAATCTGGGCCTTCTCGCCTCCCTCAATATTATCCACTAATTGCTCGATAGCCTGAGGTTGATCACCCGAAGGCTCATACTTGGAAACCAATTCAAATTTATTATCTGTTATTCTGTTAATCATCTTTTATTCCTTAAATTGTGCTTCTATTATTTTACCATATTTGCCCTATTTTCTCTGAATTCGGGTATAACTAAGAAGCTCATACTTCTACCATCTTATATCCCTTGTCACACCTCTCGTTAAAAGACATAAAAAAGGCCCAGCTCAACTGGGCGAAATGCTTATTTCTTAAAGATCAGCGCCTGAGGCAGGCGATTTTCTTTCTTTAGTGACCAGTAAAGATAGGCAATGCAGCCAATCAGGACGATACTGGCAAAAATAGATCCTTCAGCACCAAAAGCCCCACCGGATAGCAAATCCACAGAAGATTGTGAGCTATAGTTCAAAATTGAGGTAGATGCTCCTTGACCACTGACCTGAATACCATAGATATTTCCTTGCACAAAATTCCAAGCGCCATGCATACCAGCCAGTACCCACATATTGTCATACTTGAGCATAAGGAAACAAGCAAAGATACCGTCAAGTATGATATTGACAATAGAAAGAACGGTCACACCAGGGTTAAAGAGGTGCAGAGCCCCAAATAGAGCACTGGAAATCAAGATACCAATGAAGATATTTGACTTAGCGCTAACTGCTGGAAAGAGCCAACCACGCGTCACTAACTCTTCTGTCCCACCTTGGAGAATCCAGAAAGGAATGATAGCTAGGACGAAAATAAAATCTTGCAAGTTCACCTGACCTAATTTCAGACTGCCTGTCCCCGTTACCAAGAGCAAGACAACAACCAGTGAAAACTGAACCGCTCCGATAAGGAAGCCTTTGAGGAGATTTTTGAACCAGTCTTGTTTATAGAGTCCTAGACTAGAAAAAGTACGCTTCTCACGATATCGAACCCAGAGAAAGACAGTAAGAGCGATAAAAAAGAAAGTAAATAGTTCAAAAAATAGACTATAGTGACGGAGAAATTCCATAAGTGCTGCTTGGCCTCCAGCGGGGTTTGTCGCACGGAACAAAATACCAATAACAAGCCCAATCGGAAACATTCCGAACATTCCAGCAAAACGACCTACATAAACAAAACCAATAGCAATCAAGATAGCCAACCAAATCGGCGGAATATAACGCGATTGCTTGATAGCATCCAACATACGAGATTTAAACATATAATTATTCCTTTCCTCATTTTAATTTATTATAGCATATTATTTGAGGATGAGCAAAAGAGGATGTCTGAACTATTTTAGTTGTCTTATCAACTTCAATACTCTAGACCTTCTCACTTCCTCACCTATTGACGCTATATTACTAAATAATAAATTAGAAAAATCTATCAGTCCCCTTCGTTTTCTCTACTAATCTCTTCAATGTTTACTATTTCTTCGTCTAACCGTTTATCAAATTCCGCCTTATTCTTGAAGGGATAAGAATAAGTCCGCCAAGTATACCATTTAAGCCCATCCGCACCTTTGTAATACCATTCTATCTTGGTTGGCAGAAAATCTTTGTTGTATGTGATACGCACCTTTGAAAACTGATCTTCTTCCCTGTAGATATATTGTAACTCAAATTCGGGTGGATGTTTTTCTTTTAATAAAGATTTATTCACTAGTGATTCAGGTGAGCGGGTAATTTGATAGTTTGATTTTTTTATTTCATCAGGTCTAACATTTAAATTAAGAAGAATTGAGGATATTTCATTATTTAACGCTCTTTCATAATATTCCTTAGCTTCATATTTACTACTCCCCCCAAACAGTTTATTGTCTTTAATCGCAGCTCCATGAGAATAGTAAAACTCTTTATTTTTTAAATCAAATCCTGTTCCAAAATCATTGTTTGCCTCAATATCTGACATGCTTTTAACAAAAACAAATCTTTTATTCATTAAGATTGAATATACATCACTTGTGGTCTTTTTGATATTGTTTGCTACGACTGTAACCATAATAACCACGATTACTAGGCTTGATACCACTAGCATACTCTTTATATTTATTATACTCTGCCACTTTCTCTTTTTCGGACATACCCTTTGTTCTTTCTTGCCAAGCTTCATAATCTTTATGTCCTCCTCCTTTTACAATATCTGCATACTGACCGCCCTTTTTGTCCAAATCTTCTTCAGATTTGAAGATACTCTTAGCTTTTTGCCTGAGTTCAGAGTCTGCTGGCTGTGTAACATCCAATCTATTATGTTGGTCAGCATAAATTCCAGTGACTGCGTCATTATTCCCTTTTGACGGACCGTAGTTAAAGGACTCTGTATTAGCAATTTCATGCAATTCATCATGAGTATAATGTTCTGGATTGGAATCATATCTACCATTAGGTAGCTTATGCTGATCATAGGCATCCCACTGTGTCTCAAATTCTCCTGTTTCGAGATTCACAATAAATTCAACCATTCGAGCATTATTGAAACCTTTTTTTGGATTAACAGTGCTTTCTTGAGGAACTTGAACTTTCATATTGTAAGGACGTCTGAAAACATCTGTATCTTTATCATAACGATTATGATAGTTAGCTCCCGTAGTATAATCAAAAGTAAGCCCTTGCTCTTCACCGTACGCCAAAAGCTTTTCATAATCACTAGCACCCTCATAGTTATTTCGAATATAATAAATTGCTTGACGATCAAGATAATAGCGGAACAGGTGAATTTGTTGACCTAAGCCAGATTTATCTTCCTTAAGCGATTTATCCTTAAAAGTCAAAATTACATCTTTTCTAAAATACATCAAAAAGTCTCCATGAGGTGACATTTTATCAGAAAATTTATGAGTAGCACTGGTTAAATGCATGAAATTATGTTCATCTACTTCAGCTCCTAAATGTTTGAGAACTAATTCTAATTTTTCTCTGGAACTCATCTTACTTGCTGCATACATGCCTGTGTAGACGTCAGATCCTACTTCCTTTGTTTGAGCATATAGTTCGTCACGTTTATTGTAGAACTCTTGGCCTGTCTGAAGTTTTGCTGTGCTTGATTTAACCTGATTGATATAATTCTTTACAGCCGCATCATCCCAGCCATCAACTTTCTTCAACTCTTCAGCCTGTTGGCGCAGTCCCGTGATATAAGAATTGTATTCCTTCCATGAAAGATTTTGTGGTCGCTCAATCTGATATTTCTTAGCAAAATCACGATTTGCTTTTAGTTCTCCCGCTACGGTCGTCCACGATAAATCTGCAGGAATACTATAGGTCCCTGTATTAGCATCCCAAGAGCTGGCTAGCTGCCCCACACCAGTATCAATTGCTTGCGCCAAAGCGTCAATATCTCCAAATATTTCAGGAGAACTAGCATTAAAAGCTCTGAGTTTATCTAATTTTTCTTGAAGTTTATCTCGAGCTGCAGAATAGGTATCTCCAAGTTTCTGCAGTCCCTGTAAACGCTGAAAACTTCCCGAACTAGTTGACTTGCTCGCTGCAATGGTATCTATTGAAGCTTGATTGGCTGCAATAAGCTGGTCATAATGCTGAATATCCTCTATTAGCTTATCCTCTTGTAAATCCTCATCTGCAACTTGTGCACGATACTCCTTTGGAAGAGATTTAACATCTGCCTGAGTTGCTTCAGCCAATGCTACTCCTGTTTCTTTTAATGGAATAATGACACTGGTAATAAAAGCTCTAAAGGAATCATAAGCTTTACCAGATAAGTCCGAGACCGAATTTTCCACTTGTTCGAGAGAATTTCCTAATTCTTTATAGCTATCCAACTGGCTTTTAGTCATAGCTGTAGTACTCTCAACTTGCGAATCTAAACTTCCGCAATAAACTTCAATTCCCATCTACTTTATCCTCCGTTTGATTGATTCTGATACGTTCATGATAAATGTCATTCAAATCATCTTCTAGCTTACGCTTTTGAAGGTTAATCTCATCCAAATCATCTAAAAAACTCTCAGAAACAATATTCGATTCATGAAACGCTTCTGAATATAACTGTTCAAAAAAATTCTGGAAGAGGGATAAGACTCGAATGAATCCCAAAGTTGAGTTTGCGCTTCTGAACGATACCAATCGAAATTTTCTTTTTGGTTCTCCAACAATCTTTTTTCCCGCAGCAGTCTTTCCTCCTGCAAAAACAAGCCCGCTTCCTTTTCTCTCAGTTCATCAAGTCTCTTCTCTTTATTCACGATTCTGTCCTTCAATTAAACGAAACCTTCCAACACTATCCTCATCAACTGCTTGAAATTGCTCAGCCACACTTTTAATATTAGTGCAAGCTGATTGAATGGCCAACGAAATATCCTTGGCTTTACTTTGAGAAAGATCTATTGCATGATGCGCAGAATCATTTCCCAAAAGTTTAGTCTTTTCATCCTTAGAAGCATTTGAAACACTAGCTAGGGCATCTCCTCCATTCTTCATAGCTGACGCTAATTGTTGAACGATCAAAATATCGCTTTTAATTTCTTTCATTGACTCTTCCCTCAAATTTACTTTTATAACCCAATTCTAGCATATTATTAGGCAAAATAAAACTGCTCTTTATTTTAACACTGTTTCTACACCTTCCCCACTAACCCTGTCAAACTACCGTCTTTTGTCATCTTTAGAAGCAAATAGAGGACAGCCATCAAGAGAATGAGCGAGCTGAAAACAGAAGCTTCAGCGCCGAAAGCTCCACCAGTCAGCCAGCTCGAATCCATCTTAGGAATAAAGTTCAATACTGCTGCATCAACACCAGTACCACTAACGCTGAAACCATAGATATTTCCTTGAGTAAAGTTCCAAGCGGCATGAAGTCCTATAATCCCCCAGACATTGTCCGTCCGAAGCAGATAGAGACTTGCAAAGAGGCCAAATAAGGCAATGTTAAGAATGGGAAGAACGCCAATATCTGGATTGCCTAGGTGCAAGAGTGCAAAGAGCAGGCTCGAAGTCAGTAAACCGATGGGGAGATTGGTCTGTTTGACAGCAACTGGCAGCAGCCAAGCACGTGTCACTAGCTCTTCTGCCCCGCCCTGAATCATCCAAAGCGGAAGCAAAATCAAGATATAGAGGAAAGGCCCCATCGTCAGCTGTCCCCATTCGAAAGAGCCAGCTCCGATCAACAGCACAAGCAGAGCGACTAGACTAAAGAGGAGAAAACCTACCGCCAATCCTTTGACTAGCTCCACCAAGCTTCCTTTTTTAACAAAACCCAGAGTCGCGAGCGGTCGTCCTTCAGCCCAGCGCACCCAAAGAAAGAGAGCCAGTATCATAAATACAAAGCCGAACAAGAGAAAAGGCAGGGCAAAATTGAAGAAAATTTCAAAGAATCCGCCTTGACCTAAGAAACCTAGCATAAGACTAAGTACAGCCGAAATCGGCTCCAAAGCCAGATAGGCCAACTGCTCTCCTCCTTGCACGAAAACAACTGCCAGCAAAAGAGACAAAATATAAGGAGGGACAAAGCGAGCTTGATTGACCCCGTCCAAGATGCGTGATGTTTTCATAAGAACCTCATTCTATCCTTGCTTTCATTCATTTCCAGTATAGCAGACTTTGCTTTAAGAACAAAGAAAAGTTGCGGCTCAACTTACAAAAACAGAGATGTTTATATGTTAGAAAACCTAACATATAAACAGGAGAAATTTGCCTAATCAGTGATTTTCTGCTATAATGCTAGAATGCTAAAAAGGAGGAAGAAAATGAAGAAAAAATTCTTAGCAGTCTTGCTAACATTATTTCCATTTTTTGCGTTAGGGACGACAGCCCAGGCAGATACGATCAAAATAGTATCCGATACTGCTTACGCACCATTTGAATTTAAAGATTCTGATCAGACTTACAAGGGGATTGACGTTGATATCATCAACAAGGTCGCAGAAATCAAAGGCTGGGACATCGACATGAGCTTCCCGGGCTTCGATGCAGCTGTCAATGCCGTCCAAGCTGGCCAAGCGGACGCTATCATGGCTGGTATGACCAAGACAAGCGAGCGTGAAAAAGTCTTTACCATGTCTGATACCTACTACGACACCAAGGTCGTTATCGCGACGACCAAGGCAAACACCATCAGCAAATATGAACAGCTGAAAGGGAAGAAAGTCGGTGTCAAAACCGGTACAGCTGCCCAACGTTTCCTTGATAAGAACAAGGATAAGTACGGCTTCACTCTCAAAACCTTTGACACAGGTGACTTGATGTATAATAGCCTTTCTGCTGGTGATGTCGATGCAGTGATGGATGATCAGCCTGTCATTGAGTACGCCATCAATCAAGGCCAAAACCTGAAAATTTCTATGAAGGGTGAGGCTGTCGGAAGCTTTGCTTTCGGTGTCAAAAAAGGCAGCAAGCACGAGCACCTAGTTACTGAGTTTAACGAAGCTTTGGCCCAGATGAAGGAAGATGGCAGCCTAGAAGAAATCATAAATAAATGGACTGCTTCTAAAGGCAGCTCTGACTCGGCCGTTCCAGAGACTTCTACTCCTGCCGGTCAAAAAGCTACTCCGACAAAAGACAAATACATCATTGCCAGCGACTCATCTTTTGCTCCTTTTGTCTTCCAAGATGACAGCAACCAATATACTGGTATTGACATGGAGCTGATTAAGGCTATTGCCAAAGACCAAGGCTTTACTGTGGAAGTAACCAACCCTGGCTTTGATGCAGCTATCAATAGCGTTCAGACCGGTCAGGCTGATGGAATTATCGCCGGCATGTCTGTCACCGATGCCCGCAAGAAAACTTTTGACTATTCCGATCCTTACTATACTGCCAACTCTATCTTGGCAGTCAAGGACAGCAGCAATATCAAGTCCTACGAGGAACTCAAGGGCAAAACCGTCGGTGTCAAAACTGGTACCGCTTCTCAGACTTTCCTTGAAGAAAACAAGAGCAAGTATGGCTACTCTATCAAAACTTTCTCGGATGCAGCTTCCATGTATGACAGCCTTAATACTGGCTCCGTCGCAGCTGTGATGGATGATGAGCCCGTTGTCAAATATGCTATCAAACAAGGCAAGAAGCTTAAAACACCTATTGAAGGTACACCAAGCGGTAAAGTCGCTTTCGCAGTCAAAAAAGGCAGCAATCCCGAGCTGATTGAGATGTTTAACAATGGGCTGGCCAACCTCAAAGAAAGTGGCAAATACCAAGAGATTTTAGACAAGTATCTGGCTAGTGAGGAAAAGGAATCAACTGTAGATGAGTCCACTATTTGGGGCTTGCTGCAAAATAATTACCAAGAACTTCTTAAAGGTCTGGGAGTGACGATTGCCTTGGCTCTGATTTCATTTGCGATTGCTATGGTCATCGGGATTATCTTTGGTATGTTCAGCGTCAGCCCTTATAAACCGCTGCGCTGGATTGCAGAAATCTTTGTCGATGTCATTCGTGGTATTCCACTGATGATTGTGGCAGCCTTTATCTTCTGGGGTATTCCTAACCTAATCGAATCCATGACTGGTCAACAAAGCCCAATCAACGCTTTCGTTGCAGGCACCATCGCCCTCTCTCTCAATGCCGGCGCCTATATCGCTGAAATTGTCCGCGGGGGTATCCAGGCCGTTCCCGTTGGACAGATGGAAGCCAGCCGCAGCTTGGGGATTTCCTACTCCAAGACCATGCGGAAGATTATCCTGCCACAGGCAACCAAGATTATGCTGCCAAACTTTGTCAATCAGTTTGTCATCGCACTCAAGGATACAACGATTGTCTCAGCTATTGGACTGGCCGAGCTCTTCAAAACGGGTAAGGACATCATCGCCCGCAACTATCAGAGTTTCCGGATGTATGCTATCCTAGCTGTGCTCTATCTCATCATTATCACGCTCTTGACCCGCTTGGCAAAACGCTTAGAAAAGAGGATTAAGTAATGGCAAAATTAAAAATCGATGTGAACGATCTTCATAAATATTACGGGGAAAACGAAGTCCTAAAAGGGATTACTGCTAAATTCTACGAGGGAGATGTGGTCTGTATCATCGGCCCTTCTGGATCTGGTAAGTCAACCTTCCTGCGCAGTCTCAACCTGCTAGAGGAAGTGACCAGCGGAACCATCACGGTTGATGGCTTTGATCTGACCGACAAAAAGACTGATGTGGATCTGGTCCGTGAAAATATCGGTATGGTCTTCCAGCACTTCAACCTCTTCCCGCACATGACCGTTCTGGAAAATATCACCTTTGCTCCTGTTGAGCACAAGCGCTTGACCCAAGCCGAAGCAGAAAAGATAGGGATGGAACTCTTAGAAAAGGTCGGCTTGGCTGATAAGGCTGATGCCAGTCCTGATAGTCTATCCGGCGGTCAAAAGCAACGGGTAGCTATCGCTCGCGGTCTGGCTATGAATCCAGACATCATGCTCTTTGATGAGCCTACTTCTGCTCTTGACCCTGAAATGGTCGGCGACGTTCTCAACGTTATGAAGGATCTGGCCCAGCAAGGTATGACCATGCTGATTGTGACCCATGAGATGGGCTTTGCCCGTCAAGTAGCCAACCGCGTTATCTTTACTGCTGATGGTGAATTCCTAGAAGACGGCAAGCCTGACCAAATCTTTGACAATCCACAGCATCCACGTCTTAAAGACTTCTTGGACAAGGTGCTGAATGTATAAAACCAAACGAAGAGCCAGCTTATATGCCGGCTCTTTTCTTGTTTCAAAAATTTTTAAACTACATCATCCACCACTGGTAAAGCGACCAGTAGAGAATATTGGCTACGATAGCGAGTGCAGATAGACTAGTCAGAACTGTCAAGAAGAGGCGGCCTTTTCCAAATCCCTTTTTCGCTTTGCTAAAGAGCGGAAAAACTGCACAGCCTGCTAAGAACAATCCCAGACCAGCAAAGACTACGTAACGCCACTGAGCAATGATACTGAGATCCGTAGCACTTGAGCTAAGCAGGAGCAAGAGTAAATTGCCAGCTGAGGCCACTACTCCTGCAGCTGTCAAGATGTGCCACCATTTCCAAGCTAGATTTTGCTTGCTTTTTTCTTTGCCAAAGACCAGTCGATAAAGGACTAGCACAAGCCGAACAAGTAGATTACCCAAAGCATAAACGACACTAAGACAAGCCAGAGCGTTCAACCCAAACTTAGTCCAGATTTCCCAGTCAGGGACTTTCTCAAAATCACTGACCATAGTAGCGATTCGCGTTTTGCCATTTCCACTTTTATAAATAGTCCAAAACGAACGATCCATTCGCTCCGAAGACGGCTTCTTCATATGAAGCAAATTACCTGGAAAGAGCTGATACAAAGAAAGCGGACCTTGGTTGAAATTCCGAAGAATTTGATAATAGCCTGGTTCGAACTTTTTCTGAGTCTCTGCACTGGCTGTCGGACGTTTTCCGAAAATCAATTCTGGCATGCCATCATTATAAATTTCTTCCACACCTTGATTGGTCATGATCACTTGGCCGATACCATCCTTCAGATCCAGCAGGAGATAGCTGGAAAAACCATTTGTATTCCCTCCGTGCCCTAGCACTGTAACGCCAAATTTACTGGCCCAGAAGCCATGAGCATTACGAACGATGTCTGTATCAGGATAATAGGAAGTGCCGGTGTAAAGTTTGTCCCAAGTCTCCGACCGAGTAAAGAGAGTTTTACGACTCAGCAGGGCCTGAGCAAATTTTTGAAAATCACTCAATGTTCCTGTTGCGCGACCGACTGGATACAAGCCAACTTCATAAAGAGCATCGCCTAAGAGGCTGCCATCTGTCGCATATCCTTTTACTTCCTTGCGCTTGGCTTGGACATAAGCATTGTCAGACAAGTCTTGCGCTATGGCCGTTCTCTCCATGCCCAGAGGCTGGAAGATATGTTCATGAACATAATCAACAAAGGATTGCCCAGAAATTCGTTCCACAATGTAGGCCGCCAATCCAGTACTGTAGTTGGAATAAGCTGTCGTTGTTCCCGGCTCAAAGGACTGATCCGGCTGATATTGGAGCAGCAAATCCTCTAAACTCTTGCCCCCTTGCATATAGAGAGGGGCTTCGTCAAATCCAGACTGATGGTTCATCAAATCCAGCATAGTAATAGGCTTGTCATAGCGGAGATTTCTAAGAAAGCCCTTTGGCAGATAGGCGCGAATATCTTCTTCTAAGTCAATCTTACCTTGCTCCCAGAGCTGCATAACAGAGACCCAGACGGTCAGCTTAGTCACGGATCCCCATTCAAAGACGCTGTCATCATCGGCTTTGATTCCCTTTTCTTTGTTCATATAGCCAAAATTTCCTTGATAAATGGTACCATCCTTGTCAAAGACAGCCGTTGCCATACCAGCTGTTGTCTTTTCGTGCTCTTTGACATAGTCTTGGATTTTTTGACCAATTTTGTCTCGATCCGTACCAGACGGCAACTTCCGCTCTTCAGCTAGCGCAGTGGCTGGACGAAAAAGACCCAATGTTAAAATAGTTAGAAGTGTGAAAATAAATGTTTTTTTCATGAGATACTCCTTTGCAGAATTATGCAGGCAAAGCCCACCTTCCCAAAGGAAGGCAGGCAACTTGTCACATCACCCACCACTGGTAAAGAGACCAATAGAGAATATTAGCAACAATAGCCAGGGCGGATAGACTAGTCAGAACTGTCAGGAAGATGCGGCCTTTTCCGAGGCCATTGCGAGCCTTGCTAAAGAGCGGATAAACCGCACATCCTGCTAAAAGTAGGCCTAGTCCTGCAAAGACCATATAGCGCCAAGATTGAACAATTGAGTAATCCTGATTCATGGCAGCCAGTAAAAGCAGAATAAGATTGCCTGCAAAAAGGAGCATTCCTAGAGAAGTCAGGTAATTCCAGACCTTCCAAGAGCGAGGTCCCGAACTTTTTGCTTTACGCAGGATGAGACGGAAACCGCCAATCAGAAAACTAATCAAGACATTTCCCAGAGCAAACACGAGTGCCAAACCTCCGAGAAACACGACTAGATAATGTCTAAAGAGAACTGAATCGGAAATCCTTTCTGCATTAAGGACACCAAATTCGAGGCGGTCAGCACCTTGGCTCTTGTCAATAGTCCAGAAAGTGCTCAGCAGATCCGGCTGATCTGAGACTTTGTTGATCTTTTGGATGGCCCCGGGAATCATGAGCATGAAGGACAGTGGTCCCCTATTATAGCTTCTCAGATAGTGGTAAGAGCCAGGCTTGAATTGCTTTTTAGTAGCTTCGCTGACAGTCTGCATCTTGCCAAATATCAGCTCCGGCATTTGAACATTGTAAACTTGTTCATACAGTTGATTGGTTAAGATGACTTGGCCGATGCCATTTTTCAGATCCAAGTAAAGATAGCTAGAAAAGCCATCAGCATTACCACTGTGTCCCAGCAAGGTAACACCGTAGTGACTGGCCCAAAAGCCATGAGCATTACGAACAATATCCGTACCAGGGTGGGTAGAGGTTGTTGAGTAAAGCTCGGTCCAAGTTTCTGGACGATGAAAGAGCGTCTTACGTTCCAGCAAGGCCTGGGCGAATGTCTGCAGGTCTCCTAGAGTCCCCACAGCCCCACCGACTGGGTACATCCAAAGCTTAAATGGTGTATCTCCCAAGAGCTTACCTTGGTCATCATAGCCCTTATCCTCCTTGCGCTTTTCCTGTACATAAGCGTTGTCCGATAAGTCAGGCAAGATAGCAGTCCGATCCATGTCCAGCGGCTCAAAAACATGCTCATGGACATAGTCCGCATACTTCTGCCCAGATATCCGCTCCACGATATAAGAGGCCAAAGCCGTGCTGAAGTTAGAGTATGATGTCGTCGTACCCGGCTCAAAGGACTGAATAGGCTGGTAATCACGGAACTGCTCTTCCAAGTCGCTCTTGTCACCCTTTTTATAGAGTGGCATTTCATCAAAGCCAGCCTGATGATTCATCAGATCCAGCATGGTGATAGGCTTATCGTAGCGAAGATTGCGGAGAAAGCCTTCTGGCAGATAAGTTTTGATGTCTGCTTCCAGGTCGATTTTGCCCTCTTCCCAGAGCTGCATGACCGATACCCAGACCGTCAGTTTAGTGATTGAAGCCCATTCAAAAACACTGTCATCGTCAACTTTGACTTTGTTTTCCTTATCCACATATCCAAAGTTTCCCTTGTAGATGGTTCCGTTTTTATCAAAGACTGCTGTTGCCATACCGGCTGTTGTCTTTTCGTGCTCTTTGACAAAGTCTTGGATTTTCTGACCGATTTGGCTGCGGTCCGTGCCAGACGGCAGCTTCTGCGAGTCAGCTAAAACAGCGGTCGGTCGGAAAATTCCTAGCGTCAAAATGGTTAAAAGAATGATTAGAATAGATTTTTTCATAGCATTTCCTTTCTGTTCAACTCAAATATTCACAGAAGCTAAGTTCAGATAATTTGTGCAGTCTCCTTTCAATTTTAGAATCAGCTTATTCTTATTTTTTAATCATGCGTTTTTCTCTTCTTTATCCGCCCGACACCAGAGATAAATACTGTAAAGGGTCAGAATGCCCAAGCCGCCAAGGTAAATTAGGGAGTTAACCTGAGAGAAATCAAACTTATCAGCTAGGTTGATGCCGACAAAGGTTTCTATCAGAATATCTAGTAGGGCATGGAAAATCATACAGGCAAGGACGGATTTCGTCTTCTTATGCAGCGCAGCAAACCAGATGGACTGGACTATAGTTACAATGATATAGACTAGAAAGGGATCCTGACTTCGATCATAAAAGCGGTTATAAAACCAGAGAGGAATATGCCAGCAAGCCCAAGCTAGTCCGGTTATCGAGGAGGCGATAAACATAGAGAACTTCTTTTCCAAAGCCGGCTGCAGAAAGCCTCGCCAGCCAGGCTCTTCCATGCCACCAGCCAAGGTCATAAGGTAGATAAAGGATCCAATAAATGAAAGCAGAGCTCCGTCTACTAGCTTGCCTCCGGAAGCTAATGCAAAAGTCACTGCCAGACTTCCACTGAAGAGTAGGAGATAGAGCCAAGTCCCTTTCTTGCTTGAGAAGATAAAGGAACAAATGGCTTTGAAGCCTTTTATTTTCAGCACTATTAGGCTTGCTATCACCGGTCCGAACATACTGAGACTCGTTAGGAGGCCTTCCAGAGTCAGATAGAGTATAGGTGGATTTTCCGGCCAGAGATTTTTGAGAATGATCGCTAGCAACATAAATCCCCAAGTCCAGCCGAAGTTCCAGGCTAGGAACGGCCAGACTAGTTTTGGTTGTGGTTTGCTTCTTGTTTCATTGGTCATCTGATTTTCTCCTTTAAATGGTTTGATTTTATCTGCTTGCTTTTTGTAGTCTGATAAGATCCTTGATTTTTTACTTCGTTTAGCCGCGCTCTGTATAAAAGACAGATATCGTACTTCAGCTCCTGTTGAAAAATCACTAACCTTAAGATTGTAAAAAGAATTAATCAAACGATTTACCTCATGAGATATTCCTTCACAAGATTGTCCATTCCCCCAGAAAAGACAAGAAAATAATCACAATGCCCACCACTGATAAAGTGACCAGTAGAGAATATTGACAACAATAGCTAGAGCTGACAGACTAGTCAAGACAGTCAGGTAGAGTCGGCTCTTACTCAGCCCTTTTCTTGCCTTGGTCAGAAGTGGGAAGACTGCACAGCCAGCCAGAATCAATCCCAGACCGGCAAAAACAATGTAGCGCCAGCTAGCTAAAAAGGTCAGATCACTGGTAGCAAATGTGTTAAAGAGGAGGAGGAAGTTTATAGCCACACCTACTCCAGCTAAAGAAGTTAGGTAAGTCCAGATACGAAGAGGTTTTGGTGTTTTAGATTGACCTTTTTTGAAGACCAAGCGGAAGAGATCCAGTCCGCCCCGTGCCAAAAAGAGAATGATACTGAAAACAATTCCGACTGCCGCTGAAATAAGCAAGGACCAGTCTTTCAGAATCTCGCTATCCTTGACTCTGAAGTTATCGCCATAGGAAGCTGTTACCTTAGTCTCGTCTCCACTACCGCTGACTACTGAAAAATTCTGACTCAAAAGCGGATTGTCCTTGGATTTCTCAACAAACTGAGTGTAAAGCAAGGTTCTGGAGATAGACATAGGACCACTGGCAAAGTAGCGAGCAGATCGGTAATTTCCAGACTGGAATTTGTCAAAGGTGGCTGAGTCTGTCTTTTTCTTAGGTCCAAAAACCAAGGCTGGCATTTCATAGTTATAAACCAACTCATGATCTTGATTCGTCATAATAGTCATACCTATACCATTTTTCAAGTCCAGCAGAATATAAGATGAGTAGCCAGTTGAGTTTCCTCCATGGCCAACAAGCGTCGTGCCGTACTCCCGTGTCCAAAATCCGTGCATATTGAGCGGCATATCCGTTCCTGGATAATTCGAGGTTGCCGTGTAAAGGGTTGTCCAAGTCTCAGCGTGCTTGAAAAGCTTTTCTTTCTTCAAAAGCGCTTGGGCAAACTTCTGGAAGTCAGCCAGAGTAGAGACGGCATTCCCTGCCGGGTAAAGTCCTAAATGAAAATAGCTAGTTCCCATAGATGTCCCGTCCGCCCGATAAGAGATTTGCTCCATCCGCTTCTGGTAAATCTTTGGATTTTCTTTAAAGTCGGCTGATAGAGCAGTGTCTTTCATTCCTAGTGGTTGGAAGATATGTTCATGGACATAGGCTGAGAAGTCCTGACCAGATATTCGCTCGACGATGTAGGCTGCCAGACTAGCAGAAAAGTTTGAATAGGCTGTCATGGTGCCGGGCTCGTAGGACTGTTCTGGCTGATTAACTGCCAGAATCTCCTCAATAGACAAGCCCTTATCTTCCTTGTAGGCATGGGTAGACTCGCCAAAGCCGGCCTGATGGTTCATGAGGTCTGTCATAGTAACGGGCTTGTCGTAGCGCAAAGTCTTCATAAATCCCTCTGGCAGATAGGTGCGAATGTCTTCGTCAAGGTCAATCTTACCCTCTTCCCAGAGCTGCATGACAGAGACCCAGATAGCTAGTTTTCCGACTGAGCCCCATTCAAAGACGCTGTTGTCGTCGGCTTTAATGCCTTTTTCCTTGTTCATATATCCAAAACTGCCTTGGTAAATAGTCCCGTCCTTGTCAAAAATGGTTGTTGCCATACCGGCTGTTGTCTTTTCATGTTCCTTGACAAAGTCTTGGATTTTCTGACCAATTTGGCTGCGCTCCGTGCCAGACGGTAACTTCTGCTCCTCAGCCAAGGCTGTAATTGGTCGGAAGAGTCCTAGAGTTATAATCGTTAAAAGTGTTAGAATAAATGATTTTTTCATGATATTTCCTTTCTATTTAGCTTCAACAATCGCATAGGCGATACTTCTGTATACCATTCGGATAAAAATTCTTAGCATATCTTTCTCCTTTCTTAAGCAATGATTTGCATCATCTAATCAAAAGTCACTGCTTCTACAGCCACTCTTGTCGCATCATCTTTCTTGACATGGTCCTGAATTTTTTGGCTAATCTGAATGACCGCCGTATTAGACTTCAAGGATTGCTCCATCGTCTTAGCTTGAGGCGTTTTTACTAGCCCTAAGCTTAGGACTGTCAAAAGCCAGAGAAATAACGTTTTTGGCACGGTTTCTTACTCCTTAGATACAATTTAAAATGACGACTGGAATCTATCCCATTCCAGCTCTTCTTATCCTTTACAAATTTTAGGCCTATTTGTATAATCATTTTATATATATAATTTTTATATACAAGACGATTATATATAATTTTCTGGTATATGTCAAATTTTTATATAATTAAAAAATTATATATCAAAATCAGCTTAAAAGCCTTGAAATCAATATCCTTAGAGGGTTTATAAAAATTTGCTCCAAAAATCTTTTAAAAATTTTTATTTTTTTGAAAGCGCTTGACGAATTTACTTTCTTCTGTTAGACTTAAAGCAGAACTATTTCGGAGGTACACGGAGACATGAAAAATTAAGTCTATTTTTTAAAGGAAACTTTATTTAGTAGATTTTGTCATGTTTCTGCATATCCGCGGGATGTTCGTTTTTTGTGCTTTCTAGCTTCTTTTTGCTTATCTTTAGGTCAATCCTGTCACTCCTATGACAGTGTAAGCTGGAAGCCTATGAACGAATAATCCTACTTAGACACTCCTGTGTCTGCTTTGTGCAACTAAAAACAGCTCTGCTAAATAAAGCAGGGCTGTATTTTGTGTTATAAAACGAAGGAGACATCTATGCTTCAAATAAGAAATCTAACCATTACCCATCTAAAAGACCTGAAAGAGTTAGTCAAAGATTTGTCACTGACTGTCAATCAAGGAGACAAGGTCGCTATTATCGGTGAGGAGGGCAATGGCAAGTCCACCCTGCTCAAGCTCCTACTAGACGAGCGACTGGTCAGTCCCTATGTCAGCTACAGCGGACAGATTGATAAGTCCTATACTGCTGCTGTCTACCTGCCCCAGCAGTTGTCTTCAGAAGATGCCCAACTGACGCTCAATGATTATTTCTTTGCTGATTTTGAGACCGAACTGGACTATGCCAAGCTCTACCGCTATGCTGGAGAGCTCAACTTTGACAGCCAGCGTTTTGCCAGTCAGCAGCAGCTCTCTAGCCTATCTGGAGGAGAAAAGCTCAAGGTCCAGCTCATCAAGAAACTAGCCAGTGATTGGGATATTCTCTTTCTTGACGAGCCCTCTAATGACCTTGACCTTGAGACTCTGACTTGGCTGGAAAACTTTATCAGCCACAGCCAGAGAACGGTCCTTTTCGTCTCTCACGACGAGCACTTTCTCGCTCAAGCTGCGACCAAGATTGTTCATCTGGAGCGAATCAAAAAGAAGCAGGAGGCCAGAACCAGCGCCAAGAGTCTGGACTATGAAAATTACCGCCATCAGCGTCAGGAGGCCTTTGAAAAACAGGGACAACTAGCACGGAAAGAGCGAGAAGAACACGCCAAGACCATGGAAAAACACCGACAGGTTAAGCAGAGTGTGGAGCATACTTTACGAAACACCCATGATGCTACTGCAGGTCGACTGGTGGCTAAGAAAATGAAAAACGTCCTCTCGCAGGGCAAACGATTTGAAAAGGCAGGTGCTGAAATGACAGAAATTCCGACACAGGAAGATGCCATCAGCCTTCACTTCTCAGACATAGAAGCTCTGCCATTGACCAAAAGAATCCTGAAATTAGAAGGAATGAAACTGGAAACTGACGAACAACAACTGGCGGAGAACCTGACTCTGGAGGTCTGTGGCCAGGAAAAAATCGGGCTGATTGGTGCTAATGGCGCAGGCAAGTCTACTCTGCTGAAGGAAATATGGAAGATCCTGCGTGAGCGGACAGACATGCGAGTAGGCTACATGCCCCAGCATTATGGTGACTTGCTGGCTGATGAGAGCAGTCCCTTGGACTTTCTGGCTCCCTCTGGCGACAAGTCCCAGGAGGAGAAAATCCTGACTCATCTAGCCAGTCTCCAGTTCACGCGCGACGAGGCCAGGCACCCGATTGGACAGCTTTCCGGTGGCCAAAAAGCCAAGCTCCTCCTGCTCAAACTAGTCTTAGACCGCCCCAATGTCCTCCTTCTGGACGAGCCAACCCGCAACTTCTCTCCCACCTCTCAGCCTCAGGTTCGCCAGCTTTTGGCGACCTATCCTGGCGCCATCATCGCTGTCTCCCACGACCGTATCTTTCTCAAAAAAGTCTGCCAGAAGATTTATCGACTTACGGAGACAGGGGTGGAAGAAGTTGAACTATAAGCAAAAAGAGTTGGAAAATCCAACTCTTTTAGTTTCATTTAGCATCAATCTTTGAACTTTAATAAAGCTCCCCTTCTACTCCTGCGCCGTCTGCATTTGGTAATAAACACCTCTGGCTGCCATGAGCTCCTGATGATTCCCATGTTCGACGATATCACCGTCTACCATGACGAGGATGATGTCAGCATTTTGAATAGTAGACAGGCGATGGGCAATGATGAAGCTAGTACGACCCACCATGAGCTTGCTGAAAGCCTCCTGAATCAAGACTTCTGTCCGAGTATCAATGGAGGAAGTCGCCTCGTCCAAGATTAGGATTTTAGGAACGGAAAGGAAGACACGGGCAATGGTCAAGAGCTGCCGCTGACCTTGAGAAAGGGAGTCCCCAGCATCCGCTAGGTAGGTGTCGTACCCCTGAGGCAGCTGCTGGATAAAGAAATGAGCATTGGCCGCCTTGGCAGCTGCAATAACCTCTTCTCGGCTGGCGTCTGGCCGGCCAAAAGCTATGTTGTCGTGAATGGTCGCCGTCTTGAGCCAAGTCTCTTGCAGTACCATACCAAACTGCTGACGATAAGAGGCTCTGGTGTAATGACTGATGGGAACATCGTCTAGCGAAATAAGACCACTGTCTACATTGTAAAAGCGCATGAGGAGATTGATCAGGGTTGACTTACCAGCACCAGTTGGCCCGACAATGGCGACCTTGCTAGCTGCCGGAATCCTTATATTCAAATCCTGAATCAGCTCTTTGCCGGAATCATAGCCAAAAGCCACATGCTCAAAGCTAATCTGTCCTTTGACATCTTCAGACTGGAGGATTTCCTGACCAGACTCCGCTATTTCTTCTTGATCCAAAACGCTGTAAATCCTCTCCGCACAAGCTAAAGCGCTCTGCAATTCTGACATGACTGACGAAATATCATTGAAAGGCTTGGTGTACTGGTTGACGTAGTTGAGGAAGGTCACCAGCTGCCCAACCGTAAAGCCTGTTCCCTGAATGATTCGTACAGCCCCAAAGCCCACAATCAAAGCATAGATCAGGGCATTGATAAAACGAGTCGAAGGATTAACCGTCGAAGAATAGAAAATAGCCGCCTGAGAATAGTCTGCATAGGTTTGATTACTGCGAGTAAAAGCTAAATCAAACTGCTCCTGAGCATTAAAAGCCTGGATCAGACTTTCTTGAGTCAAACTTTCCTCAATCAGCTGGGTCTGCGCTCCCCTCGCCTGCGTCTGCCGTTGGAAAAAGCTAAAACTCTTTTTGGCTATAAAGCGAGCTAAAAAAAGAGAAAGGGGCGTCAAAAGCAGAACCAAAAGCAAGAGGAAAAAGTCCAATCTGGCCATGCTAATGATGGTCACTAAGATGGTCAACAAACCCACAAAAAACTGATTAAAAACCATAAGCAAGCCATTGCTAAGCTGCTCCAAGTCAGTCGTCACCCGACTAACCAAGTCTCCGGTTCCCTGTCGATCCAGATAAGCCAAAGGCAGATAATGAACTTTCTTGATAACACCTTGTCGGAGCTGCTGGCTATAGCGATAGACCAGCTGATTATAGAGCAAGGGATTGAGCCACTGAATCAGCGTATTGGCTAAGATGACCAACAGCATCTGACCCAAAATCGGCAACAAATGCTGGTCCGCTTGAGGCAGAAGAACGCTATCGACCGCATTCCCGATTAAAACTGGGAGAAGAACAGTCAGAGCCACTTGAGCCACCGTTCCCAGACTAGCTAGGAGAAAAAGCCAGCGCGCCTGCAACAAATCGCGAGTCAAGCGCTTCAAGCTGCTAGGTGATGTCTTATGCTTCATGCTTGCCCTCCTCTCTTTAACTATGCTGTGAGTGATGGATTTCTCGGTAAATGGCAGAGCTGACTAAGAGTTCCTCATGGCGACCAAGGGCCACCTGCTCTCCCTTATCCAGCACTAAGATTTGATCCGCTGAGCGCAAGCCATTGGTCCGCTGAGAGATCAAGACCAGACTGGTCTCAGTCAATTCATTCTTAATAGCCTGCAGGAGTCTTGCCTCTGTCAGATAGTCCAGAGCTGAGGTCGCATCATCTAAAACCAAGAAAAGTGCCCTCCGCAAGACAGCTCTGGCAATGGTTAAACGCTGACGCTGACCGCCAGAAAAATTCCGGCCAAAGGACTCTACAGTCGCATCCAAGCCACCTTCCTTCTGAGAGACAAAGTCTGCCGCCTGAGCAATCTCTAAAGCCTGCCACAAGTCTGCGTCTGTTGGCTTAGTTGACAATCCTAAAGTCAGATTGGAGCGAACGGTTCCTTGGAAAAGCTCTGCCTTCTGAGGCACCAGACTAATCCAAGACCGCCATTCTCTGAGATTTTTAGGACTGCGTCCTTGGGAAAAGATGGTCAACTGACCAGCAGCCACAGGATAGAGGTGAGCTAGTAGCTGGACTAGAGTAGACTTACCTGAACCTGTCCCGCCAATAACTCCCAAAGTCTGACCTCTTTTCAAATCAAAAGTCAGACCAGTCAAGGCTGGACTAGCTGCATTTGGATAGGAAAAGCTGACCTGCTGGACTTTAATGGCTTGATCCGGCAGAGCTGTTTCCTGCACTAATTCCTGCAGGACATCTTCTTCTGCTTGCTCGAAGACTTGATTGATGCGGCCTGCGCTGATGTAGCTTTGATTGAGCGAGTTGACCAGCATAGCCAGCTTGAGCAATTCCACCAAAATTTGCAATAAATAATTAACCAAGGCCACTAGCATCCCCTGGGTCAGTAAGCCCTTGCCGATAAAGGTATTCCCCTGCCAAATCACAGCAATTAGGGTACCATTGACCGTGAGAAAGGTCAGAGGGCTAATCAGACTAGCCAGAGCTCCCGTCCTGATTTGCCAGGTTTTATAGAGCTCGTTGCGATTGCGAAAGGTCTGAACCTCGCGCTGGGTCTGACCGAAAGCTCGTATAACCCGAATGCCCTGCAGCTGCTCACGAGTCAGATTGACCAGTTGGTCTGTCAGCTGGCGAATTTTGGCATAGAGAGGATTCATCAGACGAGACATGAAAACGATAATAGCCGTTAAAATCGCCACCATGAGCAAGAACCACAAGGTAATGACCGGACTGATAGTAAAGGCCATGATGATAGAGCCAAAAACGATGATAGGCGCCCGCAGAAAGAGACGAAGAAATTGATTGATGCCCGTCTGGATCTGATAGGTGTCGCTCGTCAGCCGAGTCACCAAGCTAGAGGTCGTCAGCTCATCCCGACTAGCCTTGGGCAAACGCAGAATCTTTTGATAGAGGTCGCTTGTCATCTGACGAGTAAAGCCCACTGCCGCCTTTGACGAATAATACTGGGCCACCACTGCTACCACCACGCCCAGAGCAGCCAAGCCCATCAAAAGAAAAACCATCCAGTAGAGATGGGAGCTGTCGTGTCTAGGAATAGTCTCATCCACAATTCCCGCAATCAAAATCGGAACCAAGAGTTCAAAACTGGCCTCCAAGAGCTTGAACAAGGGCCCTAGCAAAGACTCCCTGATATATCCCTTGAAATATTTCAATAAATCTTTCATACTGCCTACTTCTCCATTAAACTGTATTTATTTTACCATAATTTTCAAAGGGTAAAAAATATTCTCCTTCTGACCAGCAGAAAGAGAACATTAAACTTAGACTTCTTGTAAGTTCTGGCTTATTTTCTTTAGACTCATATACAAAAATGGCGTTACAGCAAATAAGAAGCCGCCTAAAGCTATAAAAGTCCAGTCAAAGCCAAAGTAATCAATCAACCAGCCTGTCACAGGGAAAATGACAATCATGCTCAAGCTGAACATCATAGAATAAACACTGAGCATGGTCGCCCGTACTTCACTTGGCAGCTGCTTTTGCAAATCATTGTCAAAAATTGGCTGGAAAAGAGCATACAAGGCGTTGCTGATTAGATAAATCAAAATATAGATGACTGGTGTTCCAAAATAGGACAGCAGGTAGCTTGCTCCAGTTAGAAGAACCACTGAAGGAAAGAGTTTTAAGGCAGAATATTTCTTTCCAATCATACTCGCCAGATAGACCGCCAAGATATTCAAAGCACTGCCAATTAGCATGACTACCGAAATCTGCCAATCTTTTAAGTCAGGCAATTGATTTTGATAGTAAAAATAAAACATACACATCAGCGTTCCGATGATTTGGGACAGAATCATCCAGATAAAAAGGCTGGGATTTCTCTGCAACTCCTCTTTGACAGCCCAGATAATCTTTTTCATAGTCAGGCGTTCTGCTTTCTCTGCTTTGACACTTGGCTCCTTCAACATCCAGGTCAAGAAAAGAACGATGATAGAGGTGCCAATCATGATATAGTAGGTCAGATGCAATTGTCCATGGACAAAAAATCCAGCCCAGACCGTTCCCAAAGACCGGGTCGCTTCAGCCACCCCCGACATAAAACTGGAGATGGATAAGTAACGTTCCTTAAGTCCAGCCTCTAGAGAAGAATCATAAACCATGGCCGCACTTGTCCCCGAATCAAAATTATAGGACCAAGCGCTAATCACCATAGCCAGTGCATAAACCCAAAAGTTCCCCTGCCCGGCCAACATGAGAACAGAAGACACAATCCCAGCTATCCGGCTCAGATAAAGATTGGTCTTGTAGGAAAAGCGATCCGCCAACATCCCAGAAGGAATTTCACAGATGACACTAGTGGCATGAAAGATACTTTCCAAAAGCCCAATCTGCCAAAGTGACATGCCGTTTTGACTGAGAAATAAAATCCAAAAACTAGTAATGCCTAGAAAGGCAAAAAATTCTACTCCGGTCATAAGACCGATATTTTTCCGATAACTTCTTTTAAACATCTTTTCTCCTTTAACAAGTGTTTTTTAATTTCTATCCTTTATCACTTGTTAATCTGCTGTTTACATGACTCCTACCTCTTCTTTCTCTAAAATTCTATATTTGGATTATTTCATAGTTCATTGTTGAAAAAACGCCACATGGGCGTTTGAATCATTTTATGGTTTAATACGGTGCAGCATACGTGGGAATGGAATGGCTTCACGGATATGCTTAGTACCTGCTACAAAGGTTACCATACGCTCGATACCGATACCGAAGCCACCATGTGGAA
The DNA here is from genome assembly GCF_963456385.1 of uncultured Streptococcus sp. Classification (GTDB taxonomy): domain Bacteria; phylum Bacillota; class Bacilli; order Lactobacillales; family Streptococcaceae; genus Streptococcus. The sequence goes on along the minus strand of NZ_CAUOLF010000019.1, from coordinate 22,978 downwards.
CTGTTCCATACTTACGAAGATCAAGGTAGAATTCATATTCTGTCGTATCCATACCAAGATCATTCATCTTAGCAACGAGGGCATCGTAGTCTTCCTCACGCATAGAACCACCGATGATTTCGCCGTAGCCTTCTGGAGCAAGCAAATCTGCACAGAGGACGCGGTCTGGATTTCCAGGAACAGGCTTCATGTAGAAAGCCTTGATAGCTGCTGGGTAGTTCACGACAAAGGTTGGTACACCAAAATGGTTTGAAATCCATGTTTCATGCGGTGAACCGAAGTCATCCCCATGCTCCAGATGCTCATAGTCAGCATCTTCATCATTCTCATGGGCTTGCAAAAGATCAATCGCTTCATCATAGCTAAAACGCTTGAAAGGCTCCGCAATATAGCGTTTCAAAAGTTCTACATCGCGTTCCAAGGTTTCCAAAGCTTGAGGAGCACGGTCAAGCACACCTTGGATCAAGGCTTTAACATAAGCTTCTTGCAAGTCAAGTGACTCATCATGCGTCAAGTATGAATACTCTGCATCCATCATCCAGAACTCCGTCAAATGACGACGAGTTTTTGATTTTTCGGCACGGAATACAGGACCGAAGTCAAAGACACGACCAAGAGCCATGGCACCTGCTTCCAGATAAAGCTGACCTGACTGACTCAAGTATGCTGGAGTTCCGAAGTAATCTGTTTCAAAGAGCTCAGTTGAGTCTTCTGCTGCATTTCCTGACAAGATTGGGCTGTCAAACTTCATAAAGCCATTCTTGTCAAAGAATTCATAAGTAGCGTAGATGATGGCATTGCGGATTTGCATCATAGCCACTTGCTTGCGAGAACGAAGCCACAAATGACGGTTGTCCATGAGAAAGTCCGTTCCATGTTCTTTCGGCGTAATTGGATAGTCATTTGACTCACCGATGATTTCGATGTCTGTGATGTCCAGCTCATAACCAAATTTTGAACGCTCGTCTTCCTTGACAATCCCTGTCACATAGACAGAAGTTTCTTGGCTAAGCTTTTTAATCGTATCAAACTTCGCCAATCCTTCTTCTTCGCCAAATTTCTCGATGAAGTTAGGCTTGAAGGCCACCCCTTGGAAAAAGGCAGAGCCATCGCGCAACTGCAAGAAAGCAATCTTACCCTTACCTGACTTATTGGCTACCCAAGCACCAATGGTCACTTCTTGACCAACATAATTTTTCACATCAATAATTGTTACTATTTTCTTTGACACGTTTTTTCTCTTTTCTATTTTTTATTCTTTATGACAGACTGCCTCGACATTATTACCATCTGGATCCAAGACAAAGGCTGCATAATATGATGAAAGGTTCCCCCGATAATTTGGCGCACCGTTGTCTTTTCCCCCTGCCTTTAAACCAGCCTCATAACAAGCTTGAACCTGCTCATGGTTTTCTGCCAAAAAAGCAAAGTGAATCGGAGACTGCTCTCCCTCCCCCAACCAAAAATCTCCACCAGGATGTGGGCTGTTGGGAGCAACAAAACTGAGTAGAGAACTACTTCTAAAAGCCAATTTGTAGCCTAGAGGAGAAAGAAAACTTGTATAAAAGTCTTTTGAAATTTGTAGATTCCTGACCTTTATCTCAAAATGATCAATCATATCTGCCTCCTAGATTGGTTGCTAAATGTCACTTTATTTCAAGACAAATCTTTTGGACATCTGTTCTATATTTTACCATAAAGCGATTGCAATAGCTATCCTTGAAGAGTCTAAATCTCAGAAAAATTAAAAAACCAGCCTCATAAAGGCTGGCGGATAACTCTCTCTGAATAAGAGGACTAATTTTTTGTTCCATATAGCAGTCGATCAACCATGTCATCATCATAGTTCAAGACTTTTTTCAGAGCTATCTTAAAACGCTGATCGCTGAGAATCTGACCTCCTGGACTCTGATCAATCGTCGCATAATTCCCCTCCCCATCCTGAGTAAAAGCTACAGTGAGCTCTTGGTCAGGGTCTTCACAAACATCTCTCCGAGGATCTTTTGAACTGGTAGACGGTCGAAAGTCCATTCTTTGAAGACGAAACGACAGTTCTTTATGAAAAGCCGCAATGTCCTTCTGACGATTGGCCACTGGCTCATGTTTGTCTAACCAAGTCAAAACATCTTCTTTTGTAATATATATCATTTTCCCCTCCTAAACCAAATCAAAGTTCGCCCTGTAAATGACCGTATCATAGCTTGGGCTAGCTTCTGACAGAGCTGCTTGAATGATATGGAGCACGCGCTGCTGTTGACCTTCAAAAGCCAAAGGCAGAAGCATATCGGAGACGTTTTTAACAATCACTCCCTTAGTGAATTCCCCATCTTCATAAGAAAAATCCTGCTGATGAAAGATTGTCTTGGTCTTAAATTCAATCACCTGTCCTTGCAAGATTAGCTTATAAGTCTTCTTCCAGTTGGTTCTGCCACCAAAGCGATAAAGAACCAGATAAATCCCCAAATCATGATCTGCAACCCAGTCGCCCGTCTCAAAGACTAGCTCGTCATCAATGCCAGCTTTCTTTAAAAGCTCAATTCCTTCTTCAGAAATCATCTCATGTACAAACTTCCAACTTCCTTCTTGGGGAAGAGTCGCTGTTCCCTCAGTCTCCTTCTGAGGGCTACTACTGACTTCTTTGTGGTGAACTCTTTTAGGGGTAAATTCTTCCTCCCAACTCAAATCCTCTTCAATGTCACTTACAGACCGCCTAGTCGGTAAAAAATCCAGACACTTTTCTAATAATCCCATATCCTATCTCCTCTTTATCTGTACTCCACGTGGTTTACTTCCCTTATCTTTGTATCATAATAAGGGTTAATCTGCGACAGGGCATGTTGAATCACTGTTACAATCTTGTCCTCTCGTCCTTTTAAAACCTTGGGAATCACAAGCTGGGAGATTGTTTCTGTTGATAGACCTTTTACACTTTGATTTTCCTCATTGCAAACTGGATATCTATCAGCCCGCTCTTCTTCTAGGCGAAATTCAAGCAAGTGCCCTCCGAGCATCATGGCTAAAACCTGATATTTTCCTTCCCCGATACGAAATTGCTTGACGCAGAGAAAAATTCCTCTCTTCTCATCCTCTAGTAAAAATGGCAGAGCCAGTTCTTTTTCTTCAATAGAAAAATCCTCGAGAAGCTTCTTCTCTCTTTCCCCTATTTCCTTTCTGATAAAACCCATTTTATCTCCTTTTGTACAAAATAATCTTCATCCCTATTATTACTTAAGTAAAAAGACCATGAGGAACACACTGCAAGTCGATAGAATGCAGGGCTAGACCAAATGGACTTCTTTTATTATACACCGAAACTCCGTCGTCTTCAACTAAATACTCCTCAAATTTTTAAGTCGTCAGGTGATTTCTATCAGGAAGTGACTTATACATAGTTAATCTAGCATTTATAGCTGCTATTTAATCAATAGGCGGATCATTCTTTACCTCTTCTTCTGTCTTCCAGTAGGTCATACTGCTCTTCTCAGTATCTACCTCCATCTTTTTATTAAGTCTAATATCGACTTTATAATAGGCGCGTTTAATTAAAAACTTTTGACTGTTCTCTGCAGAACCCCAAGTTCTACAAACCATCAAAAAACTTGCAGAGCCCTGTCCGGATATCTCTTCTTTAGTGTAAGAACCAGTAGCATTTGGGCGTTCTAAGATTCTCATATTTAAATTCATTTCTGGCTGATAATCGTTCAAATACCAGTCTATTCGGGCAGAGTCATTCTCATAATATTGGATACGGTAGCGATGACCTTTGGCTTGCAGACTATAGCCATTGGATTCGGAAATAGTGGTCCACCCCTGCTCTGAATCAACAACAGAACAAGCTGCCAATAAAACCAAACTAACTACCATAAATAGGAAAATTAATTGTCGTTTCATATCCTTCTCCTTTACTCCTGTTTGCAAGTTCCACCAGCTGCTATATTTTAACTGCTCCCAGCTTTTATTTTCTGAACAAAATCTTCTCAATTCAACCAGAAAATATGAAAGCAATCTTATGACATTCTATATTATTTTACCATTTTATCAAATTATTTGCCAATGCAGTTGAAGGGAATTGAAAAGGACGAATGCTGAGTTCATCCTTATCTATTGTTTATAAATCTTCGAAAGCAGTCTAAGATTGAGAGATCTATTTACTCTCCATAAATTGCTGCAGGCGCTGAACGGCTTCTTTGAGCGTGTCCAAGTCCGTCGCATAGCTAAGACGGACATTTTCTGGCGCACCGAAGCCTGCTCCCGTCACCAAAGCCACGCCAACTTCTTCTAAAATCGCTGTCGTAAACTCGGTCACATCTGTATAACCTTTCATTTCCATGGCTTTCTTGACATTTGGAAAGAGATAGAAGGCCCCTTGCGGCTTGACCACTTCAAATCCTGGCACCTGAGCTAAGAGTGGATAGATGGTATTAAGACGTTCTTCAAAGGCCTGGCGCATGGTTTCAACCGTTTCCTGACTGCCAGTCAAGGCCTCGATTGCTGCATATTGAGCCACTGCTGTCGGGTTAGAAGTCGTCTGACCTGCAATCTTACTCATGGCAGCTATAATCTCTGGCTCACCAACTGCGTAGCCAATCCGCCAGCCTGTCATGGAGTAGCTCTTAGAGACACCATTGATGACCACCGTCTGCTTGCGAATCTCCTCAGATAGACTGGAAATTGGCGTAAATTTATTGCCGTTATAAACCAGACGTCCATAAATGTCATCTGCCAAAATCAGAATATCATGCTCCACAGCCCAGTTTCCAATCGCCCGTAGCTCCTCTGCTGTATAAATCATACCAGTCGGGTTAGACGGAGAATTCAAAACCAAGACCTTGGTCTTATCAGTACGAGCAGCTTCTAGCTGTTCCACCGTCACTTTGAAATTATTTTCCTCAGCGGCTTGAACAAAAACAGGAGTCCCCTCGGCCATCTTAATCTGGTCGCCGTAGCTGACCCAGTAAGGCGTCGGAATGATAGCTTCATCGCCTGGATCAAGCACACTCATAAAGAAAGTGTAGAGGGAAAACTTAGCTCCGGTTGCCACCGTCACTTGATTAGGCTGGATTGTGTAGCCGTAATAGTTGGCAAAATACTCCACCACTGCTTCTTTTAGCTCTGGCAGACCGCTAGTCACCGTATAAAAGCTAGCACGCCCATCCTCAATGGCAGCCACAGCCGCATCTCGGATGTTCTTAGGCGTCGGAAAATCCGGCTCTCCCAGAGTCAGAGATAGAATATCCCTCCCCTGCGCTTTCAAAGCCTTAGCACGCGCTGCTGTTGCTAAAGTCACACTTTCTTCCATCTTTAAGACACGATTTGATAATTTCATAGTCCCTCCTTGCTGACCAACTGTCCGCTTTCAAAACCAATCAGGTAGTAGGTGCCTCCCGACTTGACTTCCCAGATGGGCTGATCTTTAAAATAGCCCATGATCACTTTATCAATAGTTCCTGCTCCATTTTCCTTGGCAATGCTCTCCGCCTCTGTCTGACTGACGCCTTCGTCCAGTCGATAGACCCGAATCTCATTGGAATCTTTAGCAATCAAAACAGCTTTTTCGACACCTTTACTAGTCTTACCAAGCAGACTGTAGTAAGATTCCTGCCCATTGTAGATGGCAAAAGAATCAACTTTTTCAAGATCTGCGTATTCCTTGGCCAAGCGTCTGCTTGCTTCCTTAGCCGACTGTCTCGGCTGCATAGATACTTGCAAAACTGCAAAAAATGAAAAGACAAGAACGCTGAGAACGATAAAAATACCGATAAGGTACTGCCAAATTGGAAAACTGGCTTTATTTCTATTTTTATATTTCACTCCGTCATTATACTACAAATACTCCTATTTTTCTATCTTTTTTTGATGAGAATATTCTCAAAATTCTAAAGCAATATCCTTGCATATGATACTATTTATTGGTAAAATATTGTTATGAAGATTACAGACGATTTAAACAAAGAAGCTCTGCTTGATTTGAAAACCATGATTGTCTTTCACAAGGCAGCAAGAACCATCCGTGCCATTGAAGCCCAGATTTTTAAAAAGCATGATTTGACTCCTACTCAGTTTTCCGTCTTAGAAACCCTATACAGCAAAGGGGAACTGCGTATTCAGGACCTGATTGACCGCATATTGGCTACTTCTGGCAACATGACTGTTGTCATCAAAAATATGGAACGCGACGGCTGGATTGTCCGCACCTGCGACCCCAATGACCGCCGGGCTTTTTTGATTGGCTTGACGGAACAAGGCAGAGCTAAAATTGAAGCCGCCCTGCCTGATCATATCAAAAACATTCAGCAAGCTCTTTCCATTCTCGAAGAAGACGATAAACAAGATTTGATTCGCATTTTAAAAAATTTCAAAAAATTGAGCTAAATAATTGCTAACTAGTGATTAATGTTGTAACATATATTGTAACAAGAGAAATTTCTCTTTATTTTATAAAAAAGGAGACAATGCAATGTCTAAAGTATTATTCATCGTCGGCTCGCTTCGTCAAGGTTCTTTCAACCACCAATTGGCTGAGCAAGCTGAAAAAGCTTTGGCTGGCAAGGCAGAAGTTTCATATCTTGATTACAAAGATGTACCATTCTTCAACCAAGACATCGAAAGTCCTGCTCCAGCTGCTGTTGCTAAGGTTCGTGAAGAAATCTTGGCCGCTGATGCCATCTGGATTTTCTCACCTGTCTACAACTGGGCTATTCCAGGAGTAGTGAAAAACCTCTTGGACTGGGCTTCACGCGCTTTGGATCTGTCAGACCCAACTGGTCCATCTGCTCTGAATGCTAAGGTTGTTACTGTTTCATCTGTAGCTAACGGCACATCACCAGATGAAGTATTCAAGCACTACCGCAGCCTGCTGCCATTCATCCGTATGAACGTGGTAGAACCATTCACAGGTGTTGGTATCAACCCAGAAGCATGGGGAACTGGTCAACTGACTGTCGCAGAAGACAAACTTGCTGAACTCTCAGCACAGGCTGATGCTCTTTTAGCAGCCCTTAACTAAAAAGAGAAGATTATAAAAAGAAAAGAAAACTTATAAGACACTAACCCCTCGCAAATAATTGCGAGGGGTTTTAGAATACTTTACTGACAGGAACAGGTATTATAAATCAGCTAAAGAATATTTAGGATAAGGAATTTGAGATAATTTATCTTCTATCGTTACTTGCATTTCCTCTTCTGATTCATCTATATACCCCTCAAACCAAATTTTTTCAATATCTTCTTGGTTAAAAAAGCAAGCTTGATTATCCGTCATACCAAAAGGATATACACAACCGGAATAGTCTAAATAACCAATTTCACCCTTATTATCATAAAGAGGATAACGGTTAATAATCATAATTTTTACTTGTCCATTTTTAAGTTGGACAACACTCCCTATCGGTAGTAGCTCAGTCATTTAGAAACCTCCTTTAAAAATCTTCTCGAATTCTAAGTATTCTTCTTTTTTAATCTTTTTAGAACTTTTATCTGTTTGAATAAATGGGATCTTATGAGACAAAAATAAACAATCAAGAAGCCAATATCACTTAACAAATAAGAGACATAGACACCTCTGCTTAGATACTCAGTTGCATGATAAATTGCAAAAAAGGTAAAAAACAAACCGAATACAAGCTTCGCATATACATTTCGACTAAAAATATATAAAAATTCGTCCTTAATGGGAAGCGTTTCAAAGCGAAACTCTTTAAATGACAGTTCCTTCTTTGTTCTCACGAGTAATTCTACTAAATACCCAAGAATAATATAACCCAATACTAGAGAAATCAACTTCCACAAGAAGGAAAACTGGCTATTCGAAACAGATGTAAATCCATGTAGCAGCAGAATGCTAGCTGCAGGAACATAATTCGTGAGATCCAGATGGAATGTTGGTCTATCTACATTGACATAGATTTTATTAGTTTTTGGGTCAAAATAATAGTTTCTACCCTGAAAAGCTAAGAGTTCGGTTAAATAATCTTTTTTCTTCATTTCAATTGCTTTTCCAACCTTTTAAGTATAATCAATTTCTCTAACGGTCTATTTCCTATTAACATGAGCCCAGATGCCGGGAGAAAACCAATTATACCCATAAAAGAAAGGAAGCTTCCTGAAAAATAATAATCAATTATAAATTTAATTGACGTAAAAAATAGTATAGTCCCAAAAAACAATATTCCTTTACATTGTGTTTGTTGGTTATAAAGAAAATTTGGCCAGTCAAAATATAGTTTCTGATTAAAATTTTTCATAGTTCCTTTTCTAATATTTCTTAGAACAAATATTATCAAAACTAAAACGCAGAGAACAGTCGAACACAAAATAAATATTCTGATAGGCACACTGGCAACCTGAGGTGCTGTTGCTTCTGAATAAATATTTCGTAAAAGAAAGGAAGCAGGCAGAATAGCCCAAGTGAGATTAGGAGCTTTCTCTTCTTTCTTATCTATAGAGTATAGTTGCCCAGTTTTTCTATCATAAAAAATATTTTTATCTCTGAAATTACCCAACCAAAATACATTCTTATTCATTGATTTACTCCAAGTAGAGACGGTTCATAATCATAGCACTTCCATTCAATAATTGTTCATACATTACTTTGATCCATAGATTATAAGCTAAAGCTCTTTATTTATTTTTCATCAATTGCTTTATTGCTATCATTCTTTTCATAAAATTACTTTTGGCTATTGCCATATAAAATATAAAATAAAAGGCAATAACTTCTATTAAGTTTGTCATGGTAGGAGCGTTCAAATATTCTCTCATTTGAAAAACAGTTAAGAAAGAACTCACTGCAAATGTAATAAGCAGAATGTATAATCGGCTTCTCTCTTCTTCTAAAAAATTCAACCAACCAACATGTTCATATAATTTGGGATTAAACATCTCAACGTTTTGCCCTAAATACTCATCTTTAAATCCAAAGTGACAAACCAAAGATATAAGAATAAGAGTCGTACATAAAACAATTACTTTGAAAATAGGGGATTCAAATTTTATATTGTTTACTTGAATGAGAAAAGTATTTCCTAGAATTCCAAAGGAGATTACTAACCATCTGAGATTAGGAAAAACTCTCTCATTTACTTTATTAGAATATACTTTTTTTCTTTTCACATCATAAAAGATGTTTCGACCTTGAAAGCCGCCTATGATAACCATAGATTTCGTTTTCTTCATTTTTCAATACCATCATATTAATAAAAAACTAGGACTGAGAGAAATCAAATCCTTCCTAAACTTTACCTATCCACAACTTGAGCTTCAAATATAGCCGTTTTATTGTCTACATTGGTCATGGTGATAGTGTAGGGTTTGTTATTCGTGACATCAAAATTTTTTTCTCCTTTATAACTAACAACAATCCCATCTTCTACTAAATGTATATCTTTTTGATTATTAGGAAGCTCATTCTTGTCTCCCTCGGTACTGCCTATCTTAATAATTTTCTTTTCACTTACCCCAAATAATACATCCCCAAATTTTTCAGACCAAACATTTGTACCTGATAATTTTATTTTAGCATCATTTAATTTTTTTAACATTAATTCTGAACTATACTCTAACTGATCCGTATTTGGAGACACTCTTAATTCAACTCTTTGACCTGATTGCAGAGTATATTTGCCGTAGTTAAAAATTGCCTGAACGTACCAGACAACAAACAGGCTATACAGTAGGCCAATAATAATCCTTGAACTCCGACTTTTAAAGCGGCGCAAAAGGAATAATAGAGAGGCAATAAAAATTACTGAAGTTATCATTCTTTATTTTCCTTATAGATTCCATATCGTTTCAAGACTCTATCCATTCTGCAAGATTTCATCTTCTTTCCGTTTTCTACGCTGACCCGACCACCTGATACATAGCAACAACACTATCATACGAAGAACCAAATAGACCAAACGAAGGATTCTCATCTTACCAAGAGCAGACAAAAACTCCTCCCTTGCATGTCCCACTTCTTGGCCTAACTGTTCAACCGTTTTGCCTGTTTCCTCTTTAATAACAGCTGCATTCTTTGAAATCAAATAATAATTTTGCTCCAAACTGGTGATATAGGCTCTGGAAATTGGCTCGTCTAAGAAAAAATATACTCTATCAGCATACTTATCTTCAGAAAAAGTATAGTATATTTCAGCTTCACTCTCCCATTTTTTAGGAAAACTAGTTATTTTTATATTTTCATAGTCCAGATGCATAATGCCATCTAATACGTCACTAGTCCATTCTTCCGCATAGTGGTATAGATTTGCCTTTCTATCTACCATTGGCCAAACCATAACGTACCGACTATGCATGAATTCCTTGGTCAGGGCCGAATTGCTAGCCAGACTGGTCGCACCAATCTCGTATACTGACCAAACAAGCACAATAAGCATCAAGAAAGCTTGAGTAGGTTTGTTTTTAAAATAGTTTTTCATTTTTTTAACATTTTACTTTTTGATTGCATGCCTGACGGCCTGCTTCCATCCCAGCAATCTCTGTAGTATAGCTGAACTCTACCTGCTGATTTTGCTTGTTGCTTGTATCTACACCAACCAATTTACTGATAGCGTTCCGAGCAGAGATAGCACTTGACTTGATTTCCCTTTTTCACACTTCCTTGACATAAACCAACTCTTGTTCACTAGATAGATCAGGTCGGTAGGTGAAGCCTGCAAAGTTTAATTTTTTCATTTGTTCGACTTCTGTCACTTGGTTAGTTATTAGAGCTGTTAAAAACTCGCCACGCGCTTTTTTAGAAATGGTCGAATGGACTTTCAGCTTGCCGCCTCGGTTTTCCAGAAACTTGAAGCCTATCATGCGCTGGCGGATTTCCTTGGAAAAGACCGTTTCAAACTCGCTGGACAGGAGGGAGAAAATCACCTCATCTTTTGCCAGAGCTTGGTCATAAGCTTCTTTCCAAAATGCCTTGAGACTCTTCCCATCTAACTTGAGTGGCATCATAAAGTCCAAGCGATGAGGCGCTATGGGCTCCAGGGCTGGGATAACACCGTAAAGCGCTGATGTGATGGCAAGGTGGTTCTCGATATACTGACTTTCCTTCTTGGTATAGCCCTGCCTCTTGATATGGCGGTACATAAGGCCATCAAATAGATAAAGTGCTGGAGCATGCTGCGCAGTTCCTTCTCGCAAAGCCTGAATGGCTTGCCACTCTACCTCCGCTCTTTCTGGGGAGATTTTATAAAATGATGCCAAGTCAGTTACTGACATGGTTGCCAACTCATCCAACACAGTTTGGGTTTGTGCTGAAGGTAGATTCGGGATTGCGGATGGCGCAGACAGATTCAACTCTTTAGCAGTTGGGATAAGAATTTTCATAGTTTCCTTCTTTCATTTAGTGAATATGGCGGACAACCCATTTTCCCAAGGCTGTCTCTAGTAGATAGCTGCCAATGATGAAGCCTAGCAAGTTAGTCAAGATATCACCCAAGTCAAAAATACCCAGGTGAAAGAGATATTGGCTCCCCTCAACCAGACTGATAGCCAAGGTAAAATAAGCCACATGTTTCCATGACAGCTTGCAGAGAAAGCCCAGCGGAATGAACATAATGATATTCATGGTTGGTACCAGCTTATCTCCATAAATCCAATTATAGGTAAAAGACTGCAGGTCCAGACTAAAGCCCTGCCTGCCGATATTTTTCAAAAAGAGGGCATAGAATAGAATGAGAAAATAGAGGGTGTAACTGGCTAGCACCAGCCAACGAGGAATGTGCCGACTATAGAGGCCGCGAATAAAAAGCGAGCTGATAGCTGTCAAAGTCAGGATGATAGAAGCTGGTATCAGCAGGTTCCACTCTGGCTGATTCTTGTAAAAGACGACGGCTACGTAGGCATAAAAAAAGCGCATATAGAGCCAAAACCAAAAAATCAGACTGCCTAGGAAGGCTACCATATCAAAGATTGTTTGTTTTTTCATCTGAAACCTCCCTTTCTTCTTTTTAAAATTATATCAAATTTCAATGGGACATTCTATTTTTTGCTTGACTTTGATTTACAGAGATGTTATCATCTAGTTATAAAGACTAGATAAGAAAGTGATAAAGATTTGAATGCTCAACAAGTTTTTCCCAAGTGGGACGAATTACCAGAACTGGACCTATATTTGGACCAGGTTCTGCTCTATGTAAACAATGTCTGTGGCTCTTCCATTTCAGCTGCTGACAAGGGACTGACCGCTTCTATGATTAACAACTACGTCAAGCATGGCTATATTGCCAAGCCGGTCAAGAAAAAATATCAACGTCGTCAGGTAGCACGCTTGATTGCCATAACAACCTTAAAAACGGTCTTTTCTATCCAGGAAATTTCAGCTACTTTAAATATGCTGCATAAATCAGCAGATTCGCGAGAACTTTATGATGACTTCGTTGACTATATGAACGGCAGCAAGCTAGAGGTGGCACCCATCATTTCCACAGCCTGCCAAACGGTCAAACTCTATCAAAAAACCTTATCCCTAATCCAAGTACCAAATGAGGAGGAAGAAAATCTTGAACTACGCGCTTAAACTCAGTAAAAAACTATCCTTTGGAGAGGAAATTGCCAACGCTGTTACCCATGCGGTAGGGGCCGTCCTGATGCTGATTCTGCTGCCTATCTCAGCCATTTATAGCTATGAAGGGCACGGGTTGGTTGCTGCTGTCGGAACTTCTATCTTTGTTATCAGCCTCTTTCTCATGTTTCTCTCTTCAACTGTCTACCATTCTATGTCCTATGGCTCGACCCACAAGTATATCTTGCGCATTATCGACCACTCCATGATTTACATCGCTATCGCTGGCAGCTACACGCCAGTCGTGCTGTCGCTGATGAATAACTGGTTTGGCTATCTCATCATTGCCATCCAGTGGGGCACGACCATTTTTGGCATTCTCTATAAGATTTTCGCTAAGAAGGTCAATGAAAAATTCAGCTTAGCTCTCTATCTGATTATGGGCTGGCTGGTTGTCTTTATCATTCCGCAGATTATCGGTCAAACCGGACCTGTCTTCTGGGGGCTCATGCTAGCTGGTGGCCTCTGCTATACTGTAGGAGCTGGCTTCTATGCTCAAAAGAAGCCCTACTTCCACATGATTTGGCATCTTTTTATTCTAGCTGCTTCCGCCCTGCAATACCTTGCTATCGTTTATTTTATGTAAGAGAAAAACACAAAAACCGTCTGAGGATTTTCAGACGGTTTCTTTGTTTATGCTGGTTATTGATTCATCCCTGCTTTTCTAGAGGACTTCTTTGCTTGTGCGCTTTTCTGACTTGCTTAAAGATTGGATATAAGATTGGAACAGCGATGACTGTGGCTAGACTGGAGCCAAATGTACCAGTAATCTCAGCTACTGCCAGTAAAAAGGCTGCTGGTAAACTACTCCCACCAAACAGTGTTCCTGTCAAAGTGTACTTGAAAATATTGAGCACAATTTTCACCAAAGCAGTAGCTACTGCTGTCACAAGAATATTTCTTAGTTGATCCTTTCTCTGAAAGAGTCTTTCATACAGAAAATGAATCACCACGGCCACCGCAAGTGCTTCTAGCAAGATAATTGGGATTTCCACTGCATAACCATTTAGTAAGTCAAATATTCCCAATCCTATAGCAGCTGCTAAAAAACCTAGTTTACTGCCAAAAATCAGACAGCCCACTACCACTAGTGCATTTCCAAAGTGAATAAACTGAGCTCCGACAGGAATTTTAAAAAACTGAATACTCAAAAAAATCAAAGCAGCAAATAAACTAATCATAGTTAGGGTTTGTAAATCAAGTGTTTGTTTCTTCATCTTTATCCTCCATTAAGGTTTGAAAATCAGCAAAAAGCTCTCCTAGATAGGGCTGGTAAAAAACGCCCTTTTTTGGATCTATTTGCTCTTTAAAGCTAAGTACCAAGCTCTTTTCAATAAACTTCAAAATCACCGGCAGGGCTTGCTTGATGTCAATCCCCTGAACAAAAGCCGCAGCTACAAGGGTCGTCAATATATCACCCGTTCCAAAAAATTGCTGGGGCAGAGCTGGACTAGAAAAGAGGTTAAACTCCTCTGTTGCCGCATCAAAATAGGCCACACCAATCTGGTTCTCTTTCATGGGCAAGCCAGTCAGCAAGACCTTGCTCGGTCCTAACTCAGCCAAACGCTTGCAGTAGTCCTCCCATCTATCTTCTGATAAACTCTCTTCGTAGGATTCTTCTAACAACAAACAGGCTTCCGTCAAATTGGGCAGAACCAAATCGGCATGTTGGCAGAGGCGACGCATATGGTCTAGATGGGCCTCTGAAAATCCCTGATAAAAAGTTCCCTTGTCCCCCATGATAGGATCCACGATAAGGGGCAAGCTTTTTTCCTCCTTAAAGCGCAGCAAATTTTCCACCTGAATATCAGACTTCAAATATCCTGTTACCAGAGCTGAAAAGTCGAATTCCAGGCTCTGCCATTGTTTCAAAAAAGCAAGCATCCCATGCGTGTAATCATTTATATAGATGTCTGAAAAACCGCCTGTATGAGACGACAAAATCATGGTTGGCAACAAGGCCACCTCTAGCTGGCAAATTGCAAAGAGTGGCAGGGTAGCTGTTGCGGCAACCTTACCTAAGCCAGAAATATCTGTGGCCAGAATGACTGTTTTTGTTTTCATGACTCCTCCTACTTGCTCTCTATTGTAAAATATCTGAAAATGAGTTACAATATGAAAAAATCAAATCTGTATGGGGACAGTTTTATGACCAAGGCAAAATACCAACGCATCGTTGATAAGATTACCAAGGATATTAAAGAGGGAAAACTGGCAACTGGTCAGAAAATCCCTTCTGTGCGCAAGCTGGCAGAGCGTTATCACTGCAGTAAAGATACTGCGCAGAAGGCTCTGATTGAGCTCAAATATCAGAAGTACATCTATGCCGTTCCCAAAAGCGGCTACTATGTGCTGGAAAATGCTCAGGAAGAAAAGCAGGATTTGGAGCTGCCTGTGAGGGATGACCGCCACCAAGCCTATGAGGATTTCCGCCTCTGTGTGAATGAAACGCTGATCGGCCGGGAAAATTATCTCTTCAACTACTACCCTCAGCAGGAAGGACTGGAGGATTTGCGCCACTCTGTGCAAAAACTGATGCTGGACTCTGCTGTCTATGCTTCTAGGGAGCAGCTGGTACTGACTTCCGGCACCCAGCAGGCCCTCTATATCCTCTCACAGATTGACTTTCCCAATCAAAAAGAGCATATACTGGTGGAGCAGCCGACCTACCATCGGATTAATGATCTTCTGCTAGCGCAAAAACTTCCTTATGAAACCATTGAAAGGACACCGCAGAGGATTAATCTGCAAGAACTTGAGAGGATTTTTCAAAGCGGAAAAATCAAGTTTTTCTACACTATTCCACGTTTCCACTATCCCTTGGGCCACTCCTACAGTCGGCAGGACAAGGAAGAAATCCTTCGTCTCGCCCAGCTCTATGATGTCTATATCGTAGAAGATGACTATCTATCAGACTTTGATAGCAGGCGGGAGCTGACCTTTCACTATTTAGATAATAGCCAGCGCGTCATCTACATCAAATCCTTTTCAACCAGCCTTTTCCCAGCCCTGAGGATTACCGCCCTGCTCCTTCCGCCCCAGATTCGAAAAACCTTCATCACTTACAAAAGCGCCGTGGACTACGACAGCAACCTCATCATGCAGAAGGCCCTATCGCTCTACATCGACAGTCTCATGTTTGAAAAAAATAGACTGGCGCTGCTGCAGCTTCAAGAAGAGGAAGCAAGAAAGGCGCAGACACTGCTAGAAGCAGCTCAGCTGCCACTATCCAGCTATCTGACCAAGGACGGCATTCTACTAGACTTAAGGTCACTTTCTTCTGTCAGTGCTCTCAAACACAGCAGCCTGCCGCTTGACTTCTTTGAACAAAGCTACCTTGCTAGCTGCCCTTATCAATTTGCCAAGCTGCCTTACGATAACTTAGAAGAAAATGTAGAGAAATTAAAAGACTATTTAAAATAGGTGTAGAATTCCAAATGAATTCTACACCTTTTATTTAAAATCAGGCTTTTCAAGACCCCATCATCCCAGCCTGCAGTTGATACATTTTCTTATAGATTCCATCTTGGGCTAACAATTCTTCGTGGCTGCCGGATTCGATAATGCGGCCCTTATCCAAGACATAGATGCAGTCGGCATCCTGAATGGTAGAGAGACGGTGGGCAATGGCAATGGTTGTCCGACCCTGCCGCATCTTTCTCAGTGAGGTTTGAATCAGCTCTTCCGTCTCCGAATCGATATTAGCCGTCGCTTCATCCAAAATCAAGATTTTAGGCTTGGTGGCGATGGTTCTGGCAAAGGCTAGAAGCTGCCGCTGACCGCTGGAAAAAGTCGCTCCCCGCTCAGTCACGGGGGCGTCATAGCCTTGAGGTAGCTGACTGATAAAGCCATGAGCATCTACAAACTTAGCCGCTTCTATAATTTCTTCTCGCGTCAGCTGCTTTTGGTAAAGCTGAATATTGGAAGCAACGGTACCGTGATAAAGGAAGGGATCCTGCAAAACAAGGCCAATCTTTCGCCGCAGCTCCTCCTGACTATAGTCTTTAATATCACTGCCATCAATCAAAATCTGTCCCCGCTCAAACTCATAAAAACGCAGGAAAAGATTGATAATAGAGGACTTGCCAGAGCCAGTCGAGCCCACAAAGGCAATCGTCTGCCCTTTTTTGACAGAAAAGGAGATATCCCGCAAAACATCTCGCTTTCCATCATAAGAAAAGGAAACATGCTTGAATTCGATGCTGCCATCTTGGATTTGCAAGTCTTGGTTAGCCTGCTCAGGCTCGTAGTCAGTGCGGTCTATAATTTCAAAAACCCGCTCCGCAGCAACCATAGATGTCTGTAGAACAGAGTAATTCTGCATAACATCAATCAAAGGATTAAAAAGCTGATTGACATACTGGATAAAGGCATACATAATACCAGCCGTAATCCCCGCCACTTGCCAAGTCAAGCCAAAGTAAGTCAGAATCACTCCATAAGCCAAGATTTTCAACAGGGACATGGCCGGCCTCAGAAAGAGACTATTGATATTGAGATAGCGATTGGTAAAGCCTAAATGCTGACCATTGATTTCTTCAAATTCCCGCAGCAAGCGCTTCTCTTGCCCAAATGCCTGAATAATCCGCATCCCTTCAATACTCTCAGATAGCTTGACATTCAAATCGCTGAGCTTATTCCGGACCTGCTTGAGCTGACGATTGGATAAATGCTGATAGAGCAAAATAGAGGCTGCCATCAGAGGCAAAAAGAGAGCGATTATTAGGGTCAATTGCCAGTTGAGGGCAAACATAGCGCTCAAAGTAACAACTAGAATCAGCAAGGAGCTCAAAAAATTAGAAAAAATCTCACTGAACATATCTGCGACTGCCTGAGTATCATTAGTCAGACGGGAAACGATAGCACCAGCTGGCGTCCTGTCAAAATAAGCCATTTCCAGACGCTGGATATTGGCAAAGCTTTCCTGTCGCAAGTCCCGAACCACACTTTGAGCCACACGCGCAAAGAAATACTTTCCCAAGAAAGTAAAAAGCACCCGCAAGAGGAATAGACCATAATAAAGAGCCAGCAAAGGCAGGCCAGCCCAGGTTTGATTGCGGCCAATAAACTGATCAATAAAATAGCGAGCCAGAAGCGGCAATGCCGTTGTGACCAGAGTCGTCAGCAGGATGAAGGTCAAAGCCATGCTGCTCACTATCCTGTAACGCCACATATAGCCTAGGAGGCGATGAAAAGTTGCTTTCTTTTTCATATTAATCTTCCTCCTTCAAGCTTTCTGCCAGCTGTTGATTGTGATAAGTCTGGGCATACCAACCCTCTTGCTCCAACAGCTCTTGGTGAGTGCCCCGCTCCTTGATACGCCCCTCTTCCATAACTAAAATCAGGTCTGCATGCACCAAGGCCGACAGCCGATGAGCTGTGATGATGGTTGTCTTGCCAGCACGCTCTGACTTTAGATTTTCCAAAATCAGATGCTCCGTCTTGGCATCGACAGCCGACAAGGAGTCATCCAAAATCAGAATATCAGGATTGGTGATAATTGCCCGACTCATCGCTAAGCGCTGCTTCTGCCCGCCAGATAAGGACAAGCCCCGCTCACCGACAACTGTATCCAGCCCCTCTGGCATAGCCTGAATATCCTCATACACACCGCATAGTTTAGCGGCAGCTAGAACCTGGCTATCTGTCAGCTGGGGATTCGCAAAACGGATATTGTCCCGAATGGACAGAGCAAAAAGCATCTGTTCCTGTGGTACATAGCCGATAAGACGGCGCAAGTCTTTGAGGCGGTACTCTCGGATATCATGTCCATTCAAATAGATAGCCCCCTCCTGAATATCTTGCTCCCGCAGCAGCAAGCGCAGAAGAGTGGTCTTCCCTGAGCCCGTCTGACCGACAATTCCCAGTGTCTGTCCCTGCTCAATGGAAAAATGGATATCCGATAAACTAGTCTCCTCTGCATAAGCAAACTTCTGAATGTCATAATCCAATCGACCATTTTCCGCATGAGAGAGGGGGTGTTCAGCTTCCTTGACATCTGACTCCTGAGCCAGCAGTTTCTCAATCCGCTCATAAGAAACAGCCCCTCGCTGGCCGATGTTAAAAAGATAGCCTGTAGCCTGTAACGGCCAAACCAGCATATCCAGATAAGTGATAAAAGTAACCAACTCTCCTATGGTAAACTGCCCTTGGGAGATAAAAATTCCACCGAAAATCAAGGTCAAAACATAAGAAAGACCGATAAAAAGCAAAACCAAGGGGTCAAAAAGAGAATCGTACTTGGCAGCCAAAACATTCTTTTCGTAGACTTCCTGATTGGTCTTAGCAAAAGACTGAGTCTCAGCTTCCTGATAGCCAAAGGACTTGGTCACTCGAATCCCTGAAACACTCTCCTGAACCTTATTATTCAAATCCGAAAATGCCTCTTGAGCAGCCTTAAAACTTTCATGATTTTTTCGGCCAATCAAGCCCGTGCCCCATGACAAGAAGGGCATGGGCACAATGGCAATCAAGGTCAGCCGCCAGTCCAAAACGAAAAACATAGTCAGCAGGGTCACCAAGGCTGTAATAGAAGCATCCACAGCTGACATCACTCCGCCACCAGCCAAACTGACAACCGCATTGATATCGTTTGTTGCATGAGCCATCAAATCCCCTGTTCGGTATTTCTGATAAAAAGAGGGAGACATGTGAGTAAAGTGCTCGAACAATCGAGAGCGCAGAATTCGTCCCAGATTATTGGACGTCCCTAAGATATAAAGGCGCCAGACATAGCGCAGGCCGTACATGATAAAAGCTGAAGCAATCAGCAACAGCAAATTAAAGAGCAGCTCTTGAGAAGTCAGATGTTTGCTAGCAATTCGGTCAATAACCTGACCGATGACTCTGGGCGGTATCAGATTGAAGACACTGACCAAGGACAAGGCCAGGATACCGATGATATAGCGCCGCTTTTCCAACTTAAAAAACCAGGCTAATTTTCTAATGAGGTTCATAATTTCTCCTATTCTTACTAGTCTTTTTATTATACTGTTTTTTGAGGAAAAATGAAACACAGCGGATTGGAGCGCTGTGCTTCTATTCTATTTTTTACTGGTCAGCTGGTAACTAACAGCAAGTAAATCAAAGATTTCCTGATCGCTCAGGCTATCATCCAAGGGCAGACTGAGCCAATATTTCTTATTCATGTGAAAGGCTGGGTAAATCCCCTTTTTCTGAATCAGATCTGCCACATGGTCATTC
Organism: uncultured Streptococcus sp.; assembly: GCF_963456385.1. GTDB lineage: Bacteria > Bacillota > Bacilli > Lactobacillales > Streptococcaceae > Streptococcus. The sequence goes on along the minus strand of NZ_CAUOLF010000019.1, from coordinate 3,219 downwards.
TTAACATTCAGCACCTCAATAGAGCCGCTTCGCTCTGCTTCAAACTTAGACCAGTCTGTGGTCAGAAAGGCTCCGTACCATTTTTTACTGTCCTGGTGGCGGAAAACCCCTGCTTTAGTCGAGCTCTTTCTGGAAGATTTCTCCCAGAGATACTCTATCTGACCCTGATAAACCTCAGCCGCATGATCCCGCAGTCGCTTACTCTGCTCATAGAGAAAGCCAACATCGTCAAAACAGTACTGACGGATAGCCAGCAGTACTTCCTGACAAGCTTCACGAACCTGGCCGACAAACTCCCCCGTCACCTGCTCCATCTTGACCTGCAGATAGGCGTCCTCAGTATCACAGTCAAAGACCTGATAGTCCAGCTCCCCATCTCTGATAGTCACTTCCAAGCGAAAGTCACCCTTCATAATCTTCTGCGAGAAATGGTAAGCTCCGTCAGACTCCTTAAAGCCATAAGTCTGAAGCTTATCTGGATTAGCCTTGTATTTTTCAAATAATTCCAACATCTACTTAGCCGCTGCTAGCGCAGCTTACTCCTCCTTAAAATACAATTTTAGTTCCATGCAGCTGTTCTACTGCCAGACTGTCTATAATTTGCTGACGATTGCCCAGATGAATGCCACCGCCCGGCATGATATCAATCCGATCAGCAGCATGCTCGATTAATTCGTCCAGCCAAGCAAAATGCTCCTCAATCGGCTCATTAGCAGGTCCTCCGTGGGTCAAAATTCGCTGGACACCGTTCTCAATCAGCCAGTCCATTTCGCCAAACTGGTATTCAGCTGGGATTGAGTCAAAAGCCATGTGGAAGACTACTTCCAGTCCCTTGCAAGCCTCCAGCAGCCGCTGCATCTTCGAAACATCTATTTCATTCTTCTCCGTCAAGACACCAAAAACGACTCCCTGACTGCCGGCTTCCTTGGCTTTTTGGATATCAGTCAGCATAATCTCAATTTCAAGATCCGAGTAAACAAAATCACCGCCCCGAGGCCGAATCATGGTCATCACAGTCGCACCATAAAGCTTGGCTAAGTCAACAGCTGCTTGAATTACGCCATAGCTGGGCGTCGTACCACCGACAGCCAGATTATCACAGAGCTCAATCCGCTGGGCTCCCGCCTTCATAGCCTTTTCTAACAAGGTTACATTTTCCGCACAAAATTCATAAAGCATCATCTCACCTCTGATTTAATATATTGATCCCCTCTATCTATTATAACACAAGAGCTTCGCGATATCAGCTCTTATCAAATTTTCTAGCTTCTCTTTTACACCAATCAAGCCAATGGATCTGATAGTCTTCCTTGGACAAGATACGGTTCTGTAAATCAGCTATCGAGAAGATACCTCTTTCTTGACAAGCCTGAACACAGTATCGATAAAAGTCCCAGTTAAGCTCGTCCCTATCATAATAGATGGGAATATGAGAGAGGCCAGCCTGATATGCCTTAAAGGCTCTGCTATGTCCATCAGTAAAGAAAACTTTGCCATCCATGCGCTTGACAGGTAAAGCTTCAAGTTCTTGTTGGTCAAAATCAATACTAATCCTGTCCAACTTTTCCTGTGAAAGGTAGAACTGACTGGGCTGGATCTGCGCTATGGGCAAGGTCAAATCAAGTGTATAGGACCTGCCTTTCTCCCTAGCATGAGTTGGATAGAAACCAAGCGACTCAAACAAACTGCGAGAGGGCTGATTGAAATCATAAATTTCTTGAACTACCAGTTTTTGATAGCCTAGATTGCGTGCGCGCTGTATCAAAGCAGAAAGAACTTTTTTGCCAATGCCTTTCCCGCGGTAGTCCGCTTTTCCAATGACAATGGGCAAATCATCTTGCCAAAAGGTCACATCCCCAATGGCAAGCCAGCACTCCTGTTCCCATACTTCAATAAAATACACTTCACCCCGCCTAGAAAGATATTCATACATCCTTTGAACTCGCTCCGGCGGACAGGGGGCTCTTCTGCCATCAATCATATAAATCATATCTGGATCTTGGTACCAATCTAAGGCTAACTCAAACTGGCCATCATAGGCCCGCAAACGCAGATTGTCATCAATAACAATCAGCTCCTCTTGCTGGATATTAGGAATAGGCATCTTTTCTCCCTCACAATGCTATTACTCAACTAATAGTATAAAAACTCCATTTGATTCGGAAGGACTCCTCCTCAAATGAAGTTTTCTTTTTTAGATTCCATAACCCATGCTGAACTGGATTTTAGCAGCTCCGTTCTGGAAGCTGATCTTGTTAATGCTGAATTGACTCTGCGGCAGAGCTAGAAGAAAACTATCTCCCTCCGTCGTGATAGATGAATTAGAGGCCTGCATTTGTTGCTTCAGCATGCCTGTCACCCAAGATTTAGGGATAGGAAGAGAGCCCAGCTTGGCACTATCGATTGTGATGTGCAAGACATTATCTCTCACCGTCACATCCACCTCTAGGTCCAGCTTACTGTCAATAAAGAGCAGTTTGACTGGATACTGGATGCGCAGTTTATTGCCTTCAATGCTGTAAACACTATTCAGCAGCTCCTGATTCTCAGAGTCAGTCAAAGAAGACTTGAGCACCTGATTAAGCTGGACGCTATTGAGAGAAACCTCCGTGCTGACTCCCTGAGCCGTTACATTGGCATTGCTCAAAGCCGGCTCAATAATGCTCATCCAAGAAGCACTACCTTGAACATTTTTTAATTGTTCACTTTGATTAACAGATGCAGGAACCAGAAATAGCACCGCTGCAAGCAACAGCACCAAAGCAATTCCCACTACTCTTTTTACCATTTTCATGTTTGTATTCCTTTAATTTGAGAAAATCCCTTTAGCTAAAAACACAGAAAGGATTTATCTTATTTTACACTATTTTTGCATAATTTTCTGTAACAAACATATTAAAAAGCTAACAATCCTGTGAGAAAAGGCTGGGATAGATACTCCCAGCCTCTCAATCACATAACGCTAGTTTTACAAGGCTCATAATAGATAGCCAATTCTTATTTAATCACTTCTTGAGTCTTAGCATAGTTAGCCTCGACTGCTTCTTTTTCAGATTTCCACCAGTCTTGGTTGTCCTTGTACCACTTGATGGTCTCTTTGAGACCCGCTTCAAAGTTGGTGAACTCTGGCTTCCATCCTAGCTCATCGCGGAGCTTGCTGGCATCAATGGCATAGCGGAGGTCATGGCCGGCACGGTCTGTCACATGGTCATAAGCATC